>NZ_SJPW01000005.1:184064-484064 GCF_007860125.1 Rubripirellula tenax
CTGCTCAGCGGAGTCTGGGAGGCCGTTTATGAGAAATGGCTACTATCAAAACCGGCTGTCGACGACCTTATCAATCTGGAAACCGCGTGATGTGCGATTCGATCAGCGCATCAGGCGGATCGCACCCCTTCGACTGAATGACAAACGGCTGGGTCTGCTGATTAACTTTGGTACTGAGTTGATCAAAGATGGAATCTCCCGCATCGCAAATGGAATGAAGGATTGAGGACGACGGCAACAAAACGCCTCCACGCAAAGGCGCGGAGATGCAAAGTTGTGTTCACAAAGTTATTCTGCTTCTCGCTTCCTTTGCGCCTTCGCGCCTTGGCGTGAACCTTCACCATTCAACATGTACGAATAGCTCACGTCGCCGTTTCTTTGACTGCCGCGTTCCGCTGCCGGAAGGAACGCTCGGACGTAGTCGACGCGAGCTGAATCTCCATTGACGCGTATCCGAACATGTCCACTGCTGCCTTGAATGTCGCCGCTTAGATAGCCGTATTCTTTTGCACTCTTTGTGCCGCTACGCGGATGTCCCGGCTGCGGAACGAGTTGATAGACAATGCCGTCGAGGTCTTGCTTGATGAACATGTGGTCGTGTCCGTGGAAGACAACGTCGACGTCATGTTCAACCAACAATTGGTGAATTGGTTTCGACCAGTTTGGTCGTTTCGCTGCGAACTCGTCTTCGCCTGATTCGTTTTTGCCCCCCCATTCCCAAAAGGGTGCAGCTTCCGCTCCACCCCGGTTGTTTCGATCGCTGCCACCAACCAAGTGATGCAGGAACACGAATCGCAACTTGGCATCGCTTTGTTCCAGCGACTGCTTCAACCATTGATATTGATGTTCGCCGAGCGTCCAATTCCAGTTGTCGCTTTCCCCGCCACGATTGCGAACGGTCGTGTGACGAAACGGATCAAGCACGATGAATTGACTGTCACCCCACTCGAATTGGTAGTAATTTTCCGGTAAGCCGACTTCTGCCTCACGATGTTCATTGCCGGTGAAAAAGTCATTCGGAAACGGATTCGGGAGGTAGCGTTTGCGAGTCGTTGTAGCCCAGACGTTCGAGCCACGATCGCCGGATTCGCCATCGTGGTTTCCCAGCGCAAAATACAACGCTGCGGAATGACACAAGTGACCGAGGTAGTAACGCTGGGCCTGATACTGGGGCAGCGACAGTTCGGGCTTCACGTACTTACCCGTCATGAACGTGTCGCCGAGAGCGAAATGAAAGTCGGGCTGATCGGCCAGAGCATTGCCAAGTGTTCGCAAGTAGACTTCGCCACTGGTGTTCTCATCCAGATGCGAATCCGCCTGCACGGTGAAGACAAACGGACTGTCAGAAGCTCGCTGTGTGTGGAAGGTGTACTCGTCGCTCTCCACCGTCTTGCCGTCTGATTCGTACACAAGCCGGTAGTAGTATCGCGTGTTTTTGTTGAGCGAGTCGATCACGAAATCGAATGGTTCACCAGCAAGAAGCTGATGGACCTCGGTCTTGTTTGTGTGCTTTCCAGACTGATCGCCATAGCTCAGATAGGCATTCACATCGCTGTGACAGAGCACTCGAACGGTTCCGCTGCTGTCGGTCAGTCTTCCCAAAAGAATGTTGAAGGGATGATTCGGGACGTTGTTTACCGGCGGCGGTTCTGTGTAGCCGCCTAGTCGACTGCCACCACCGCGTTGCTTCGCATCTTGCGCGATAGAGTTTCCTTGCGGCAGCATCGTCATCGCAATGACGAAAAGCAGAAGGAACTTAGGAAAATTACTCACTGATGACTCTCCGTCCGAGTTCGTGATGTGATTCGTGAAAGAAGAACTGGGAGTCCAATTCAGATTGGTCAATCAATTCCAGCGTCAAGCTTTTGGGACCACCTCCGCCACGCGGTAGCCCATCGAGCAACATTTTGTGAACGGTGCCGCTGTCCGCATCGAACCAGATTTCAACTTGCTTGGGGCCTCGCACATCTCGCGACTTACGAACGCCAATCAACTTTGAAAGTGCCGCTCCGTTGCCCGCGTTCTCATGCTCGTCGCCCAGTTCAATGTCGTAACCAGTCCGCAACTGCGATAGGTGTGCGTGAATGTTTAGAAACGGGATGTCTTGCTGCCCGCCTGGCACTCCGCCACGGAACCGATTGGGATCGGTGCTGACACGGACGGGGCCGTTCTGACGGAACGCCCAGCTTTGTTTTCCATCGAAACCAGAAGTCCGTTTCTCTGCCGAATTCAGCATCACCGTCATCACGTACTGATTGGCTCCGCGAACATACAATGTCGACCCGTCGATTTGCTCTTCTGATTCGCGATCCCAATCTTCCTGCGCCATGTTTCGTGGACGCTTGTCGCGGGGGTATTCCTCAATCACACGAACGCTGTAAGTGCGATCAAATGGCTTGGCTGCAGCTTCAACCACTTTCTCAAGAGAAGCCATCGCTGCGGAAACGCTTTGATGCGGACCGAAGACAGAAAACATCACCATCAATGCGGCCGCGATTGTCAAAGCGGAGGTCAGCATCGCGAACCAACGCCGTCGTTGTGGTTCATCGGGGGCTGCATTGGTCAGAGTGGCTGATTCAGATCCAGACTCAGCATCAATCCGCTGCATCACTGCGAGAATCCGATCAGCATCGCTCTCGCGGCTTCCAATGTCAGACAGCAGCCCGTGAATCAGCAGCGACTGGGCAACGGCCTCGCTTGCTTCACTGGCAGAAAGATCACTTTCGCCCATCGGAACCTCAGCGTCACTATCGAACCACTCAGACAGAAAATCGTTGAAACGCTCATTCATGATGCAGCCTCCGACGCAGACAAGACACCCTTCGTTTTCAGGCACTCAGCCAGCATCGTACGACCACGCTGAAGCCGCTTTTTGCAAGCTTCCAGCGTCAACTCGAATCGATCAGCCACTTCCGCAGCGGAAAGACCATCGAAGTACCTGCCACCGATCACCGACTTCTGCAGTTCGGGCAACGCATCAATGCATTCACGCAAAGCAGCGACTTTGTCGTCCCACGTGTCGCCTGCCAACAGATTGATATTCTCAAAATGCCGGTCCACGACCTGCAACACCGCTTCATGCAGCATCACCGGAGCGGTCTTTTGTTTCCGGTAGTGAGCCAGCACTAACCGTGAAGCAATGCCTCTCAACCACGGCCCAAACGGCTGATCCAGATCACATTCGTCCAGCCGCCGCCATGCGACTATCATCGCTTCCTGAAACAGGTCATCCACCGCCGACTCGTCTCGGACCAGACTACGCAGATACACCATCAGCATCCGCGAATTTTCGCGGGCCAGAATCTCGAATGCTGTTCGTGCTTTTTTGTCCAAAACAACCTCCAAAGGGGATTTGAAAAACTTCCGACACCACTACTGTCGCGAAAGAGCCGTTTGGGGACAAAAAAACCTTAAAAATTCTCAGCGCGGCCAAAATGCTCCGGTTTTCGCGAGTACGTATGTTTGGTCGCAAGCTGCCGTACTCCGTCGATTCTCAGGTTGTGAGGCGGCAATGAGCAGATGAGCCGATAACACGCAACCTACACCTTGGCCACACGCGACCCGGACGGCAATTTTGCCACACTGACGAAATGGATAGACGGCGCCTGCCCCGCAAAGTGAAATTCAAGTTTCTTTTAGAGAATCACAAATTTGGTTGTCCAACTTTCGAGGGTTCGGGAGAGAGATGGTAATTCGCATTCTCATCCAGAGATTACCAAATCGAAGAATGACCAATTCGCAGGGAATGGAAAGATGAATCGACTCGACCGACGACAATTGTTGCGTGGAACTGGAGCCGTAGTCGCTCTGCCGTTCTTGGAGTCCCTGGCGGTACCGAAATATGCGGAGGCCGCAGAAGGCAGGGCAGAATCACCGATGCGGATGGTTTGCATCGGCCTTGAATATGGGCTCTATCCGAGCGACTTTTTTCCTGATGAAACGGGCCGCGATTACGAGTTGCCCCGATTGCTGTCTCCGCTAGCTGCGTTGAGGAACGACTTCACCGTCTTCTCTGGCTTGGATCATCCCGGAATCACGGGCGGGCACCAGTCGACACACACGTTCTTGTCTGGCATTCGATCGGACCAAGCGAAACAGTTCCCAGAGGGGAACGTCAGCGTCGATCAGCGGGCGGCTGAGTTTGTCGGTGCCGAGACGCGTTATCAATCCATGCAACTGGGTCTAGGCGGTGGCGGCGTTTCGTGGACCCGGAACGGTGTCGAGATTCCAACGATCACGCGGCTGCAAACGATGTTCGACGCGCTGTTTCTGGAAACACCCCAGTCGAAGCGGATGCGACAGGCCGGTGCGTTCGCCGTCACCCGCAGCATCCTGGACGTCGTTGGTGAGGATGCGGCGGCGCTCGAAAAGCGAATCAGTCTCGGTGACTCGACGAAACTCGAAGAGTACTTCACTTCGATACGCGAAGTCGAAAAACGATTGGAACAATCGGAGGCATGGTTGAACAAACCGAAGCCAACATCGAACTACAAGTTGCCGAAACAATTGCCGACCAGTTTCACCGAAGAAGTTGCGCTGTTCTACGACCTGATGAAGTTGGCATTGCAAACCGATTCGACTCGCGTGATTTCGATGGCCATTCACGGATGGACGGGCGACTCGGGGCTGTCGGGAGTCACAAAGGGCTATCATGATCTTTCGCACCACGGTCGCGATGAATCCAAGCTGCAGCAGCTCGGCGTCATTGAACAGTTCCACTCCTTGCAGCTCGCGCGGTTTTTGGATGGCCTGAAGCGTTCCCAGGTTGCCAATGATGCATCGTTGCTGGACCGAACCATGGTGTTGTTCGGAAGTGGTCTTGGGAACGCGAGTTCTCATTCCAATCGAAAGCTACCTTTGCTGCTCGCTGGTGGTGGCTTCGGGCACGGCGAACACAAGACCTACCCGGCAGGTGGAGGCCGACAGACGCCAGCCTGCAATTTGTATCTGTCGATGTTGCAGCGATTCGGTGTGGAATCCGATCGCTTCGGAACCAGCACCGGGACACTGGAGGGGCTGAGCTGATGAGTTGTTCAGATTCTTACCAGACCACTACCGTGTTCGCGATTTTCTTCACGTGGTTTATGCCTTGTGCCTTGCTGAATGCCGACGAAACGGAAGTGAATCCACTCTCGTACGTTCGCGAGCACTGCATTCGCTGCCATGGCACGGAGGAGCAGAACGCGGATCGACGATTCGACTCTCTGGGCGATGAGCTTTCAGATCATCAGACTGCAGAACAGTGGCAAGAGATCCTTGATATCGTCAATCTCGGTGAGATGCCTCCCGAAGATGAGCCGCAACCTGCGACCCAAGAGACCAAGCGATTTGTCGCCACGGTGACACGTCAGCTTGAGCTAGCTCGCGAGGCACTTGCGGCTGGCGGTCAAGAACGATTCCGGCGGCTTAACCGCTACGAGTACCGGAATACGATTCGCGATCTTCTTGGAGTCAACACGGACTCGTTCGATCCGACGACGTCGTTCCCGGCGGACGAGCGACTGGACGGGTTCGACAACATCGGCGAAAGTTTGGTTCTGTCCGACTACCTGTTGCAATGCTATCTGGAAGCGGCTTCGCGGAGCATCGACAAAGCCGTCCAGGCTCAAGCGGTTGTTGAGCCTATCGACGAATTGTTGCGAGCCCAGGACATGTGCAATCGAAAATACCTGTTTCGTCCGTTCGTTTACTTTGAGGTGAATCCAACAGGTGACTATGTCGACGTCGGCCACAGCGAGGCTAAACTGCCGAGAGTCTACGCCGCACGATTCAAAGGCGTTCCGGCGGACGGGTATTACACGATTCGCGTCAAAGCAGAAGGCATCAACCGCGAGCACCCTTATGCGTCCAATTCTTTGCTGGTCGATCGCGGTGAGCCGATCAAGATGCAAGTCATCGCGACCAACCCACAAGTTGCTCCGCCGGGGGCGGGACAGAATTCTTCGGACCGCGTCGTAGCGACCGTTCCGCTGCTCGATCACCAGTCGAAGGTCTACGAGTTCCGAACCTGGTTAGACAAAGGATTTGTTCCCGTCATTCGCTACGCCAACGGGCCGCTGAACTTCAGAACATCCTTGGTGAAGTTGTTGCAGAAGTATCATCCCGAAACGTTGACGAGCAACTGGAAAGATGTCTTTTCAACGGAGCCATCGGAGATTCTCGATGTCTGGATGTCCGATGCCTACGAAGGGCCTCGCATGCGAATCCACCAAATGGAAATCGCCGGACCAGAACCTAGTAATGACTCAACAAATGATCTATTGGCGGATAAGCACCAGCGATCACTGGGACGGTTTTTGTTTCATGCTTTCCGACGCCTACCGCTGGAATCGGAAGTCGCTCGGTATCAAGCATTTTTCGAGTCTCGAGTTGATGCTGGAGAATCGGAAGAGACCGCTTTCCTGACAACTTGCAAAGCGATCCTCTGTTCACCGCATTTTCTATACGTGGAAACGCCGCCTGACGCTAGTGAAAGCGACAACCGAGCTTTCCGACTCGCGTCGCGTCTGTCTTATTTTCTGTGGAGCTCGATGCCGGACGACCAGTTGCTACGCGCCGCGGCAAGCGGAAGTCTCAGTGAACCAGAGACGCTGCTCGCCCAAACAAACCGCATGCTACAAGACCCGCGAGCGGAGGCGTTCATCGAGAATTTTACAAACAGTTGGTTGCACCTAAATGAACTCGGGTCGATGCCGCCGGACACGCAAAAGTTTGCTGCCTACTATGATCGACAGCTTGAGCCGTTGATGCGACGGGAAACCCAGTTGTTCTTCGCAGAGGTCCTGCATAAGAATCTGAGCATCGAACATTTCATTGATTCGGACTTTACGTTCGCCAATCGCTATCTGGCCGCACACTACGGTCTGCCTACGATCGAGGGAGACGAGTTTCGGCGAATTTCACTGCCGAAACAATCGCTCCGCGGAGGGCTGCTCGGTCACGCGAGTGTCCTGACGGCGACCTCCAATGGAGTCGAATCCTCGCCCGTCACTCGCGGGATTTGGGTGCTAGAGAATATTCTCGGTTCACCGCCTCCACCGCCGCCACCGGACGTCGAGCCGTTGGAGCCGGATATTCGAGGTGCGACCACCATTCGTCAACAGCTTGCCAAGCATCGCAATGTCGCGACGTGCGCCGAGTGTCATCGCAAAATCGATCCGATTGGCTTCGCAATGGAAAGCTTCGATCCAATCGGTTCGTTTCGTCGCCAGTACCGTGATAGCGCAGGAAACCCCATCGGCGCGGTGGACACCAGCGGAACGCTGCCGACGGGAGAGTCGTTCGCAGACATCGCTGAACTCAAGCGATTACTTTTGAAACAGAAAGATCAGTTCTCGCATTGTCTGACCGAAAAGATGCTGACCTATGCACTGGGACGAGAAGTTGGCTTCCAAGACCGGCCGACGGTCGAGTCGATTGTTGGCGAGCTTGCCGCAAAAGGTGATGGCCTGCAGGACTTGGTTGAACTCATCGTCACAAGCGAAGTGTTCATTTACAACTAACCACTTTCCAAACTGAAACGCACTATGACTACGATTCCCCATCTTCCCATTGCCCGTGCTGTTTTGCTGGGCTTTCTTTGCACAGCTTCTGGACTGTCTTGCGTCGCTGATGACAAACCCCCTGGTGCTGACGGAAAGACGGTCATTCCAAAGGCCACGCTGGAACGGTTGGACGAACGACTTGACGTGACGTTCGCAAAGTACGGGGACCGAACGTTGCAGATGGACATCTATCGTCCGAAGAATGCGCTGGAAAAGTTGCCGGCGATCGTCTGCATTCACGGCGGCGGCTGGGGAAAAGGAGCAAAGATTCATCATCGCAATGTCGCGCAAGCCCTCGCGGCCGAAGGCTACGTCACGGCGTCCATTGATTATCGTTTGAGCGGTGAAGCAAAGTTTCCGGCTCATATTCACGACTGCAAAGCGGCCGTCCGATTCCTGCGAGCCAATGCAACGAAATTCGGCGTCGACGCTGATCACATCGGAGCGATCGGCCACTCCGCGGGTGGTCATCTGGCGGCGCTACTCGCGACGTCCGGTGGTGTTGCGGAACTCGACGGTGACGGCGGAAACGCGGAATTCAGCAGTGCGATTCAATCCGCGGTACCGATGGGCGGCCAAACGGATTTCATGTCGGAGCGAAACCGTGAAAAATCAGCAAGCGCAGCGATCTGGCAAGAGTTTCTCGGCGGTTCGCAAGACGAAGTCCCCGAGACTTACCGACTTGCTTCACCATTGGCTCACCTCGACAAGAACGACCCGCCGGTTTGGCTGATCAGTGGCGAACACGACGACCCGAGCACTCACGCTGACGTGTTGCGAAAGAAGATGGACGAATTTGGTATTCCGAACGGACTGACCCTCATTAAAGACGCTCCGCACCCGTTCACGGTCAAGCAGATCTGGTTTGATCAGATGATGGACGCGGCAGTTCCGTTCTTCAATCGAACGTTGAAGAATCAGGAATGAACGAAAATCCATCCAACTACGAAACCTTCATGCGTCTGCTGATTGAGGAAGAGTCAGCCGTGAAGGCCTACGTGCGCCGGCTCGTTCCAACGTGGCACGATGTGGAGGAAGTCGTTCAACAAACCAGTTTAATTGCATGGAAGAAGTTCGACGAGCTTGACGACATCAATCGTTTTGGCGGTTGGTTGATGACCATTGCTCGATTTGAATCGCTGAAGTATCGACGTTCACTTGCCCGCAGCCCGTTGGTGTTTTCGGACAAACTCGCCGAACAGTTAGCCGATGCTGCAGGCAGCATTGTTGCTGACGACGCAGATCGACAGCAAGCTCTGGAAGGCTGCTTACAAAAGCTCGACCAGGCAAAGCGTGAATTGATTCTTAACGTGCATCAGCCGGGCGTCACCATTCGCGGGTACGCTCAACAGAATTCTCGCCCCGAACAGGCGATCTATAAGTCAGTCCATCGACTTCGTCAGAAACTATTGATGTGCGTAAAACAAACGCTTGCAGATCAGGGATTGTCATGAACGACTTAAGATTCATGGAACTTGTCTCCAACTGGCTCGACGGTTCGCTTACTGAGACCGAATCCGCGGAACTTCAAGCTGTGCTGGAAAGCTCCGCAGATCGACGCAGCGAATTTGTGGACGTCTGCGGCTTGGACGCAGATTTGCGGCTGATGAGCGATGTCGTGATCGAAACGCCTGTTGGTGCGGAGTCCCGGCGCGCACCGGCGGGAGCGAATGGTATGCGTGCTGTCGGTTGGCTAGGGCTAGTCGCAGCCATTGCCGCCGTCTTATTACTCGCGATCGGCTATGGAATCGGACGTGATCGCAAAGGTGATGCGGAACAACAAATTGCCGCGTCAGAGGTCGCATCCGGTGAATCAGACGAAGTTGTCGAATCAGGCTGCGCGGTCCTGTCCCGTGTTGTGGACGCGAAATTCGCCGGAGACGTGCAGTATCGGGAAGGTGACTCATTGCAACCGGGACAGTTCAAGCTGCTTTCGGGAGCGGTGCAAATCGATTTCTTCAGTGGTGCGACCATGCTGATCGACGAAGCGGCCGATGTGAATCTGGTTAGTTCCTGGGAAGCAGAGTGTGCCCATGGCAAAGTCACGATGCATGTGCCGGCACCTGCGATCGGTTTCCACCTGACACTGCCGGGCATGAAAGTCGTCGATCTTGGAACCGAGTTCGCTGTCCAGGTCGATGGGGCCGAGTCATCTCTGCATGTTTTCGATGGCGAAGTCGAAGCTCATGTACCGGGCTCCCAAATGCAAATCATCCGTGAAGGCAGCAGTCTCAAAAAATCTACCGACCTTCCTGTCGTTGCGGGCGTCTCCAAGCCAGCGGACTTTCCGAGCGTGGAGGAGTTTGAACGACGCAAGGAAGAGTACTATCAAACAAAAACAAAACAATGGCGTGCGGCGATGAACACGGTACGTTCAGATGAACGCATCATTGGCTGCTATCAATTTCGACGTTGGGAAGACGAGAAGTGGGATCGACTTGTCAACAACTTTGCGATTCCGAAACGTCTTTATAGTCACGGTTCAGCCGTCGGAGCACGCTGGGTCGACGGACGTTGGCCGACGAAATCTGCGTTGGAGTTTAAGAGCCCCGGTGACCGTGTCCGGATCAATTTGGGGAAAGATAAGTATGACGGACTAACAATGGCGGCGTGGATTCGTGTCGACGGACTGGACCGCAAGTACAACGCATTGCTGCTGTCCGACGGATACGAAGACGGAGAGCCGCACTGGCAAATCGACAAATCGGGACGTCTGATGTTCTCGGTGAGCTACATGCGTTTCGCGCCCTCCAGCGGACAGCAGTTTGATCCGTATCGCCAAGACCAGGTTTTCTATTCTCCGAAAGTTGTCAACTCAGATGGACGACGCTGGCATCATGTCGCGGTGACGTTCGATGCGGTCGTCGGCGAAGCGGTGCAGTACTTTGATGGCAAGGAAGTCAGTCGTGAGGTTAGCGAACATCATCTCGGTGATCGTAAGGTGACATTCGGCCCGTGTGCGATCGGCAACTGGGGCCTGCCAATCGAGGGCGTGCCGTTTCCGGTCAGAAACCTGAACGGGCGTGTGGATGAGTTCTTGATCTACAAAGAGCCACTGACTGGGGACGAGATTGCGAACTTACATGAACTGGGAATTCCGAACTGATAGCGAGTTACAAACATGTTGGTTCAGTGGCAAAGGCATCGACGGTTTGATCACGTTGCTGGCTTCAGCTGGCGAGGGGGCAATTACGTCTCTGTCGGCAAGATCCGTTCGGTTCGCAAATGCCGAGCTTCAACTCTGCCCACAATCCTTTTTGGCGATCCCAACAGGGCTGCCTCTTGATCGGACATTGTTTCCTCTCGTGAATCTTTGCTTGACCCTTCAATTGGAAGGGCGGGTTGAGGAAAGAATTTTTGATTTCTGACGCGAGCAGTAAAAGTCGCCGAATTCGAGTGAGACGAGACTGTGAGACTCTTGCCAAATCAGCAAGTTCGATTGTGTCTTATGCCTCGCCACGGCGACTTAGAACGTCCATGGCGACATCGTGGACGGTCTATCGAGTAGGTGGTTGAGGAAAACCGATAACGAATGAAGTTATTGATCCCTCCACACGCTGCTTATTCCGGCTTGAGTCCTCTATTCAATTGACGGTGCATTTACTCCTTGTTCGGCTAGAATCGCGAGATACTTGGTTGGTTCCGCAGCAATTGTTTTTGCACAACCAGGACAGCAGATGTAGATTGCTTTACCAGCGGCATTGACCTTGAAGGGGCCGCCCATTGCGTCAAGCGGTTCGTCCATGACGGGGCATTTCTTTTGCGCTGCAATGAATTGTGCATCCGCTGCAGTGACTCTGAAGACACCCTCGCGTACTTGTTCTGTTCCAGCACCAACGCTTGACGTATCTCCGGTTGGATAGATCAAGGCTAAGTACTTTGTTGGTTCGGCTTGAACTTTCTTGATGCAGCCTTTGCAGCACAGATAGATCGGCTTGTCACCAACCATCACTTTGATCGGCGTGCCCATGCCACCTAGCGGTTCGTCCATGACGGGGCAGAACTTCTGCGCCGCGATCGCTGCCGCGTCGGCCTGAGTGGCTGTGGTGACGGTTATCTGTGGGCGACCGGAAGCGTATTTCGAGGGATCAGATTCGACGGCGCTAACGCATCCGGCACAGCAAACGAAGACTTTCTGGCCCTTGACATCGACGGCGATCGGATCACCCATGCTGCCCAGAGACTTGCCGCTGACGGGGCAGACCTTTTGGCGGGCGATCGCGGCGGCGGCGAGTTGGTTTTCGTTGAGTGGTACGCTGGCAACTTCCTGGAAAACAAGACTGCCAGAATCTGAAGCGTCGACGCCAACGAGATGCGTTTCAATTTGCAATTGCCGCCCAGCCAACTTGGATAGATCAACAATCGCCGTAAACCCGCCTCGTTCGTTCGGCATTAAATCGTAGCGGTAGCGTTTTGCGTTTCCTTCCAATCGTACTGACGCGGTGCCGCGTCCCGAAGCGACCAATACCGCCATTCCGCTGCGGTCGAAAACGTAACACTCAATACCGGCTTGCGTCACGAGCATTTCAACTTGCAACGAATCAACTTGGCGAAGCGTTCCGCCGTGCGGTCCCTTCTTTACTGTTCGAACGTCGACGTCGGGTTGGGCGATTGCCTTTACGCCTGAAGTTTTTTGCGCGGCAATCGGGTGTACTATCGAAAGCAGCCCAGCGATGCCTATGACGAGTGCCATTCGTAGATTCTGATTCATCCTTGTTCTCCAAAAAAGTATCGGGTTAGTTAACAGTCGTCTAAGAAACTTCGAGATGTCCTTCTTTAGGCATCTCTTCAGTTCCCTTCCAGAGTTCATCTTGCATTCCGAAACGCATCTTTAGTTCTAGATAGCCGCAATACAGCGTCGGAACAATGAACGACGTGAATGGTTCGGCCAGCATCCCGCCGAAGACCGGGATCGCCATCGCTCGAGCTACGTCGGCACCGCGTCCGGTTGCGATCAACACGGGAATCAACGCGGCCAGCGTCGTGACGGTGGTCATCATGCAGGGTCTGATGCGTTTCAGCCCCGCTTCGTAGACAGTGTTGCGGATGTCTTCGACGGTGTTGATTTTGCGTCGCTTTAAGAGTTGATGGATATAGGTCGCCATCACGACCCCATCGTCGACCGCCAAACCGAACAGCGCGATAAAGCCAACCCATACGGCGGTATTGAGTTCAACATCCATCCAGGCAACCGCAATCATTCCACCCGCGAAGGCAACGGGAATTCCTGAGAAGACCGCCAGTGAGATGGGCAGGTTACGAAATTCGATGTAGATCAGCAGCAAGTTGATCACCATCACGATAGGAATGATCCACATCAATCGCAGATTGGCTTCGATCTGATTGCGAAAGCTGCCGACGTCTTCGAGCGAGTAGCCGGTGGGGAGCGAAAGACGATTCGGATTTGTTTCTGGCAACGCCTGAGCTTCGCGAAGCCGTTCTTCGATCGCGGCGATTGATTCCAGAGCGCCCGCCGAACCATTGGACATGAAGGCGACGTGCGCGATCAGGCGGCCATTTTCGCTATTGATTGCACCGGGACCCCAAGTGGTTTCAAGCTTCGCCAGTTCCTCCAACGGCACGATTGCGCCGCTGTGAGTGACCACTGGCAATCGACTGAGGCCTTCGATGCGTTCGCGCAGGTCGCGGTTGTAACGCAATCGTACCGGGTAACGCTCGCGACCTTCGACGGTTTTGATTAGGTTCATTCCGCCAAGCGCGGTTTCGATCACTTGGTTGACCATCGACGCACTCATGCCGTACCGAGATGCGGCTTCGCGGTCGACCGTGAACTCGATGTAGGGTTTGCCGAGCACGATGTCGGGATTGACGGTGCCTGGATTGATGTAGGGAGATGTCTTCAGTACCGCGGACACTTCCATAGCCGCCGAAGCAAGTGTTTTCAAATCGTCGCCGTAAATACGAATCGCCATCGGCGCTTTGATTCCCGACTGCAACATCACGACGCGGCCTTCAATCGGCTGCAATGCTGACGCTGGTGTGACGCCAGGCAGCGTTGCCACACGATTGATCTCGTCCCAAACATCGCGAGCGGTTACGCCGTCTCGCCACTCCGATTCGGGTTTTAGCATCACATAGGTTTCAACCATTGCGGCTGGGGCGGGGTCGAGTGCCGATTCGACACGGCCGATCTTTCCGAGCACGTCCTTGACTTCGGGAATCTGGCCGATCAACACGTCCTGCGTTTGCAGAACCTGCATCGCTTGGGAAAAGCTGGCTGCCGGATAAAGAGTCGGCATATAGAACCAACTGCCTTCGTCCAACGCGATCCAGTCATCGCTTTGCAAGCCCGTGAAGACGTGCTTGGTATCAACGTATCCTGGCAAGGAATTGAGGTCGGCGCCGACATAGCCCGCCGCCGTTTCGACGGGTTTCAACACGGTGGGCAACCCAACGTAGGCTCCCACTCCCAGTATCAGCAGCATTGACGGAAACGATAACGCCAACAGCTTGTGATTGAGTGCCTGCCGAAGCCGAGCGGCGTAGATCCAGCGAACAAAACGGCTGGTCGGAATCTCTTCGATCGGACGAATTCGTTCTCGCAGCAGTTGCCAGCCGAGGACAAACCCAATCAGTGCGGCAACACATGTCACCACCCAATGCTGGATCTGAAAATGGTCGGCCAAATCATTTCCCCACAGGAAATGCGACGTCGCGGCCAACAATATGGTCATTGCGAGTGCGGCCGCCATTGCGGAACGCTTGCGATAGCCCGCACTCTTGAGGAGCAGGCGACTGAGTGCTGGAACCAAAGTGATCGCGGTCAGCATCGCCATCGCGATTGCAAATGTCTTGGTGTAGGCGAGTGGCGAAAAGAGCCGGTAGTCGCGTCCCGTCAGGAAGAAGACCGGTAAGAAACTAACGATCGTCGTTGCGACGGCGGTAATGACGGCGGGCGCGACTTCGATCGTCGCGTCATAAATGACTTCATTTCGCGAACGAGAAAGGGAGGGTGAGAGACCAGGAGACACGCCGTTTTCAGTCCCCAACTCTCTCTCTCCCCCTCTCCTCGTCTCCGTGTCTCCTTGTCTCCCGTCCCCATGTCTCCCTGCCTCTTGTCTCCCTGCCTCTTGTCTCTCTGCCTCTTGTCTCTCTGTTGTCTTTTCTCTCCCTCGGCCCGCCTCCCATTCCGACAATCCCTGGTAAATGTTCTCCGACACGATGATTCCCATATCGACCATCGTGCCAATCGCGATCGCGATACCGGCAAGTGACATGATGTTGGAACCGACGCCGACGAAGTGCATGGCGATGAACGACATCAGCACGGCGGCCGGCAAGCAAATCGCCACGACAATGCTGCTGCGAATATGAAGCAAGAACAACAAGATGATGATCGCAGTGATGATGATTTCGTCGCGCAGCGCATGCGTTAGCGTCGCCATCGTTTCATCAATCAGTCCGCTGCGATCGTAGACGCCATGTATTTTGACGCCGTCGAGTGCGGGTTCGATTTGAGTGATCTTTGCTTTGACGCGGTCAATGACTTCGCGAGGATTTTCGCCATACCGCATCACCACCACGCCACCGACCGCTTCGGCGCCGTTGTAATCGAGTGCTCCACGGCGGAAGTCGGGTCCAAGTTGCACGCTGGCAACGTCGCGGACATGAACTGGGACGCCGTCTCGTTGCATGATGACGGTTTGTTCGATGTCGCGAATCGCTTCGCCCTTGTCACCTTTGCTGCCCAGGAAACCTTTGCCGCGAACGATGTATTCCATCCCGGTCGTTTCAACCGTCTTAGCACCGACGTCAAGGTTCGACCCCTTGATGGCCATTGCCAAACTGTCGAGTGATACGCCGTGAAATCGAAGTTTGTCGGGGTCCACGTCGATCTGATATTGGCGAACGTAGCCGCCGATGGAAGCTACTTCACTGACACCTTCGACGGCTTGTAGTTCGTACTTGACGACGAAGTCCTGCATGCTTCGCAGTTCGTCCAAGCCCATGCCTTCAGCAGGTGGCGTCAAGACGTAATAGTAAACTTGGCCGAGCCCGGTGGCGTCGGGACCAAGTTGAGGCACAACTCCGTCGGGCAGTTGAGACGCCGCTGTACCAAGTTGTTCCGAAACGCGGCTACGAGCCCAGTAGAAATCAATCTCATCTTTGAACGTCACTTGTACAAAGCTGTATCCGAACATGCTTTTTCCGCGAACCGACTCGGCACCCGGAACGGCCAGCAGAGAAACGCTCAGCGGATACGTGACTTGGTCTTCGATGTCTTTGGGGGAACGTCCCGGCCAAGGCGTTAGCACGATGACTTGGTTTTCACCCACGTTGGGAATTGCGTCGATCGGAACGGCTTTGAACGCGAACCAACCTCCGACGCTGCTCGCGATAGCGAGCATGACGATGAGCCAGGGTTCTTTGACGCAAAAGCGTATGAGTGCGTTAAGCATCTTCGTCCTCTGGCGATTCAGAGGGGGAGACATGGGGAGGGGGAGACACGGAGAGAGAGGAAGAGGAATAGGAAGAGACACGGAGCGTGGGAGAGGGGATGAGCAGATCGAATTGGTCGATCTCGGGGGCATCGTTTACTAAGTATGCAGCGATGACTTCATTTACTCCTTTTTCCGCCCGCTCCGTGTCTTCTTCTCTGCGTGTCTTTGACTCCCGCTTCCCTATGTACCACTTTTCCGGTGAAGCAATCATCGAGACGATCATTCGCAAGAGTTCGTCGTAGAAATCGTTCGCTTGCTCTGCCGTTTTCTGTTCGAGATAACCATGCGCGGCGGCGTACTCGAACCAAACTTGCGTTTCGGCGGCTTCGGATTCGGCAATGTTTAGGGTGCTGCAAAAATGCTTTTCATAGCGTCGCTTCCGCCATGCTTCTGCGATGTTTGCACTGACACTGCGAGACGAACGACGTACTTGATCGGTCAACGAATACATCTCCTCACGCGGAAACGCCCCCCACAATTCAAAGATTCGTTTTCCGGCCGAGAACGACTTTTGATAAACAATCAAGTCGCGGTGGCTACAGATGCGGTCATTCATTGCTCGTTCTCTCCAATGAACTTACCCTCAACAACGTTCACGCTCACGCGGTCCGCGTCTCCTTGACTCCGTGTCTCTCCCGCTCTCTTTCTCTCTATCTCCCCAACCACTTCGCCGCAGGAAAGCATTTCGCTGCCCCAATACGGATTGATGAGTTCGCCGCCGGGTTGCATCCAGTCCCCGCCGCCTCCGGGTACCATTGGGCAAAACATGTGAACGAGTTTGTTCGCTGTGCCTGGACCACGAGCAGAGTTGGCGGCCTTGAGCAACGAATGACTGAGCGGCCGAAATCCCTCGCGAGTCTGGTCCAGTGATCCCGCAAGCCGATCGACGCTCCGCTGCGCACGCTGGAGGTGCGACTGAACTTCATCCGGAACGTTCGGCAATAACAGCAGTTGGGAAATCGCATCATCGAGCGTATTGACCGCTGCTGGTGGCGGCGTTTGATCAGCCGCAAGTGCCTCTTGGATCTCAAAGTACGCTTGAAAGGTGCGGTCAAACTGTTCGCCAGCAACACCCGTCAAGATGATTGCCTCCTGCTCGGGCAATTCGAGTGGGCCCGGTGGATACGTTGAAGCCTTACTGGGGTCCATCAACGATGGATTCCCGGCGAGCTGCATTTGTGAGTCGATCAGGAAATTTCCGCCCGTCGCGACCGTCTCACCGGCGGCGATGCCTTCCAAGACGATCGCGTCATTGTCGGTCATCGGGCCCACTGTTACACGACGAATCTCAAAACGTCCGGGATCGGTTTCGACGTACACGACACTGTTCTCGCCCGCCATCAAAACAGCGTCGCGTGGCACCGTGACGACGTCCTGTCTGGGAAGCGGACTGGACGAATATCCGAGTTTCGATGTTGGGATCAGTGCCATGCCACAAATCGGACAGTCACCGGGACTTTCGCGAATGATCTGTGGGTGCATCGGGCTGATGTACTTACCCGCCAGCGACGGATCGTAAACGCGGTCCTGCCGAAGTGCGGGGACATAGACGCGCGCCGTGGCGTAGTCGCCAGGACGCAAAGCACCATCGGCATTCAGCATTTCCACACGAACGCGAACCGTCCGGGTTTGCTTGCTGACGGTGGGATCAATGAAGGCAACTCGCCCAGTGAACACCTCACCGGGTACTGAAGACACTTCCGCCTCGACCTGCTGGCCGAATCGAATCCGCGAAGCGTCATCGGGATACAAATCCAGCATCAACCACACCGTCGAAAGATCAGCGATGCGATAGACCGGGTCTCCCGTTTTCAAATAGTCGCCTTCGACGGCGAGTTTATTGATGACGGTTCCCTTGATGGGCGAACGCAGTCGAATCCGGCTTTCGGCTTGTCCACGCTTAGACAGTTCGTTGACTTGATCTTCCGTGAATCCAAGCTCAATTAATTTCTGTTTGGAAAGCTCCGCAAAATCCGAGGAGCCGCCAAGTCGCTTCAGCCCGCCACCGTTGCGTGCGGTCAGAAATTCCACTTGCGCCGAATAAAGATCAGGACTGTAAATCAACGCCAGATCGTCGTCTTTTTTAACCGGCACGCCAACATAGTTCGCGTACAGTTTCTCAATCCGGCCTCCGACGTATGCCGAGATGGTCGCGAGTTTGCTTTCGTCGTAGTCGATCGAACCGATGGTGCGAATCGTTTGCGAGACGGGACCGAACTTTGCCGATGCGGTTTTTATTCCGATCAATCGACGCGCGGCCGATTCAATCATCACTGACTGACCGTCTCCACCGCCGCCACCGGTTGCCTTTACCAATGCCATTGCACACACCGGACAACGTCCCGGCTCACTTGATGGCGGCGTACACATCATTGGACAGATGAACCGTTCGTCCGACGCACGGGCTTTTTCGTGCTTAGCAGAACCGGCCGCCGGAACCAATTTCATTGCACAGATCGGACAGTTGCCCGGTTCGTTTTGTCGGATTTGCGGGTGCATTGGACAGGTGTAAATCGTTTCGCCGCTTTCGCCGGTCGCCGACTGCGATGACACCACCCCAACGCCGCTGCGAATCCAGCCTTGACGCTGAGCCACGCCGATCAGAGCGATGCCGCCGATGAACGTGGCGATCAAGACGAGCGCATGCACCAGCGTCCTGCCAAGCCATTTCAAACCGCCAAGCCGCTGGCGCAGCTTCATTTTGGGACTGGATTTGTCCACGCTCTCGCTCTTTGTTGCACTCATACTGGCTCCGAAACCGATCGCTCGCCGCGACACCATTGACCGAAATCAAAGGTGCCGCCGAACATGCTTTTCCGATTTTGCTTAGACGCGGGACTATTCAGCGGAATGATCTGAATGATTGGGGTCGCCATCAGTTGATACGCCGACCGCGTGATCGTGTCCGGAATGCGCGTCGACCTTGGCGAACTTGTCTGCCTTGTCCTTGTCGCTTAAAGCGGCCCATTTCTCAGGGCACCCGTCGCAGCAAAAGCCGATCGTCTTACCGTCATACTGCGTTGTCAGTTCCGCCGAAGGCTTGCCGCCCATGATCGGGCACTTTGTATTGGCAAAACTCACCGGGGTCACTTCCGCGCCTTCGGGTGCTGGTGAAGTCGTCGCGGTGCTAGCAGACTTGCTGCATCCGGCAACCGCAGCAATGACCAGCAGCAATGCCGCGGAGGATGAAATGAAATAGCGCATGTGGATTTCTCTTTGAGTGACGGAAAGTCGTCCGTCGATGGGGTTGGGGATAGAAGAAAATCTCGTTCAGAGCGCGCGCACGCACTCTATCGAGACTCTCTAGATCCGCCAAACGCAGAGAATGCGTTGAGAGAAATCCGCTCGGCTACCCGACCGTGCGTCGATCGCGCGGGGTGCTGCGGCAAGCGGATTGTCGTCTTCCAAGACCACAAATTCCAAGGCCGCTAAACGCAACGTCAACTCGCGTACCAATTGGTCTCGCGGGTTAGCACGATTCATGGGAGGAACCGTCAGGCCGCAAGTGCAATCACTGATAGCGGTTTTCTCTTCTGTCGAAACAGAAACAATCGCCGGCTCGCCGGATTCCTGCGGCGCCTCACATCTCGGCACAGAGTCGCTGGCAGCGTGGCTACAGCAACTGCACTTCTCGCTTGACTGCGCCACTTCACAGCAGCCGCAGCCTTGGCACATCAGCTTCTGCTCAGATTCCTGATCCGCACAAGTTCCGCCGGACGCCGACATCGGCTGAATCATCGTCGCGATGATCAGGCAAAGTGTGACGGCGATGCGGATTGTTCGGTGGATCATGTTTGTAAGCAACGTGGAATACGCTCGATTGCGCTACCTTGATTGTCCTCATATGCCGAAGCAAGATCAAGGTGAATCACCGTTAAGAAAGGAATCTTAGGCTCATTTCGTATGATCGAACCGCGACAAAGTCCACGAATACCGACGGCAATGGCAAAGCGAAGAGCTTTGGTTTTGTGCGTTTTGTTAGTTTCGGGCTGTCGCGCGGGCGGCGACCGGTTTGCAAGCACGTCACCGTCTACTTCGCAGATACGGATCTCAACCGTCAAAGAATCTGTCCGGCCCTTGGTATCGCTAGCAGGATTCCGTGAAGACGTTGATTTTAGAGAGCGGGAGCCTGGGAGTGGGGGAGATGGTGAGAACGAAGTCGCTAACGGCGAGATGACAAAAACAGCGCTCCGCGACCCACTCGCTCCCGGCACTCTGACTTCCAACTTCCTGACTCCCGGTCTCCCAGACTTTGCTCCTCGCCCAGTCGCCACTTCACTCTCCGAGCTCATCGCGACAGCGCTCTCATCGCATCCATCCATCGCTGCGGCTCGCCAAAAAGTTGCTGCGGCTCATTATCGCATTCCGCAAGCGACAGCGCTGGAAGACCCGATGGTCGGCAATACTTTTTGGCCGATTCATGACCAAGCCTTGCAAACGGCTGGCGGACGTGTCGGCCATCAGTTCGCTCTCACACAGAAACTGCCTTGGCCTGCCAAACTGGATGCTCGGGGAGTTGTTGCCGCTCACGAAGTCCAAGTGGCGATGGCTGGAATCGCAGACAAGGAAAGCGAAATCACCGAAGCGGTTCGACTCGCCTACTATGAACTCTGGCTCGCCACCGAACTGATTCGCATCGTTGACGACAACACCAAGCTGGTCGAAGATCTGATCACCATTGCCGAAGCTCGTTATAAAACCGGTGGCAGCCAACAAGACATCCTGCGCGCCGAACTCGAAGGCGATCGACTTGCCGAGCAGTCAATCTCGCTATGTCAACAGCAAGAGCAATCCCGCGCTGACCTTGGGACGCTCGTTCGCATGCCGCTCGAATACATGCCCTACGCCGATATCGACTTGGATGTTGATGAAGCCGTACCGCAACTCGACCTGCTTGTCGCCCAAGCCGAGCAATGCAATCCGACGCTACGCGGGCTTGCTGCCGAAATCGCTCGGGATCGCGCGAAAGAATCCTTGGCGTGTTTGCAGCAGTATCCCGACTTTCAGGTCGGGCTTGGCTATTCCATTATCAGCGACGACCGGGACGTCATCAGTCCTGTCGCCAATGGTCACGACAATATCAACTTCACGGTCGGCGTGACGCTGCCGATTTGGCGTGACAAGATCAACGCGGGGATCAGCGAAGCCGCTCACAATCGAAGTAACACGTCGCTGCTGCATGATGCCGAGCGAGATCGCTTGCGCGGAACACTTCGCCGTCAAGTCGCAGCCGCTTATGCCGCGATCGAACAACTCGAACTCTTTCGCGAACGCTTGATTCCCCGCACAGAGCAAACGCTCGAAATCGCCACAGCTGACTACCAGGGCAAGAAAGCCGACTTCACGGACTTGATCGCCACTTACCGCGAACTCTTGTCGCTGCAAGTTCAAGTCGCAAGGTCCGAAGCCCTCTTGCTCAGCACGCTCGCCCGTATCGAACGCACCGTCGGTTGTCAGTAGAAGGCCAGCGTATCGTTCAACCCTGTAACGCGAGTCCAGTTGCAGGGTTGGGTCGTTGATCCACTTGCGACAGGTTTTTGCGTCCGATGTTTTATACGCGGGCTTTGCAACGAAGTCCGTGAGTCCAGACTCACTCGCATCGCGACCCTTCAGGAACGTCGCTGGGGCAGGGTGGGGCACTGATGGTTGACGGGGGCGGCGACGTTTTGGCCACGGATGGAATTGTGGATCTACATGTAGTTGAAGTGGCTCAGTCGGTCCTTGCAAACCGGATCCAGTCTTGGAACTCGCAGGAAGCGAAACTCTGACGGACGACCGCTTTCAGGGATCTCCACCGCGGTCAGGTGGCCGGATTCAAGAAAGACGCCGCTATCCAAATTGAGCGCGCCATCGTGGACGACGGACTTAAAGACAAGGTCGCTGTCGCGCCAAGGTGTTGTGTCTGGAACGAACGAATACAGGTAGCAAAGCGGCGTGTGACCATGCACAACCAGTTCCGGAAAACCGGGTGTTTGTCCCAACCACTCTCGGCTCCAGCATAGTTCCCTCGCGTCCTCGTCAATCTGTGAGTCGACTGCACTTTGAGCGCTGTCCATCCGAAGGTACTTCGGCAGAATTCCCGAATGCACGAAGAGGCAATTGCGTGCGATGTGGTGAGTCTTACATCGACTCAACAGATCAAGGTGATCCTGTGGAAGTCGCCAATCTTCGCTATCGAGTTTTGGGGCCACCGTTTTAAAGTGCTCAACGGGATCGTCGTGCCGAAATGCCCAGAACTCGCGGGTTTCGGCGACATCGCGACCATAAGATTTCAGTGTCGCCCAAGTCTCGTTACTTCGCATCATGCAACTGATGTCGGCGCCACGAAATATCGTTTCTGGGAACGCACTCAGGTCGACGTTTGAACCGGCCCTCCGCTGCATCGCTAGCAACATCGCCTCGTGGTTTCCCAGCAGAACAATGACATTGATGCCACGTTTCTCCAGACTCACGAGTTGATCGTGAACGCCTCGCGAATCCTCACCTTTGGATGACAGATCGCCGATTGACAGAAATGTATCGTCGGGGGCCAGATCCAGGATCTCAAGCATTTTGGCAAGTGTCTTGTTGCACCCGTGAATGTCACCTACTGCTACAAATCGGCTCATCTTACTGTCACATCGTCGCGTCGTGGTTCTTCTCCGCAGGACATCGTCCAAGCGGGCGGCGTCTGGCTTTTATGGAGGATTGATCGAATCATGGCGGCATTGTACCGGCTTAACGCTGCGAACGAAAAGAAGCCTGTGTTGGCGTGTCGTAAAGCGACGATTCAGGTTCACGATCGTGAACTATTTCGTCAACCGTCGGCAATGCTTGCTGGATGCGTACCAGTCTCGTCTCGATTTTATGCGTCGCACCGCCTTTGTTGCTGAGATGCCAGGATCCGATGGAGTGGTTCTCAAGATCGGTCACTTCGACGAAGTCGCCGGAGTGACCCGCGTCGAGATTTAACCCCGTCTCCGCTATTGGTCGAGCGATAACCCCGTCGATGCTACGCCGACGTGTCTTGCGTCTTGCTCTTTGCAGATTTTCGAAACAGTGCTGGCTCGCCGAGGATGATTCGGTTGCTGCGGTTGAACGTCGCGTAACTCCACGCCCATTGAATCAGGATCAACAATCGATTTTGAAACTGGACGATCAACATCAGGTGAACGAACAGCCAAAGAATCCATGCGAACCAGCCACATGTTTTGTAACTGCCAATCTGGGCAACGGCGGCGGCACGGCCGATCGTTGCCATCGATCCTTTGTTGCTGTAGCGAAACGGTGAAAGCGTTCTGCCGGGCTGTGTGATCGATTGCTTGATCACGCTGGCCACATGGGCGCCTTGCTGGACCGCGACGGCCGCAAGACCCGGAAGTGGTTTTCCAGATTCGTCAAGACAGACGGCAATGTCGCCGATCGCAAAAACATTGTTGTGGTTTTCGATTTGGCAAGTCGGTGTGACTGGAATCCGACCGCCACGATCCGTCGTCACGCCCGCGTCGTCGGCAAGCAAACGTCCAAGCGGGTTGGCTTGCACGCCGGCGCCCCACAGGACCGTTTTCGTTCGAACGACGGTGTCGCCATTTGGCGTGCTCAGGTGCACCGCCGTGTCATTGATGTCGGTGACTTTAGTATCGATCATCACTTCGATACCGAGCGAGCGAACCTTCTTGATTGCCTGTTCGCACAAGTCGTCGGGGTAATGCGACAGGATCCTTGGCGCAGCTTCCACGATGATGATTCGTGCGTCTTGCGGGCGAATGTGGCGGAAATCGCGTTTCAAGGTGTGCCGGGCTATCTCGGCCAATGCTCCGGCAAGTTCGACGCCCGTCGGACCGCCACCGACGACGACGAACGTCATCAGTGATTTGCGAATCTCGGGATCCGGTTCGCGCTCGGCAGCTTCAAAAGCTACGTAGATCCGTCCACGTATGTCGGCGGCGTCGGAGATCGTTTTCAGTCCCGGTGCAAACTTGGCCCATTCGTCGCGACCGAAATAGCTGTGTGTCGCCCCGGCTGCCAACACCAAAAAATCGTATTGCAATTCGTCGTCGGCCAAAATCAAGCGACGCTGGGCCACGTCGAAGCCAATGACTTCGCCCATCAGAACTTCACAGTTCGCCTGGCGACGGACGATCGACCGAAGCGGAGTGGCGATATTGGCGGGCGACAATCCGCCCGTGGCGACTTGATAAAGCAGCGGTTGAAACAGGTGGTAATTATGCCGGTCGATCATCGTGACGCGAACGTCGGCCCGTTTCAATCGCCGCGCCGTTTCCAGGCCGCCGAAACCGCCCCCAACGATCACGACGTGAGGAACGTTCTGCGGTAGCGGTCGATTCATGGAAATCGGGTCTCGTTGGCACCGACGGGGCGAAGCGTGATTCAATGCCACAAAGCCGTCGAACCAATCTTTCGCGTTGCCCGTCGCTAGAGGCGAGTGGATCTTGAAAGCGAAGTCAGGGTCGAAAGAACCTGAGCGCCAACGCGATCCGATAATACGCTCACATCCCGCTGGGAGCAATTGGCCGGCCGTTCAACGCCCTTCAAACGCCTTGCGAAACGGATATCTATACTTGAACACACTCGTTCATATCTAGAATCGTATTCCGATCTGGTCGCACACGTGCTGTGATGGGTCGGCGAGCGAGTTCGCCGTCACGGACATAGCAATTGGCAAGCGATTAAAACTGCTTCGTGACGTTCCCGTTTTCGTCGTAAAACAGCAATTCGGTTTCATCTAGCCAGACACGAAGCGTGTCGTTTTTGTCATAGAGATAAAGGCCACCTCTACCGGATTGATGATCGACTTCGAGGCTTCCCCGTCTTTTTCCAAGCTTGCCATAGAGAGTGAGGTTGGGCGATCCTTCATCATCCATACCCAGATAGAGTCGCCGCACGTGTCGGGTGTCATCCATCGAAAGAATCTCTGGGCCTAGATAGGCCTGGGTCCCGGCTTGCCCAATGATCGACATTGATCCCACAATCCGATCAGGATACGTAGCCGCTACGAGGATCGCCAATCCGAAGAACGTTGCCGAGACGTACGCAATCCGTTTGAGCCATCGATTTTGACTTTCCAATTTGGCAAGTCGCTGTTCAATCGTCATCGTTCTCTCTCATCGTGGAAATAGTGATCTGTAACGTTATTCAAATGGGCTATTCCAAAATCCGGATGCACTCCATTTTCATTTCGGGTTTTCCATCCAATTTAATCGTCCCGGTCCAACGGCCGTACTCCTGGAGTTCCAAGTGAGCGGTCCCTCGAAGGCCTTCGATGACCTTCCTCGTGTTTTGCGTGAATCCGCGCATGTCCGTAAACACCGTCATCGTTTTCTGGCCCTTCGGGTGGTTAGTTCCGACTTTCTTCGAGTAGTCCGACCCGCTCAGAACTTCCCTCTGATAAAGCACATGGTCATTGATGCGATAGCGTCCGAGGAGAGGCTCAATGTTCTTCGGCGTGATTTTGAATTTCCACACTGCGCCTTCGAACTGATCGTCCCCCGCACCGGTTTGGACGAGCGTACCGCTGGACTGCGAAATCGAACTCGTCGTTCGATCCGAATTCAACATGGAAATGCTTTCCGAATCGACGGAAGGCTCCGCGGGTGTCGAGATTGCAGATGATGTGGCGGCGGTCGTCACTGTTGCCGGCAGTGCCAACTCAACGTCCGCAACGCTGTTATCGGGAACGATCGGACCGATCGACTCATCCAACGTGACAACGACAGTGTTTGATGCCAGGATTGTTCGGTACAGGGTGCCGAGCGATTCATCATCGCGCAGGATGACGGCGATGCGTTCCTTACGCAGGAATTGTTTCAGCTTCTCAGGATCGCCGACGGTACCCCCGGCCGATGTAAACTTGAGGGCTCCCGGGGACCAAAGTTGCTTCTCCGACGAGGCATTTAGGTTTTCGTCGAATGCGCTGCGCGTGAGTTCACAGTTAACGCCATTAAACACGATGTTTAGAAACTCCATCGCTTCCCAGGGAGTTGGTTGGCGCAATGCCTCTTCGTTTGTTCGCCATGTGTGGGAAGCGTTCCGTTTCCGCACGTGCGACGATCGGTCCGGCCTAGCCACAATTGTGTCAGCGGCCAGCACAGACTTGTAGTAGTCGAATTCGGGTTCAAAGTCAGGCGGGATGACCACAAGCTGGGGTTTGCGGAGACGCTGTTGAACCTCGGACTGTGGCAAGACCGTCCCATCAAGGGTCTCGAACGTAACGCCACTGGGCGAATACCGAAAAGTCGCCTCTCGGATCACCAGTGCGTCGCCGTCTTCGGTAGGTTGCAGGAAACGCGTGAAGTAGGTGATCGAGAATTCAGCACCTGTAAAGAAGACGGAAGCAAACTGCGGACGTTCCTCCGACGGCGCGATCGAATTCGCGATCATCCCAGCTTCGTGCTCTTGTTCGGGCGTCATTGTGCCAACGTTGAATTGTTCCAAAGCCGACCAGGGCATCCAATCGCCGTCGACCTTCGCCCGGACCCTCCATAGCCAGCCCTGTAACTGCTCTTGCTCGACGAACTTGTCTTCGATGTGCAAATAGTTCGCTTCTCGAATCCCGTCGACGAAAACCACCGGAGTGTCATCGTCAGGATGGATTACGAACAACTCATATTCAGTTGCGTTTTCGACCTCGGACCATTCAAATCGCCACTCCTGTGGCGGTCCATTCTTGACCGATGCGTCGGTGGCGGGATGAATGAGCTGGGGAGTCGTTTCGGACGCCATCGCATTCGTGCTCGCAATGGCGATCAATGCAAGGAAAAATTTTGCACAGAAACATCGCATGATTAAATCCTTTGATCGAATGGTGGGGCCGCTTCAATTGCTCTCTATCTATGTTTCCGTTCCGGCTAACCTCCTCCACCGAGATACTCTCCGCAACCGATGGAGCTCAGCAACTCTTGTCGGCGTTGTTCAAGTGGATAGCTGAAATACTCGTTGAACGACTTGCTTAGATTCTCCGTTCGCTTCGCGTCGATGGATCGGCCCGGTGGGTCGTCGTTGTGATTGAGTTGCCGTTCGAGTGCAGTGAGTTCGCGAGAAATCTGTTTACGACGGGCGTTTTGCTTCGCCAGGTAACGGTTGTATTGCTGAGTGGCGGCGGTGCATCGAGCGATGACGGCGTTGTAAGAGGCTTGAAACTCGGCCATGCGGCGTTGGATGTTTAGAATTTGTTGTGTCACCATTTGAATCTCTTGCTCGATTCGATCCCGCTGTGGGTTGGGATAGGATTCAACCGGAAAACGCTGCGCAAGAATCGGCGCCGCACCGACGCTCAGAGCACCGGGTCGATTCTCGCTGACCAACCGAACGGCAGGCGAAGCTAATGGCGGATGGCTGACAAAACGATCATTTTGAGGGAGAAGGGGAGGCCATAGAAATCCTCCCACAACTGGGTCTCTTACGTTTCGCAGTCGAGTGCGGAGTATATCGAGCCAACGCGTCCTATCTTTAAGATTCGCCGAAGCCCGATCGTAGGCGTCCTTAATCGGTGCGGCCTCTTGATTGACTTCGTCACAGATCTTGTCTCCCTCGGACTTCTCTCTCGTGATATTCGCATCGATCGTATAGAGTTCCGCTTCCAATTCTCGCATCCGCTCGTTGATGCGCCGGGCGTTCTCGACCCTTTCTCTTTCGGCGATCTCTTGATCGCGTTGCTCGATGGAAGACAGTTCGCCCATCGCATCGTTGAATTGTCCAAGGACCACGTCGACACCGGAACGCATTGCCTCCGCGTGTGAATCATTGAGGACTGCGAGAGTGGTTTCCTGGAGCCGGCCACCGTCGACGCCCTTATGGCGGTCCTTCCAAGGACCTTGCAGCATCCCTACTCCGATTCCCATCAAACGAGCGGTCTCGTAGCTGGCATCGTTGACCGGGCGTTGGTTGTAGTGCTTGGAAGCCAGGCTTTCGATGTTTTTTGCGGTGTCAGAGAAGCGCGATGTCCCACTTCGTAGACGAATCCATAGGTACGCTTCGGCCGCGCGATCCCAAGTCAGATCGGGGATCGATTTCGTAAGTACATTGAGCAAGGCAGGCTCGGCCGTCTTGTAGCGTTTGCCACTGATCTCCACGAGCGCCAGCGCGTAGTCAGCACGTGAATCCGACGCGCGATGTGCTCTCGCCAAGCGATAGTTTTGATAGGCGACCGACTGCGTTTCCCAGCCCTCATCTAAGATCGTCGCAAGCAACGTCTCGTAATCGGACTCGCAGGAACTCAGCTTCACTTCGATCGGGCCGATTCGTCGCGAATCATCGCTTTTGGCGACGTTCACGGTGGTGGAACCTTTCCGCCCTTGATGCGTTGCGGTAAGTCGATAAGAACCTTCCGGTATATCAGAGAACTCGAATCCGTTGGCCTTTGCAGCGGTGGTTGTTTCGACTGAACTCGAACTTGCGAGTCGACGAAGCGACTGAAGCGATATCTTTGCTCCGGCAACTGGCCGGAGCCTTTCAGCCATTCGGGTTCTTTGCTCCAATCGCGATTTCGCAACTGTGATCTCTTTTCCATCCTTGGTGATCGTCTCGAAGTAAGGAACCGTGACTGTATACGGCACTTCTTCCATGACGCCCGTTTCGAGCCCAACGACTCCGAAGACCGAAAACGTTTCATTGGGGCGTTCCATTCGAATTTGAAAGTCCTTTTCGTTTCGGCCGTCTTTGATGACGACAAACGCTTTCTTTTCAAACGCGAGTGAGTTGCTGGAGAGTCGCACTTTGTAAATGCCGGTTCCCTCGTTCATGCCAAAGTCGACGGAGCCATTCAAGCCCGTGATTTGGGGCGAGCCGAATTCGGAACTGTTGGGTGATTGCAGTGAGACTTCGATATTCGGGATCGGTTGACCATCTTCGGCGTTTTTGACCGTGGCCCGAAAAGAGACCGATGATTCGATAATCGATTGAGGCGGAGTGGTTCCAGCCATGGGAGGTCCGGAGCCGGAGGTCATTGGTTCGGTTGGACGCGGTTGCGGATTACGGCCAGGCATACGAGGCGATACCCCGCTCACACTGGGTCGGGAGCCGGACGTGCCGCTGAGTTTTGGCCCATCTGGCTCTTCGTCAGTCGTCGATGAACATGGCGAGTATTGGTCGATCAACTCCATTCGCCATGTTTCCAGTGGCAATTTGGCGAAAGCGGCAAAAGAGCTTTGAGACCTTTGCCCTGCTTTCGTCTGTGTAGTCGTCGTCGTTTTCGTTGATGTGCTGGCGCTTTCTAAGTTTCGAATTTCGTTGCTTAACGCGATGATCTCGCCCAACTTCTTCTGATACTGCACCGAGCCTCGCTCGAACTGATCTCGCTGGGTTACTTTTAGTTTTCTTTCCGCAGTCAACTCGTCAATACGCTTTTGATTGGGGTTTGACTTCACCATTTCACTGTTGTCGCCGCCGTCACCGGCATTGGATGCGACCATCGAATCCGGTTTTTTGGGTGCTTCCGCCAGTCCGCGATTGAATGCCGTTTCGTATTCCGAGCTGAGTTGGGCAAGGATCGAGTTTTGAAACTGTTCATTGCCTTGTGAGCCTTCGAGCGAATTCATCGCGCCGATTGCGAGTCCCATCACGCGAACCGTTTCGAGGCTTGCGCCGGAGACGGGACGCTTCGAGTAGATTCCAGCAAACTCGCTGATCTTCTGTTTCACAGTGGGGTAGTCGTTTTCCAGCATGCCCAACCGAATTCGGGCTTCGACCGCACGGTCCCAAATGAAGCTGTCGTTTTGCTGAACTTGTCCAAGCAACGCGTTGACGAGTTTGTAGTTCTCCTGCTTCGCCTCGACCAAACTAATCGCGAATGGCAGGACCTGTTTCTTCGGATCCACCTTCGCCGCCTCTCGATATAGCTCTTTTGCCGTTTCTGGTTTTTGCCATCTCTGTTCCAAAAACTCGCAAAGCAGCTTCGCGACGGGCGGTTCGAGCGGAGTAACGGTACCGCCACTCGCAATCTTAGGATTGATCGGCTTGAGTGGCTTGCTCGGGTCCACTCCCATGCTGTTCGGGTCAAGCCAAACGATGATCGGCGAGCCTTGCTGCTTGATCTCGAAGTCCTTTGACGTAAACGGCGTGAATTGATCGCTGCCAGTCGCCACGGCGATCCAATAGGAACCCATCTTTGCCAGTTGAACGTCGTTGACGCGTCCTTCTGAATCGGTGGTTCGCTGAGTTGTGGACGAGAAAGATTCGCCCAACGTGGGATCCCAGATCTTCAAGGAGATACTGCTGACGGGTTCCTTGGTATCGCGCCGCTTAACGATCAAGTCGACGTTCGGTCGGATCGGAGCAAGAAAGACGTCCAGCACAGTCGTCTTTCCGGTTTGAACTGCTTTCCGACTCGACTCCAATGACGTGTAGTTTTCGAGTTGAGCCGAAGCAGCGACATCGCCCAGTCCAGGAGTCGTTCCCTCCGCATGGTAAATCTTCCACTTGGATGCCGGGTATTCGTCGGTGTAATCAGACGCAGGAAGTTCTTGCAGCCTGCCGATCAAGACGGGTGATTTCATTCCAACACTCTCGCGCGTCACCTCCAGTGACGGGACCTTCGCGTCAGATGTCGCGTTCTCCGCATACACGAACACTTTCACTGTCGCGGGCGGTGGCCCAGGCAGCATTTCAAACTCAAGGTAAACGTGGATCGTCTTGTTTTCTCCTGATGGGACTTCGACCGATCCGGCATGCGAGTAATTGGCGTGCGAATCCGCTTGGACGGAGACACTCCAGAGGCCAGCTTTGACATCGAAATTCACTGTTCCATTTTCATTGGTCGCTCGACTCTGTACCACCTCATTGTCGGCCTTGACATTCACCGTCGCGTTAGTGAGAAGGCCGATTTCTTCGTCCGCCGAATGGACCACGACCGTCAAAGTCCCTGGACCGGAATCATCACCGTCCTTTGAAAGCTTCAGTCGGAATGTGCCAGGTGTGCTGCTGGTCATCGACTCGGGCTGGCTGGTGGCCGTGGCGTAGTCTTCGAGGCTCGCTTCGGCTTTGAATTTTCCAATCCGAAGCCCTTTCATTTCGGCTCGATACCACTTTTCGCAGTCGCCCGCGGCAATCCCCGTTGCATCGAGCACTTGTGCGGGGGTTAGTTCAACGAGTTCAGATTCGTGTTTGGCTTTCGTGATGCCGTTGTCGGAGACTTCAAGAAAACGCACCTTGGGAACCGCATCGACGGAGGTCCCGTCGGCCATGAAAGCCACCAAAGTAACGCCACGGCGAGCGTTATTGAGATACATCGGCTTGTATTCTTGGGTGACTGGTTTCTCTGCACAAACCACTTGAACAAACGCAATCAAATCACCCGTCGGCTTGCCGACATCGGGCGCTCGCATCAATGCGATACTTCCTTTAGGCTCGCCCTCGCAACCAAGCTGAAACTTTTTCCATCGGCTAGCGATGTATCCGGGGGCGGTCGCCTGCAAAACGTAGTCGCCAGGTTCGACAAATTCCTTGGTCGACGGTTTGAGCGATAGCACGCTGCGAAGTGCATTCTTGGGATACTTCAGTTGCAGGCTTGCGTCAGGAATCGGCTTTTTGCTGTCCGAGTCGATCACAGAAACCATCAACGGAATTTTGGGCGACGGCACATCCAACTGGGCCATGAAGGTTGTCGTCTGGGATGCGATGATGGTCTTGGGTTGGCTCGCCGCACTCAGACGATCGAGATCTGCACGCAGCAGCCACGTACCGCCGACCAAAGGCTGAGAAGGCGTCACGTTGTAGTTGCGACTTCGTCCATCATCACTTTGCAATGAGACTGTCGCATTAACTTCTCCATGGGTTTCGGAAACGAACATGGCGGTAGGTGCATCCTTGCTACCACATCCTGTCACGCTGACGACACGGAGTGATCCTATCACCGTGTAGCTTGGAGTCACCTCAATCGGTGTGAGAGGTATCGTCAATTCGAGCGACTTGCCCGGCGTCACCGACTGCCATTGCATTTCGCTGGTGTTATAGCCTGGTGCGCCAGCGGAAATTGCGAAGGTGCCACCTGGAATGTTTTCGGGACCATAAGCGCCACCGAGGGTCGCAACGTTGGTTTCTACTTCGTTGCGATTGAATTTGATCCACGCACCGTCGAGATACTTCGTGGGTTGCTGGCCCGCCTCGACCACTTTGACGAACAACTGACCTGGTGTTTGCTCCGGTTCGTCAGCTCCCAACTGAAGCCAAAACGTGTGTGGTTGACCGGCGTGAACGGGACGCGGATCCGTCGAGTCGACCAGGTTGCCCAAGGTGGCCCGAGCGGAAACAGGTCCGGGTTGCAATCCACCGCCAATGCAGATGAACCAATCACTGGTGGTGTTTGTAGGAATTTCCAATCGGCTGTATTGGTTCGGCGAAATGGGGCGGACGTTGGGCGTGAATATGTTCCTGCTCGTGAATTCAACGATCGGAAGCGACTTGTTATTCCGCTTGCCATTGGCGATCACCTCGATGATGGCCGTTGCTTGTGCCAAGGCAGCCGGCGTCACCGGTTCGGCGTCTTGGATCAACACCAGATCCAGATTGGCAGGCTGTTGTCCTGCGATGATCGTTGTCTGTTTCGAGACCGGCTTGTATCCCACCTTGGAATTGGATGCATCGGAACGGGGCGCAACCGGGTTCGCATGCCAAGTGTCGGGATCCAACTCGATTTGGTACTTACCGTCCGCATCGGCAAACGCATAACGTGTGCGATTTCGTGCGGAGTTCTCAAACGTAATCGACGCTCCGGGGAACGGAGACATCGTGCGATCCAAACCCCGACGGCGTACGACGCCCGCCAGCTTGTAAGACTTTTTCGACGGATCTTTCGGCGGCGTCAACGTCACGTAGAGTGTGTTGTCGGTTCCCCATAACCACTTTGCATCGCCTTGTGCGCCGTCGTATCCCGACAAGCCGGCCTCGGCAAAGTATTCACCGGCGGGCAGGCTGGTTTGAACATTCGCCCAATACATCTTTGCGGGTTGCTGTTCCCGTGGGTTCCGCAAACCCTGCGTCGCAACCGGCGTCAAAACGGTCGCCAGTGGCGCGCCACCCAACGTAGGTTTGACGTAAACCGTTGGTTGCCCACCCTGGCCAGAGCCACCGAGCACTGTCAATAAAACTCGGACATCCACGGCTCGCTGCAGATAGATTTTTAATCGATTGTCGTCGTCTTCTTTGACGAAGATCTTGTCAATTTCCTGTTCACTTTTTGGAAGGAACCCACTCCGCGTCGCGGTGACCGCGTAGGCGTAGCCTGGTAAGACCGAGAATTCGCAATCCGTTTCGGGCAGGGTTGTCGCGGTCCGCTTTTGCATAGCGTCGGCGATCGGCGTGATCGTCACCAGCGCATCATCGACACGAACATCTTCGCCAAACTCGTTCTTCGTCCAGACGCCGACGATCAATTGCGTCTTAGGATTCGTCGGCGATTCACCTTTGATCACACTGAAGTCAAAAATAAACGGCGCGATCGATGGTCGAATGTCCAACAGACGGCCATCTCGTTCTTGCTGGTAACTATCGGCGATGACTTCGAATTCAAGTCGTCCACTCGGCAAATCTTCGGCGAGATAGTAACCGTTTTGATCGGTGGTCTGCTCCGTCACCGTGAACCCCGAGGCGTCGATGAACTTGATCTTCGCACCCGCGACATACTCGATGACGTTGCCCGAGGGATCATGCCCCAGAACGTGCCCATGCAGGGTTGCGCGCAATCGAGGTCCCTGGTCACGGAACAACCAAGCTTGAACCACTGTTTCAAAGCCAGGCAAGACTTTCTTTGCCGGGCTATCAAAGTCGCTGTAGTTTGTCGAACTCGCGTGGACACGGTACGACGAGGCAGGCAGAGGCTTGGAAGGTTTGCCGATGAAGTAGCTGAACTTTGGATCGATGGCACCACCGCCAATTTTGCGAGCCGTTGCCAAATCGATCGGCTCCACTGTGAGCGAGCGTTTTTGATTGGGTTCGTCTTCGTTTGAATAGAAGACATTCGGCGATCCAGTCTCGCCCGCTTCCATGCCGATCAGTGCGATCAGTTTGGTATCGGGAACGACTCGCTTTTTCACCAACAGGTCAACCGTGGCTGTCCCATTCACTTTCACCGCAACCGTTTTTGCGCCCGTTGAATCGAAGTCGGCCGCCGACGCGCTGACCCACCAGCTGCCTGGGGTCAATTCCTTGAAGCTGAAATTACCGTCCGTCGCTTGCACGGGTGGTGGTGGATTTCCCGAACCCAATTTCGTGAGCGTGACGGTCGCACCGGGCACCAATTCGGGCGGATCGGTTCCGGCGATCACGACGCGTCCTTGAATCGAACCAGGCGTTTCCTGGATCGGCATGATGACTTGGAAATACGTTGATTGATCGGGCGAGACGGACTGTTGCGACGATGATTGCTCGGCGTAATTGGGTAAGTCGCTGAGCGTTGCCTTTGCCCGATACAGTCCGCTGATCAGGGTGCTGGATGGTTCCGCAGTGAACCACGACCAATCCTTCTCGGGCTCGATGCCGTAATCCAGTAATTCATCCTCGGAAAGCGACCTGGTCTTGCCATCGATCGCCTGGGCCGATGATCGACCGAATTGAACCGTTGGTAACTTGTCGCCGATCATTCCTTCGACACCGATGATCGCCATCTGCGAAACGATCGGACCAATCGTCTCGGTTACCTGGGCGATGGTGATGTCATGGGTAAAGTCTTGCTGAGGCGTGATGCTGACGGAAACCGGTTTTGCCGCACCCAGCTTGGCCGTATCGATGCTTTCCGCCGTCGAGTTCTCTGTCGGTTGGCAAACGACCCACCACGAGCCATCGGACAATTTCAGTTCATATTTACCTAGTCGATCGGTAGTCGTCTTGCGAGTTTCAGCACTGGCTTGACTCGTCGCGATCACATCCCAAGCGACGAGTGGCTGTTTGGCGCTGTCATTGATCTGCTCCGCGACGGTACCACGAAGATTTCCGAGCGCGTCTCGGGGGTGCAGACTCAGCACAAACAGATTGGTCTTGCCTGTTTCGACGGCTTCGTATCCTGAGGAAACGGGATCAACGCTGACCAGAGTTGCTCTCGCGTAGTAACTGCCGGCCGGCAACGGTCCCTCGCTTTCCACCCAGTACCAATTCCACTTGGACGGATCATCATCACCAACGCCTTCGCCTAGGTAACCCAGATCCTCTTCGCTGACGGGCATCACCTTCCCAGGCAACGGTTCGTCATCCGCGCCCGCCAAAAAGAAATCGACCTTGGGTTGGGCATCCGGAATACGCTTGGCAGTATTACGAACCGACACGATCGCGAAAATGGGAACGGGCGTTGGTCCGGAGTCCGCCTCACCCGAATCGGACAATACAAAATCGCATTCGTACTGGGCTCCTGCGACAAACGTCATCGTGACATCGGACGTCACATCGCTACCCGATCGAATCGCGTGCCGGTCCGCGTCCGGAAGACTGCTGGTGACGAACGTTCTGGCGTTTTCACTGCATCCGGGTGCTTGAGCAGAGAAGTGCCAAGTGCCACTGGGCAGATCGAGCGTGTTGCCATCCGGTTTCGTTACATCGATCACCCCGGCCGGTTGGGGATCATCACCGCGCCAGAAAATGATCCTTGCATTTTCGACGGGCGTTTGGCTTCCGTTGTCATCTTTCCAGACCCGGACAGTCAAATTGCTTGCCCCACTGTCGTCGGCGACTTGCGGATCGTCATTGTTGGGTTGATTGGCAGTTGGATCTGCGGTCAGGGCAAACTCAATTTTGTAGTCTTGCCCTTCGATGATTGTCACCGTCGCGTCTGCAAAATCGGCTGCACCAGTGCGGACGGCATGTCGATCGGCGTCGTAAACGTTGCTGGTGATCGTGGTGCGAGCGTTTTCGCGATAGCCATTCGCTCCCGCCGAAAAATGCCAAGTTCCGCCAGGCAAATTGGTTTTCAACTCACCCGACGGCACTGTCATCGTGCCGGCAGGATTCGGATCATCACCTTGCCACAAAGTGATGCTGGCATCGGAAACGGACTGGCGCGCACCGGCGTCGTCAATTTCCCAAACCGAGAGCGTGACTGTTGCTTGCTGTGCCAATGCCGACGTCAACGACAACACCGAGAAGAGGGACGCTAATAAAAGATTATACTTTGGCATTGGTCGTAACTGGCAGCGGCGTTTCATGAGTAGGGTTCCGGTGGTTTTCGACCAGCGAGCATTCGTTGATGGAGGATAGATGTGTCGATCGCGATTGGGCTAATTCGCCAGGATCCATGCTTCTCCGTATTGCCCCATCATTGCCTCGGCGATCGAAGTGTTTTCGTTGATGCTGGTCACCTTGATCGACTTGACTTTGACCTTCGCGGTTGATTTCGACTTGCGGCTATTCTCCGGGAGCAAAAGCTTGCCCTCGTTTTGCTTCTTGCTAAGGAAGTCGTACATCGCATCGGAAAATCCCGTCACTGCGGCGGCCTTAAAGGTTTTGGTGTACTTGCTTGATCCATCATTGACCAATCCAAGATCTTCCAAGACTTCCCCCGCTTGTTTGGACACCCGTGCTTTATCCCACTGGATCAGATCGGTCGCATATCGTTCCAACATGGACAGCCAGAACTTCTTAGTGGCGCTACTAACAGACGCTTTTAACTTACTTTCTTTGACGCTTACCACCAAATAATCAGAGGCTACCCGACTGGTACTGTTCTGCAAAAAAACAGCGAGATCACCAACGAACCCATCATCGACTGCCTCGTTCCAATAAGGGCCCGCATCATCATCGTAGGCGTTTGGAGGAATGATCGGACCGGCTTCGTAAAGGCCCTGGCCTGGAAGAGGTCCATAAACACCTCCCGGTTGACCGGGCACCTTGTCGTATATCGGAACGCTTGAGCTTTGCTGACCTGCGCGCGGACGGAAGTTGCCGCTATTGGGATCTACATAACCCGACGGCGGAAGTGAACCGTCCGATGCACCGCCCTGACTTGGCACCACACCGTAGGGCGAACCTTCCTTGTACAAAACCTTGCTATGCCGCTTGGGCGAGTTCTTGTCGACAGCCTGCGCAGAATGGAAAGCTTGTCCAGCGAACAAGAATGTCGCAAGAAACGCAAGCGAGTAACGGCCGGTTTCAAAAGTCCTAAAACTCATTGCTGTGTTCATTGCAAGGTCCTTGTAAAGGTGATTTGTGAAGGCTCCGGTTCAATTCAAGGCAGACGTCGAATCTCAAACCCTCACTTGATCGCATCCGATCCAAGATCGATGACGGGCATGATCTCGAATTGGATACTAAGTTTAGTACCGCCTGACTCGGCGTATAATGTTTGCAATGGCGTCTTGATCGCATCGGCAATCGTTAAACTGATAGGTGTCGCCGGGACCTCATCCCAATGGCTGTGTAGATCCCATTCCCGTATATCCGCGCTAAGACGGAACCCAGATGACCTTGACTTCGGATTATCAAATTCAATGGTCGTGGTTGCGCCAATCTGTTTCTCTTCAGCGACTGCCCAGTAGCCTGCGTTGGCAGCTGCGACGTTCCAGAGTGTTGTTGCAGGCAAATCTTTTCCGTCGTCGCCAAAGGGCGTTACCGTGACCGTTCCATAAAATTCTTCTGTTCCTTTTCCGTATTCCGAAGGATCATCCTCGCCTGTACACGTCATCGACTTAAGCGTGACAGAGAAACGACGAGCATCGCTACCGACCGCATCGCAGTTGCGGATCGGATACTTAAACGCTTTACAAAGATATGCGACACTGTGGTCGAGATAGTTCAGTTTCCAAGCGATTGGAATTCCGGGACTGTCCTCGCTATATCTGCCGCCGTCTTCGACGTACGCCATGAACTTTTCGATGTCTCCACGTATCATTCCCGAAGATGGCATTCCGTCGCCGCCAACAATGGTGAACTGAATATCGGTATTCTCCAGCACTTTTTTCCATTCGGCCTTCGTCGCAATGGCCCCACTGAAGGCAGGCCCATCCTCTTCTTCATCGTTTCCTGCGTCGTCTTTCTCATCTTTTTCGACGTTGTCTGATTCATCAACATCGTCATCGTCGTCCTCCTTCTCTTCTTCGTCGTCGTCCTCTTCGTCGTCTATTAGCTTGGCATTTGAGGCGCCGTTAAATCTCGCTCGGAGTGCAGCAGTAACCTCTCTTTCGCTGTATTCCGAAGTGATAATCAAATAGGCTTGTCTTCCATATTTTACAGAGGCCACATAGGCGGGCATGTATTTAGGCTCTAGGCGAGCTAAATCGTTTGGATCAACAAAGAAGTCGGAAGGTGAGTTGATTCCACCCGTATCCATATCAACCGAATAGTAAACTTGGGTGAACTTGAGCAGCTTGCGTGTCTTGATGGAATTTTGGTTGAAGTTAAATCCACCGTCGAAACTAGCAAAGCTCGAGTTGAAAGTACCGCCGAGTTTAAATGTTAAGTCTTCTTTGGACGTAACACTTTGATTTTGTCCGGTAACTTGGGCGGGCGGAGCGCTCCGCACTTCCTGGTCCATTAGATCGGAAAGCTTTTGCCTCACTTCCGAGGCATTCTCGGGTCGCTCGATATCGATCACACGATTCTCAAGGTCTAACGTTGTCGAAAGCGTGATGGGGTTTCTTTTGGCAGGTACTGGTCGGTACTCGCCCGATTTAAGCGTTTCTGCATATACCATCGCACCCGGATAGATAATGCCTGGAGCGGGATCCAGTGCGAGTTGTTCTGAATAAGCGGGGCCGATCTCAAACCACTCGACAGTGCACTCCATGTCTCCAAGACGTTCCGTGCTGTTTTTCTCATCTTTTGGTATCTCGTCATCTTTCAGCTTTCGTTGATCAAATTTTTCGTACACCAGGTGCGGCAGCTTCTTAAGTTTTTCGCCCAGTTCGTCTTCTTCTGGATCCGTCGGCGATTTCTCTTCCTCGGTAGCTTCCGTTCTCATTCGTTCGGGCATGTCCTCAGGATGCGTGAGATTTCTGGTCGAGCGGCTAACGTTGTTTGAGACCGCGGCAAGGACGATCTCCGCGTCTTCATCGGTGCCCACCGTCAGATAGGATTCACCTTCAACACTTGCAATGTGCTCCGCCGCAAGATCATCGGGATGAACGAATCGCAGTCCCGTTCCCGGTGACAAATCCAGCGATACCGTGCCTTCCCCGCGAATCGTTGCCAACTCTTCGCCTCCTTCGTAAACAGTCAGCGGTTGGTCGGTGTCGTTTAAAAAGTGGCGGGTGATCGTATCTCGCGCACCCACTTCGTAACTTTGATCACTGGCATCCGTTGCACTGTAGGAATCGTTGACTGACCCCGATTTGAAGACCCAGACATCGCCTGGTCGACTGCCTTGCACGCGACTACCGCCGACGGGAATCGTGCCATAGGCGGTCTCCCCGTTCCCGGTCTTCAAAAATACGTTGACGGGACTTTCCAGATTGTTTCGTACGCGGACGTCAACGCCGTTATCAGCGGCGTGCGCGATCAACACGGTCAACAGCAAGCCAATGCCAGTGAGCATTAAAAAGGTGATTGGTTTCGTCATCGGGTAAACCTGTCGTGCTTGAAGTGAGTGTTGATTGTTTTAAATTGAACGGTGTATGTTCAGATGCTGTCATCACGGGCCAGCTGGAATGGAGCCGCTCGCCGCCGGATAGGGCTTCTGGCCAATGAAATTGCCGGGCGGGTCATAGACGCCGACCACATACTTTCGTCCGCTCTTTGAAGTCGCAATCGCACCACCGACGAATTTCGTGTCAGCCCAAACGGCTTGCGTGTAGTGGCCCGTTTTTCCGGGTGTGCGATTCAGGTAGATCGGCTTTTCATCGTCGATCCAACCCTTGGTGGCAGTTTGGAAACTTGCTTTTCTGCCGCCGTGTAGGTTTTCGCCGTACTTGCGCTGGTCGATGGACGTGGGATTCGGCGAGAAACTGCGATGGCTTTCCTGCGTCAAAACTTTGTCGAGTCTGGCCAACTCATCTGCCCAACCTTGCGCGTCGGCTGCGAGTGTTGCCGACCATTGCAGCGGAGCGACATTCACTGCTGCGCGGGCGTCGTTGTGCGCCTTCACGAAGGCTTGCTGTTCCGGCGTTAGCGTGCCACCAGATGATGATCCGGGATTGGTAGGCGGTGCGCTACCAGCATTGCTGGTGATCGGTTGCTTGGGGCCTGACGTTTTGATTGGTGCGGAAAACGATTTTTGGAATTTGCCAGCTTGGCCGCTAAGATCCAATAGATTCTTGTCCAACCTTTCGATGATCCGTTCGGTGGTCGATGCGGGCGTTGAACTTGTGGCATCCCATTTTTGGATCAGTATTCTTTCATTGAGCCCCCACGTTCCCGTATTGGTGCTTGTTGACCCAGTGGTGGAACCGGCTGTGATCGAGTTCGCGTCGGCTGTTCCGCTTATTGATCTCTCGAAATCAAGTTTTTGTGTGAAGGTGCCATTCGTATCAAGGGTTAGCGAGATTGTGTCTTTCTGGCTAACGATTGATCCGTCGGGACGCCACTCGCCGCTGGTCGACTTATAGACCCAGGTGCCGTACAGCAAATTGACGTCCATCGGTATCGGGGGCAGTTCCTTGGGTGGATCGTTTCGCTTCAAAAGACCCGCTATTCCGATTTCAAGCGTCTCGGCATCGTCGCTGCGTGCCGAGGTTTCTTTTGTTTCACCCTCCACCGAAAAGGGGTCGGTTGTGTTCGTTGGTGTCAAACTCATCATGTGACGATCCAACGTCCAAGATCCGTCCTCCGCGATGGTCGGGCTTCCGTCGTCAAAGTCGAATTGGTAACTGTACGTGCCGTCTGCTCGAAAGGTGTATACCGTCCGGCTTGTTGGTGTCACTCGCACCCATCGGCCGGCAATGAATTCCTTCGTGGGTGGAGCGGTTTGAGAATGTGGATTTACGATCGGGCCCAGACTTGCACCTTGGGGAAGTGAACGTTGGTCCGGATCCTTAACCAGTCGCAAGCCAAACAAACCGATCGCTTCGTTGTCGATTCGGTTGCTCATCTTCAACATCAAAGTCAGGCTGACCATGGCTTTGTCGATCGATCCCATCGGAAGCCTTTGCTCAAAGCTTTGGTCGACCTCCATGTCGGTTAGCGTGCTCATTCCGATGCTGGCAGTCTCAAACAACTCGGTGTTGTAGGCTGCGTAACCCAGGTCGCGAGCGATCGGGATATCGATCAAGAACATCGGCGTTCGTGCTCCCTGTTTGTCGTACGTCACGGTGCGAGTCGTCGCGATCCGGAGCACTTCGGCGGCGGAGGCGGTGCCGGCAAGGTCGTCGGGCTCGTAAATGCCTCCCTTGTTTCCGGAGATGTCCTGCACGATCAACCGGGCATCGATCTGGACTTGATTGTCGGTCGTGGCGTTGCCGTTCATGATTCCCAGGTGCGCGACCAATCGATAATTGGAATCCAGCTTCACTTGATTGTCGAAACGCACCGTCAACTGGCCGACATTGGGATCCCAAGCGCTGACGCTGACTACCGGCGAGACTGTCGATGCGCCGAACGTCAACGCATTGTGAGAGTTGGTGGGTGCGAAATTGATCCAAGCTGATTTGCCATCGTAGGTGGGCTTGGATGCAAACGGATTCCAAGGGATCGTTGACACGGGTGCGTCAAACCCGTCACCGTCGATCTGGAATTGTGCTTGGACGCTCGATTGTCGGCGGAGTTGAATGCTTGGATCTCGTCCGATAACAAACCGCTGCTGGTTAAGCTGGGAATCCTTGGTTAGCAGCGGCAACATCGGTCCTTTTGCTGCGCCGCCCTGCGAGATCATGTTGCCATCGCTGTCGAAGGCGATGACTTCGGGTTCCACCATCGCACGGTGGTGTTCGCTGGCGCTGAGCAACGTGCTGGCCAAATCGATCGCGGGTACTGGAGCCGATCGAAAGACTCCCGATCCGGATGCCAACAAGTTCGGAACTCGTTCTGACTCGCCAATCAGAATGGGTACTTGGCTGCCGCGATGAGGAAGCCTAGCCCACAACCTGACCTGGAATTCTTTGACTTCCTGGGAGTTCTCCACTTCCCAATTGACCGTGCATGGCGAGCCATCGGCCGGAACCGACACACCCCCGAATCCGACAAAACTGATCTGCAACTTTTTCGGCGCCGGAATCACCGTTGGGTTGGCAGTGTTTGGGTTGGCGCCTCCAGGAACGTTTCCTGGCCCCGCTGGATTCGAAGGTGTTGAGCTGCCGGGACGGTTAGCAAGGGCTGCTATCAAATCGTCAATCAGCGTTTCAATGTTGACAGGGTCATTCGGATTTGCCGTATTTATGAAGGAACGTGTGGGAGGGTTCATTGCCGAGCCTGGACCTGACGAGCCTGGACCCGATGAACCGGGGCCAGGACCTGATGAGCCAGGGCCTGCACCTGAGAAACCTGGGCCTGGCGGGAACGAACCTCCGCTAAGAGATGGCCCCCCGCTTCCAAAGCCTGAATCAGGTGGGCCTGTGATACCAGGACCACGGCTGCCAGGTCCGCTGTTGCCAGAACCGGAATCACTTCCACCTGCATTGGCTAGATTCGCACCTGGATCACCACCGTCGCTGCCGAGGCCTGAATCGATATCACTTGTCCCGGGATCTGAATCGGGACCACTCCCAGCGGCGACGTTCGGTCCATCGCTACCGTTGGTCTTTCCCGGAACCGAAGTCGAACCACTTGCACCCACGACACTCTCGCTTGGGTCGCTTGGTCCCACGCCACTGCTCTTTCCACCCGGAATCTTTCCACCCGGGCTTGAGCCCGTGCTTGTTGTTGTCGCGACAGCGGTATCTGGCCCACTTTGGCGTGTGCTCTCTGCCGGGATTTTGCCGAGCCCGTTCTGGCTTTTGATCGGACGTGTTTGAGGAATCTTTAGTCCCGGCATCCATGCGTAACGCTCAAAGTCATCGCTAGGGTTCACCACGACTTGCCCCCGTTCATCACGGTGAGCAGGCGGAACCAGGATGACTCTCTCGAGCGATTGCCGATCGCTTTGAATGGGTTCGCTGTCGTAAACACTCTCTCCGTCGACCTCTAAACTCACACGTTGCAACTTGGCGCTATCAGGTATTTGATCGAGCGGTTGGTTGCTGCCGAGCAATCCGATCGAAAAGTTTTTGATGTCGTTTCGGCTGACAGGATCAAAGCCCAAGTCGACCGGCGTTAACTCAAACACCTGCTCGTTCGGGGCGTCGTTCAAAGGTGCAAGTTCGGACGAAAGTAAAAACTTGCGGCCACCAGCGCGCAAGTAAAGCGGATTCAAGGTGCCTGGTCGCTCGACACCGCCGGCGAGCATTTCAACGCGAATCGAGGAGACTCGATCGGAGGCAACCAACGGCTGAAAACCGCCTTCGGTTTCGACAACGGATGGGAATTGCCCTAGCAATTGGCCGCCCATTCGTCGCAGCGGCTCGACGAACCCTGCTAGCTCTCTCTCTTTTGCTGCAAGCGATTGCTCGTCCATCTCCGAACCTAAACCGGCATCAACGATCGTTTTCAATTCGCGAACTTCGCTGCCGAGTGAATCGTTTCTCGCCAACATCTCCGTCACTTCGAATTGATACTGCTCTCTGGCCTGTTTCAGGCTTTGCTTGAAGGATCCATTGGCCGCGTAGAGTTTGTCGTTCAACTCGATCTTGTATTTCGCCAGCGTCCAGTCAGCGACACCTCGCGATGCGAATCCGATCTGGCTGATATCGCCGACCGTCAAGCCGCTCAGCAACGTGTGCGACGTCTGCAGCGGATCCCGATCACTTGATTTGTCGCTTGGATCGAATTGAAACCAAACGAGCTGTCCGGCGGGGATCGCATTCACATCCGTGCCCAATGACGAACCGGAGGGCAACGCTGCAAAGACAGGCCCCGCTTCGCTGGTGGTGCTGGGACTCAGTCGTAACGGAAATCCGAAGCCCAAATGCAGATCGATAATTTCGTTAATCGCCGCGCCTGGCTCGGCTTCGATCGTGATCCTGATCTTCTCGATCGGTTCCGTAGCCGAGAGAGAACCCATCGCGAAACCGGCTGGAAAATCGTCCTGTGTCGGAGCCGAGGGGTCGACGACGTCGGTTGCTCCCTCACGCAAAAAGCGACTCACCCCGAACCCCGCCAATCCGATCGTGCCAATCAATGAAGCGCCGATCAACGCGTACTTCAGCAGCGGAGAACTTGACTTACCTGTTAAATTAGACGCCATTGCTTCGCCCTTCTTGCATTTGACTCATTGGGTTACCGCTCGAACTTTGGCGTTGCGTGGCTTCACCTCGGCCCAGTGCATTGCGGAATCGACGCATGATCTCCCTTTCGATGAAATGTTCTCTGCTATGGGTATGCCTGCGGCCCCCCGTGTAAAGTCGCCTGGAAATCCAACAATTCTGGAAAAGTTCGCGAAACTAGATGTTTGCATGAGCTTGTGTTCACTGGTTCGCACATGGCTGCTGGTTGGCGGGACAACCTCTCCCGCTGAAACTACGAACACTTGTGAACATTGACTGCCGGCATTGGCTACACTCGCCGAACCGACGCGCACCCATTCGACAGGCAGAATGCTGACATGAATGAAGAGGTAGACGAATTAGCCACTCGCACACGGCTTGGAGACGAATCGGCTTTGGCGGATTTATTTGAGCGCAATCGCGCGAAGCTGCGATCGATGGTTGCGTTTCGGATGGACGCCAATTTGCGCGGCCGTGTCGATCCGTCGGACGTGATTCAAGAATCGTTTTTGGATCTGGCCAAGCGTTTCGACGATTTCAAGTCGAAACAAAGTATGTCGCCGCTGGTGTGGATGCGACTTGTCACGATGGAACGGCTGATGGCCGTGCACCGTCACCATGTCACTACTCAGATGCGAGACGCCCGGCGCGACGTGTCGATCGACCGCGAGATGGGCTTGGGTGCAACATCGGTTTCATTGGCCGCCGCGCTGATGGATCGGCTATCCTCGGCATCGGGAAAGGTGATTCGCTCGGAACAAAAAGCTAAACTGCACGAACTGCTTGAGCAAATGGATCAAGACGACCGCGAGATCATCGCCTTGCGAATATTCGAGGGCGTCACCAATGGCGAAGCGGCCGAGATTCTAAAATTATCAAAACAGACGACCAGCAAACGATTCGTTCGAGCGATCGATCGATTGCGAACGGCGATGCAAGACGTTCCTGGACTTGAACAGTGGTTTAACCATAACTGATCAACCATGACAGATCCGGGACCCGAAGATGCCGATTCGGATCGTTCACTTGACGTTGATGTCTTAGTGGATGAGATCGCTGATGAGTTTCTGTTGGCGGTACGTAGCGGAACGATTTTGGACATCGATGCGTTTGTCGCCTCGCATCCCACCGTGATTGCGAACCCTGCCATCGAAGTGCCGCTCCGGCGGATGCTGGAAACGCTACGTCTTCTGCATGGTCTTGGTGCTGAGTCGTTCGCGGCTGGAAAGCCTGCGGAACCATTGCCCGAGCAAGAATTCGGTCTGCCCGAAATCGCTGACTATCGATTGCTTCGTGTCGCGGGACGTGGCGGGATGGGTGTCGTCTACGAAGCGATGCAGTTGTCTTTGTCGCGAAAAGTCGCCTTGAAAGTTTTGCCAGAGCATTCGTTCGGCAATGCGAACTCGCTGGCTCGTTTTCAGTTGGAAGCCCGTTCAGCGGCCGGGCTTCACCACACCAACATTGTGCCAGTGTTCGAGGTCGGCAACGACGGGCGGCACTGTTTCTATGCGATGCAGTTCATCGAAGGCCATTCGCTTGACGAAGTGATTCGTCAGCTACGCGAGATTCGCGACAACGATGAATCAAAATCACGTCACGGTTTGCCCGAGGAAGCCGAACCAACCGTAGCGGAAGTCGCGAAGACTTTCGGTGATGAAATAATCAAGCCGCAACTCTTGGCGAGTTCCACTACGACAAGTTCCGCGACGACAAGCGTATCCCAGCAGTCCAAGCCGTTCTTTCGCAACATCGCGCGCATCGGACGTCAGATCGCTGATGGTCTTGGGCACGCTCACCAGCGAGGCATCGTTCATCGCGACATCAAACCGTCCAACATCATCTTGGATCCTCAAGGAGTCGCCTGGATCACGGACTTTGGACTTGCCAAAACCGATGACGTCGACTTGACACGTGACGGTGACGTTGTGGGCACGCTGCGTTACATGTCACCGGAACGTTTTGCGGGTACTTGTGACGCTTGCAGTGACGTGTATTCGCTGGGCGTGACCCTCTATGAGATGTTGGCGCTGCAGTCGCCGTTTGCTGGACATGATCGACTCAGTTTGATTTCCGCGATCCAAGAAGTAGGTCCGCCGTCGCTGCGGTCTCTGAACACCCGCGTTCCCCGTGACTTGCAGACGATCGTCGAAAAGGCGATGGAGAAGGAGCCACGCAGGCGGTATCGCACCGCTGCGGCGATGGCGGACGACTTGGAACGCTTTTTGGACGGTCGCCCGATTCGGGCTCGCCGAGTCGGTGCGGCGGAACGGTTGTGGTTGTGGTCGAACAACAATGCCTCGTTGGCATCGTCGATTGCTGCGATCGCATTGTTGTTGGTTTGCGGTGCGATCGGTTCCACGTTCGCCGCGTTTCACTTTCGGGCGCAGGAACGAGCGCAAGCCCAACTGGCGATGGAAAAAACGGCGGAATCGCAGCGGGCCAATCGTCAACGTGATGCGGCCAACCAGAACGCCTACTTTGCCGATATTCGGCAGTCGTATCAGGACTGGGAAAATGGTGACGTGCGGCGGATGCAGACGGCGCTACGCCGCTATGTTCCCAAGCAAGACGAGCAGCCCAAGCAAGATGAAAAGGACATTCGTGGCTGGGAGTGGCATTACCTGCTGTCACTGTCGAATCAGTCGGAAACCATGCTGACCAACTTCGAGGGCTTCTTTCATCAGTTGCAGTGGTCAGCCGATGGGACGCGTCTATTCGGTTGCGGCAGCCAAGGTGGTTTGTTCATCTGGGATCATCAGGGTGAGTTGATCAAGAAAATCGAAATGCCGGGGATCCAGCGGTTCGCGCTCAGTCATGACGACAGCGAAGTCGCGACCGTCCGCGGCGATTCGGACTTGCGATTTTGGAACACGCAAACTTGTGAACTCGTTCAAACGATTCGCGTTGCGGGCGGCGATGCCGTGCTGAGCACGGTCGGTTGGGGCAAGTTCCCCAACTTGATCACGGTTGGGTCCGCACCAACAGCAAAGAATCCTGCCGGCGAATTTTTCGCATTGGAACGGTTCACACAATTCATACTGCAACACCAAGACGGCAACCAAACTCGCGCCAATTGGATGCTGGCTCGACCTCAGGGCGATGCCATCGCCGTGGGCGGACCCAAGATGGGCGTCACCATTGTCTTTGCAGGTTGCGAAATGCAAACGCAAATCGACGTCCAGGTGTTGAACTCTTTTAACGACCTAAGCTGCCTGTGTTGGCATCCTGATGGGCGACGGATCGCAGTGGGAAACGTCTCGATCGGAATTTCCCTTTTTGAAGTCAATCGCGGCGAGCGTCTTCCCAAGCTGTTATTTCGAACGTCTGATCTGACCACCGCAGATGCCGTCACGTTTTCACCCGATGGCAAGCAGATGATTGTCGGCAATCGTGCCGGGCGCGTTGATGTCTACGATTTAGAGTCGCGAGAAAAGATCGTGTCCTACCGTGGACACATGAAAAACGTTCTCGCCGTGGCTGCACATCCATCGGGAAAACTGATTGCGTCCAGCGGTGATGATGGTGCCATTCGTTTTTGGACGCCAAACAATGATCTGGTGCCCATGCCTGCTAACGCAAGTCTCGACCAAGAAGGTGTCAGCCCGGACGGTCGTTGGCGATGGGTACAACAGGACCACAACGTAAGCGTGTTGGACGCCCAGACCGGGCAACTGATGGCAAGTCTTTCGCCCAAGGAAGGGCCGGTTCAGGCGAAGTGGTTTCCGAAGGTGGATCGCGCTGTCTTCTTTGAAGAAAAGCAATATGGCGACGACGGGCAGATTGTATTTGACACTCGAAGCTGGGATTTGATTGGCCAGGCCGGTGCGTTCAGCGAAACGAAGCCGCAGATCGACAGTCGTGGCGACTTCGTTGTGTCGTCGGTTAAAGGAGTGGTGTCGCTTTTCAGTGGGCGAACGGGGGACATCAAGAGTTTTCTCGTCGACGCCAACGTGGTTAAGGCAAAGAGCGGAAGTATCGAGTCTGCGCATGTGGGCGTTTCGCTGAGTCCCACCGGCGACAGGTTTGTGACTGCCAGTGGCGGAGAATTTAAACTCTGGGACACGCAAGCTTGCAAGGAACTCGCGCACTTTTACGGGCATGATCCCGGTGAACTGATCCAAAGAGTCTGTTGGAGCAATCAGGACGGACTGATCGCGACCGGTGGCAGCGATCAAACCATCATCATTTGGGATGCCGATCAACAAACCAGGTTGCAAACGCTTCGCGGACTCCAAGATGCTCCGTCAAAAATCATTTTCGGATTCAATGAAGACGATTCGCGTTTCATGTCAGCAGACAGTCAGTCGGTCAAAGTCTGGGATGTGCCAACCGGACGCGAGTTGTTGTCGATGCCGCTGAACGCCGAGTCGAAATCGGTTTTTGAAAAGTTCAGTGTTGTACAGACGTCCGCAGCCATTTTGCCGTCGCTAACAAATCCTGAGCCGACGGCGCTAGCCGCGGGTTCTGCACACGGGTTGTCGGGATACGCGCGGCTAGCGCCGTCGGCTCACAAGAATGGAGACGGTGATTTGGCTCCGTTTGCGGCCCTCGCGAAAGTCGAGTCACTCGAAACGAACTTGCCGACTAATGATGAATTTTCTCATCAGAAAATGCACGGGCTGGCTCGAGATCTCGTCTGCGATCCACAGCGCAAAACGCACGATCCCGAGCGAGGACTCGCGATTTCCGAACAGGCGATCCAGAAAAATCCTGGCGATCCGGATTACCTTCTGGTCCACGCCTTAGCCCAGTATCGAATCGGCAATTTCGACGCTGCGCAGCGGTCTCTGCAGACCGCCGCTGACCTTGGCTTGACCGATCTCGTTACCGCCCGATCGCTCGCGGCACTTTGCCAACTCGCCAACAATCAGCCGATCGAAAACCTTTCGCTTGATCTTGCAAAAAGCGTTCAGACCAAAACGAGTGCCCCCAATCCAGCGCTATTGCCGATCGTGCGGGAGTCAGCAGATGCGATCTATCGTCATCGCCGGAGCATAGCGAAGATCGAAACAGGTTCTTCGGAAGCACGGATCGTCGTCAATGATTTGGGGGACGATTTTTATCTGCCCGATGACGATCGTGTGTCGCTGCGTGAAGCGGTGATCGCTGTCGCCGAGGGTGGCACGATCGAGTTTTCGGTCACTGGAACGATCGAGTTGAGAATGGGGCCGATTCACATCGACAAGTCCGTCACGATCGTCGGTCCGGGATGGAAAGAACTCTCCCTCAGCGGATCCGATGCGCACCGACTGTTGATCATCGACGATGGCGAAGCACAGAATCGTGCAACCGTTTCAATCTCGGGCATGCGTTTGACGGCGGGCTTTTCAGACCAACCGGTCCATGTTCAAACCAACCCCAGTATTATCAGCGTCTATGAGTCGCTTTCACTGGCGGATTGCCGCGTTGATAACAATCATGTCATCACCGCTTCGGGCAACATGCTTTACGCTGCGAGCGATTCGGTATTGGAAGTCGTTCGATGTGCGTTTGAACAGAATTCTGCTAACGAGGGGACAGCCATCGGCGCGTATGGAGCGTTGGAAGCCTCGATCGATTCGTGTTCGTTCATCGGAAACAAACGCGTCGATGGGAATTCTGGCGATGCGAACGTGATTCTATGTAGCGGGTCGATGAAAATTGTCAATTCCACTTTTGCAAACAACCGATCGCGCGACCGCGGTGCGGTTGGTGGGACAAAGAGAGGCTGCAATCTGCAAATTCAGAACTGCACGTTTACTGATAATCGCGGTGGTGGCCTGTACTGCAACCAGCAACCTGCTGGCCCCTTTTCTGGTCAGGTCAATGTCACCAACTGCCTCTTTTCCGGCAACATTGATGTGGATGGAAAACCGATGGATGTTCGCACGATCAGCGATTTCAAAGCCACGATTTCACACTCCATCATCGGGTCGGGCGAAGGCATGTACATTGACGGCGGCAACAATCTAACCGGCGTCGACCCATTGCTTGGCCCGCTTGCCGACAATGGCGGTCCGACCAAGACCCGAGCGTTGTTAAAAGACAGTCCCGCGATCGATGCCGGCAGCAACAACGATCTGCCAACGGACCAACGAGGTCAAGCGATACAAGGAACGCGCGACATCGGTGCGTTTGAGTTTCAGGATCAATGATTTAGTAACTGTCTCGAAACAACTTCCCGGTTTTCCCGTAGCTAGTGTCTGTCCAGAAATCGCATGGCCGCAGGAATTACGACTAATTTCGAAGAAAAGCTCCCCGAAGATCGAACCCGCAAGCGGGTTCGCGCGTTGGAATTGTTGACTAAAAGCAATTTCAAACGCGCGTTTGAAATTGCTTTTAGTCAACAATTCCAACGCGCGAACCCGCTTGCGGGTTCGATCTTCGGGGAGCTTTTCTTCGAAATTAGTCGTAATTCCTGCGGCCATGCGATTTCTGGACAGACACTAGTTAGCAGCCAGCGCTGTATGGACGGAGTGTAGGCGAAGACCAAGACGAAAAATGGAATTGTCGCAGCCCAACTAGCCATTAGTAGGTCTGATGTGCGATCGGAAATCGCACCTGTGAATAGCAGGTAGAAGTTTGTGATTATCGGAATGTTCCATCCGAGGGCGAGTGTGACCAGAGCGCCCGTCCGAGGCTTGGCTTGGGGTGGCGTTGAATCGACCTCTGGGGAAGCGCCATCGCTGGAGTTGGGTTGTGGTGACTGGTAGGGATTGTCAGTCATCGGTTGCGAGCGGCTAACGGAAGGTTTTTACGACACCGCCCTAAACGAAGCGAACGATGTCTGAACTACGAGAAATTGTACCAAAGCCTTGGCCCATTGCCAAAGAGCCAAGGTGTGCCGAAGGCCTAGCGTAAAAACCATGTTGTTGGTCACTGAACTGCGATAACGGTTTCCACTACGTATAGTATTCGCCGTCCCACGGTTCAAAGAACGCCATGTAGTTGCCGGGTTGGATTTCGATTGCAGGAACGTCCTCTTCGTCATTGCGTTCGCGCGGAATAAGTCCAAATTCAACGCCCTCGTGAACGGTTTTGAATGGTGCGATGCGGATATCGGTGAACTGAGCATCACAGAGTGACGCCAAGCGATCTTCGTAGAGTTTTGATGCCGCGTTTTGGTCCAGTGATTTTCGGGGGCCGAGACTGTCGATTTGGGCTGCGAGCAAGTTGCCGGCGGGATCGAATATGAATAGTGCGATGTATTCGCTACCATCGCTATCGCCAATCGCGGGAACAAATGGATTCGTAAGGAAGAACTGACGACCGTCCAGAAGCCTGCCGATGTGATTCGCGTGATAGTCGTCGTGCGTTATAGGGAACGTGTCCGGGATGCCAACCATCACGATAGACCTGTGACCAACAACGGAAGGTTTTTACGACACCGCCCTGAACGAAGCGAACGATGCCTGAATTACGAAAGATTGTACCAAGGCCAGCCCGCGTGACCAAACGCGGAAGGTGTGCCGAAGGCCTAGCGTAAAAACCATGTTGGCCGACCGTGGCGTTCTGTTACGGTTGCAAGCCCGCAACGTATGTGTCGAGTGAGTCGGGCGAAACCTTGGAATAGCACGGCAGCCAGCGACCATCCGGAGTAGCAGGCAGGTTGCCCAAGCGTTGTACCGATTCAATGTGATGCACGAGGCAGTTTACCGAGAGTTTAATGCCGGGGCGCTCGCAGCCGTCGCGGCGGCAAGGATTACCAGACGGCTCAAATGTCCCCTGTGTGAGAAATCGTTCCATCATGGCGACCCAGATGAGCACTGAATCGGGGTCAACGAAGGGCAGGACGAGCCAGTCGTCCGAGGTGATCGCAGGGATTTTGAACAAGTATTCGATATTGCCCCAGTTCCAAGCCAATGCGCGTTGCCAGAGGCAACCGCACGAATCGCAGCGATAGAGGGCGTGCTCGACGTCCTCGTGGGTAACGACAAACGATAGGTCGGCGAGAAGCGTCTTCGACTGCTTGCTGCGTTGCTTGATCTGCTCGCGTTCGAGTTCAAGGTCAGCGAATTCGGAGCAACGGCAGGACATAGGGAAAACTTAGGTCGGCCAACGGAAGGTTTTTACGACACCGCCCTGAACGAAGCGGACGATGCCTGAACTACCTGAAAGTGTACCAAAGCCAACGCCCGTTGCCAAAGAGCGAAGGTGTGCCGAAGGCCTAGCGTAAAAACCATGTTGGGCGACCGGTCAATCCCACGCGATGTTGCCAGAGAGTTGTCCAGTCCGGGCCGTAGCGAGAAACGCCGCGATGCCATCCGCCGTTGGAACGCATTGAGAAAGTGGAAAGTCGTCAATCTGGCCGTTTTCGAGTCGGAACTGCTCGCAGTCATCGTCCGATGCGTGTGGAGTGGACGACCACGAACCATCTGTGGAGCGGTATACAGCAGCGCGGCGTCCGTTGAGGAATAGCGCCAGTTCGCATTCGCCATCGCGGTGGAGCCAGAACGCGCCGGTGCCGTCCGGCGCGATGAGACGCTCCAGCAGGCCAGCGAGTTCCGAAGCGTCGCTGACGTCGTGGAAGTCTTGGATGGATTGAAGCTTGAGCATCTATTCGGGTAGGTCGCCCAACGGAAGGTTTTTACGACACCGCCCTAAACGAAGCGAACGATGCCTGAACTACGAGAGATTCTACCACCGGATGGAGGCTTGAACAAACGACAGCGGTGTGCCGTAGGCCTAGCGTAAAAACCATGTTGTGCGGCGGACCATCAGTAGTCGCAGTACGGGTCGAGCAATCCGAGGAATTCGTCGAACAGTTCATCAGGCTCGACATCAGTGTTGATGTCCATGACGTCATTGAGAAAAGCGTCCATTTGATCGCGGTCGCGAATCACGTACGGGTTTCCAGCGTCAACCTGCACGGAACCGTCTTCGTGCTGGCGACAATGCACGGGAATCGCCATCTCAAGGTTGGCTAGCAGGCGTTCGAGCTGCTTGTATTGAATCTCGGTTGGAGCTGACATCTTGTTTACGCTAGTCCGCACAACGGAAGGTTTTTACGACACCGCCCTAAACGAAGCGAGCGATGCCTAAACTAATAAAGATTCTACCACCGGAGGGCGGCTTGAACAAACGACAGCGGTGTGCCGAAGGCCTAGCGTAAAAACCATGTTATGTGCCGCTTGCACGACCAGTGACGTCTCCATCCGCATCAATCGCACAGCCGAATTCCGAAAGGATTGCGATCGCTGTTGTCTCAGCAATTCGTTCGATCTTTGCGTCAATCTTGGCGTATTGAGTATCGGCGTCACCTTTGGGAACAATGACGGATCGCTGGACATGTAGCACGCGAATACGAGCATCACGCACCTCTTCGGCGGCAGCAATCAGTTTGCGATCTGGCGCAGCGGAGTCGATCAAACGCTGAAGTGCCGCCTCTTTGCGGGCGAGGATTTGTTTTTTCTTGGTGTGATGTGCGAGGTAGCTGGTCATATCAGTGGACGACACGAACTCGTGCCCAAGGTTCGCGCACCGAAAGACTGCGGCACATAACGGAAGGTTTTTACGACACCGCCCCAAACGAAGCGGTGGAGTTTGAATCACGGGTAATTGTACCAATGCCAGCGCCCGTTGCCTACCAACGAAGGTGTGCCGAAGGCCTAGCGTAAAAACCATGTTGGCGGACACTACGCTGCCGGGCATCGCTACGACCGGGGCGGAGCCAATGCGGCGGATCGCGCACGGTGCAGGCAGGCAAAGCCTGCCGTTACGCCTAAAGAGAACGCACCAACGCCAACCGTGTTGAATACGGCGGATGGAATCGCGACACCGTTCTTCATCGCGATGAGCATAAGCACAGGCGGGACAAAGCCAATTAGCGCAAAAGGGATGTAGAACGAGAAGAGACCAATGAAGTACCAAAGGAATCCATTGCGATCAGTTGAGCGTGCAGCGGGGAGCATTTGGTATCCGACGTAGATCCAGATGCCAATGACGAGGATCTTGCGGATAACAGGTATGAAGGTATCCATTCTGTGTCCGCCAACGGAAGGTTTTTACGACACCGCCCAAAACGAAGCGAGCGATGTTTGAATCACGAAGTATTGTACCAATGCGAGCGCCCGTTGCCTACCAACGAAGGTGTGCCGAAGGCCTAGCGTAAAAACCATGTTACGCGACCGGCAACTACGAAATGGAGTTGACATACGAGTAGCGAAAAGCACAGAGCAGGCAGACGTGCAGGCAAACAACGCCAGTCCAACCGACGAACTCGTTGGCGACGTTGTTTGGGTTTAGAGCGAAGATGACGCCAGCAGATAGCAGGCACCCAGACGCCAGCAGAAAGAACAGCAGCGCGGTCGTTCGCAGCCACCGCGTTGACGGTGATACAGGTGGACGTTCAAAGGACTCCACGGCCTCCAGTGCCTTGCGGGTCGAACCAGTCAGCAGGTCGACAGCGATTGCGAGAAGGAACGTAAGCATCGACTCTACGGTAGGTCGCGTAACGGAAGGTTTTTACGACACCGCCCTAAACGAAGCGAGCGATGTCTGAACTGCGAGGAATTGTACCAAGGCCATGGCCCGTTGCCAAAGAGCCAAGGTGTGCCCGAAGGGCCTTAGCGTAAAAACCATGTTGTGCGGCAACTGAAGTGCCAATCAGGTTCCCAGCATCTTGCGGTATTCTTGGAACGCGGCGGACACCGTTTCATCGGTGACGAAGGAGAGATCGGGTTTCGTTTCGATTGTGGGATGGGTCGCCGCATCGAGCGATTTGCGCATGTTGTCCGGGATTGAGAAGCGTCCGCCGCGTCGACCAAAGCCATCATCAGCAACGGTGCGACCGTGATCCGTGAGTTGGATGCGACCATCAGCGATTTCAACCAGTCCGCAAATATGCAAAGCTTTGAGCGACCGAGAAATTTCGCCAACAGTTGGGATCGCGTGATTGAGAGAGTCAGCCGTCCCAATGAGCATTGGAAGGTCAACACCACCCTCGGCGGTCACCGAAGCGAAAATCCATGCCGTGGCAAAGTTGAACTTCTCCATAGGTTGTTGCCGCACAACGGAAGGTTTTTACGACACCGCCGTTACCGAAGCGGTGGAGTTTGAATCACGAGAAATTGTACCAATGCCAACGCCCGTTGCCTACCAACGAAGGTGTGCCGAAGGCCTAGCGTAAAAACCATGTTGTGCGGCGAGTGTAGCGGTATTACGTGAACCATGTGCAAACGGGTTCAGCGGGAAGGTGTCCGCCACAGTTGGGGCAAGGAGCACCGTCTCGCGGCCATTCAGATGTCAGGGTTTTGGTGTCGCAACGTTGGCAGCACAAGTTTTCGATTTCCATGTGCGTTAGCGCGGTGAGATGCGACCAGTCAGGATATGGGCAGCGCAGCCTGCGGACGGATCGACGTTGAAAGAACGCGTCAATTAGCAGATTGGGTTGCGATTCCAATGTGGGCGTCACGTCCGAATCGGGCATCGGACGGTGAATAGAGTGCTGAAGTCCGCAATTGGTGCAAACGCACTGCGTGCGTCCGAAGTAGCCATCGTCGTGGATGTTTTGGTGATACGTTCCAAGACAGAATCCAAGTTTGCACGACGGGCATTCGTAATCGTTTGCCAATGGAGAGAGCCTCGCCGCACAACGGAAGGTTTTTACGACACCGCCGTTACCGAAGCGGTGGAGTTTGAATTGCGATAGATTGTACCAATGCCAGCGCCCGTTGCCTACCAACGAAGGTGTGCCGAAGGCCTAGCGTAAAAACCATGTTGGCCGACGCTACGCGCATCACATCATCGGGCGGAACTCGCCGAGTTCGCCGATCTCCGCAGCGTAGGTGCGGTCGCGTGTAACGATATCGCATTTTGGCGACCACCGATCGAACGGGCCGAGCCAATCAGACGGGTGTGGACGTGCCGGGTCGATTGCGATGGTCAGCGTTGCAGAAACAATGTAGTCGTCAGGGATGCCAGCATCATCGCGTTTTTCGCGAAACCAGTCGGCGAAATCATCACCGAATGCAGTGTCAAGATGCCCAGCGGTGTCGTGCGAAACCGCGCCAGTCAGCACGTCAACGGTCACCGTTCCAGCGGGAAGTGCAATTAGAATGTCGCGATCGCGTTCCAGTCGGCGACTGTAGAGCATCTGGCACAACGTATTGGCGTGATCGAGTAACAGTTTGCGTTTCATTGCACCTGCGTCGGCCAACGGAAGGTTTTTACGACACCGCCGTTACCGAAGCGGTGGAGTTTGAATCACGAGAAATTGTACCAATGCCAGCGCCCGTTGCCTACCAACGAAGGTGTGCCGTAGGCCTAGCGTAAAAACCATGTTGTACGCCTAGAAGTGGTCGCCCTGCCCGCCGATGTCTACGGGTTCACCGCGATCATTGAATAGAATCGAGAGTCCGTGTTCGGGATCCCATACGCACTCAAACGAGACGACGAAGTGACGTTCGGGTTCTGCAATGTCGGAGATTGCGACGCCCGGTTCAGAAATAAGGTTCCAGATGTCGGTTGGCCCAGAAATCGGAGGTGTGACATCATCGCCACCGGAGTAAGCGCCGTAGATTTCGGATTGATATTCGTCGTAAATGTACTGCTGAAGCGTTTCGCGGGTCGAGCTAGGCAGGTCGTGGACGAAAGCGAGTATTGAACGTTGCGTGTCAGGGATACGTGTAGGGTCGCCGTCAATTACGATTTCGACAACCGCAGCGAGCCATGGAATTGCGTGCTTGCCCTCCCAGAAGTACTTGTCGAAAGTGAACGCGTTGAAGTTGATTGAGTCAAGCGGCATGGCCAGCCAAGTAGGTTGAGGTCTCTGGCGTACAACGGAAGGTTTTTACGACACCGCCCTAAACGAAGCGGACAATGCCTGAACTACCGGAAATTGTACCAAGGCCAGCCCACGTCGCCAAACAAGGAAGGTGTGCCGCAGGCCTAGCGTAAAAACCATGTTGTCGGTCACGGACACTACGAATCCAGCGGTACGTTCATTGCGGCAGAGATTTCGCGCCAGTGCTGGAACGCAAATGTCTGCGCGTCGTCATCGGACGCATCGGGATTATCGCCCTTGAATCGCGAGACGAGGCCCGATGCCGCGTCAAATTCGCGTAGTTTGGCGATATGCGTGTCGCGAAAAAGCTGTTCGGTTTCGTAGACGATTGCCCATGCCCAGTGAAAGTTCCAGAGTGTCGATTCGATGTTGTCAGGTCGCGCGTACATCGACGGCCGGGCGTAAATGTGCCGAATCGTATCGGCAAGCTCAGCAGCGATTTCGTCTGGCGTTCGCATTTGATGAGTGACCGACAACGGAAGGTTTTTACGACACCGCCGTTACCGAAGCGGTGGAGTTTGAATCACGAGAAATGGTAGCAATGCCAGCGCCCGTTGCCTACCAACGAAGGTGTGCCGAAGGCCTAGCGTAAAAACCATGTTGTATGCCCCGGTGCGCTACCAGAAAAGTATGACATTGGTTGAGCGCCCGCCAGAATGATGTTTGGAGCGGCCACAGGATGACATTAGCGGTGGTTGTTCACCAAATTCAATGTCGTCAGAGTACCAGTGGTCACAGTCGGGGCATTGCCAGCAAGCGTGACAAGTCTCGCCAGCGTTGCCGCGGGCCTCGGCGACCACGCAAGACACGGTGAATTGCGGGCCAGATGAGAACGGCTGCCAGCCGAGCGCACGGGCGTCGTCGGTAATCCGGCGTACGAATCCCGGAGTGACCGCGTGAATGTTGTACGACGCAGCCGGTGGAGATTGAATGTTGAGCCAATAGTCACGGCATGGGACGGTCACAGCGAGGCGGCAGCCGTTATCGGGCGGCTGCACCACGACGGTCACCATTTCGGTGACGGCTTGCGAACGAGCGGAGACGGCCCAGCGGAACTCGACGTCGTCAATCGTAATCGGTTTGGAATTACGTTTTGACAGCGCCATATCGACTAGGGGCATACAACGGAAGGTTTTTACGACACCGCCCTAAACGAAGCGGTGGAGTTTGAATCACGAAAGATTGTACCAATGCCAACGCACGTTGCCAACAAACGAAGGTGTGCCGAAGGCCTAGCGTAAAAACCATGTTGTCGGTCGCTGAACCGCCAAAACGGTTTGATTCAAGATTCCGCGTCAAGCGAGTCCCATGCGCGATGGACGGTAGTGCTTGGTGGACCAACGTAGTGGACGATTTCGTGATTCGGGTCGAAACACCAGTCGAGGATGACGCGAACAGTGCGACCGCCGATTTCGGTCGGCAGTTCGGGTGGAACAATCCACGTGGGACGCCGAACCGTTTTGGGGACGCCGATGAATTCGGGGCCAGCTACCGCAAGCAGACGATTGTGCCCAATCAGATCGTATCCAACGGAGAATTGTTTGTCAGTGGAAGCAATGCGCAGCACGCAGTCATCAACAACGTGCCAAACGAACGGACGACCGTTGTAGTCAAATGATGCTCTGCCTTTTGTGCGGATTGCCACCGATTAAGCCTGCGACCGACAACGGAAGGTTTTTACGACACCGCCGTTACCGAAGCGGTGGAGTTTGAATCACGAGAGATTGTACCAATGCCAGCGCCCGTTGCCTACCAACGAAGGTGTGCCGAAGGCCTAGCGTAAAAACCATGTTAGCGGACACGGGAATCACAAAAGAGCCAGCCATTCGAGTCACCGTTCAGGTCATCCCAACATCCGCATGGATCACCGTGTTGCTCGATCAGCAGCTGTGCGGCCGAGTCGATGTCACCGTTATTGTAGTAAACGTGATCGAGCACATGGTCCGAGCCGCCCATGCCACCAGCAACGGCAATAAACGTCAGATTACCGGAGAGATTCCGGGCAACGGCATGAACAATGTTTTGTAACGGTTTAGCTACCTGGGATTCCGGGGCATGCAGGTGCCGAAAACGAAATGCGGACCCTAGCGTCGCAACATGTGTGTAGATGTTGACGTCGAAACCATGCGGACCCTCCGCGAATATGTATTCAGGCTCGGAGCCATCTCGCGGAAAGTGCGATAAGTCCCAAGTTGCAGTGTCCCGAGAGTGGAATGCGGTGGCAGCTAGAACGTTGAGGTCGGGTTGCAGCTGTTTGAAAGTGTTGTTCAGGCGCGTGTTCAGGGCGTCAATGGACAGCGAAGTGTCGCGGGCAAACAAGACGTCAATGTGTGTGCCCATGAAAAAAGCTAGTGTCCGCTAACGGAAGGTTTTTACGACACCGCCCTAAACGAAGCGAACGATGCCTGAACTACGATTGATTGTACCAATGCCAGCGCCCGTTGCCAAACAAGCGAAGGTGTGCCGAAGGCCCAGCGTAAAAACCATGTTGGCCGACCTACGCACTGTAGAAAACGTCGGAACGAAGGACATATTTGCGACCCGATACGAGCGCGGAACCTTCGTGCCAGCGTTGGTGGCGAAAGAGCAATGCGGAGCCAGCAATCGGTGTGATCACATGTTCGATTTTGCGTCGCGAGTCACCCTTGCCATCGTAGTCGCGAAACGTAGTTGAGCCGCCGTCAAAGTCGCCATTGAGGTAGATCAGATACGACAGTTTGCTGACATGGCCAGCGTCGTTAGTCACGGAACCATCCTTGTGCCGTTTGAATTCCTGACCGGGTTCGTATCGGTAGAAACGAAGCTGGGAGTCAACGCCAACGGCGTGTTGATCGTCGATCGAGGGCAGGACGTGCGAAATACGAGACCACATCAGGGCAGCAAGGTCGGGGTCGTCGAGATTGACACGATCGTTGTTGCGAATGTTGGTCATCATCTTGGGGCCAGAATGCGTGCGCACCGATGCGGCATCAAACCCGATGGACTCAGCGCGGTCGATTAGCGCGGAACATTCTGCGGCGGAGAAAACGCCTGCCACAGTGAAGATGTCTGGATCAACGAATTCGGCAACCAATGTCATGGTCTAGGTCGGCCAACGGAAGGTTTTTACGACACCGCCCTGAACGAAGCGAACGATGCCTGAACTACGGAGATTGTACCAAAGCCAGCGATCGTTGCCAAAGGACGAAGGTGTGCCGCAGGCCTAGCGTAAAAACCATGTTGTCCGTCCCGGCGGCGCTATTCATCGGTCGATTCGGGGACATAGCAGTCGTATTCGTTTTCACCGTGTTTACGTTGTCGGTAGAGCCGCCCGCACTCGGGGCAAACAACGATCGCCAACGAGAAATCGTCTTCGCGGGTGATAATGTCGTCAATAATTGAGCCGTCAGAGATGTCAAACGGTGGCCGTCTGTAGAATTCGGTGATCCACAGATCGCGTTTGCCATCGCGAACAGCGGCAAGAAAGGCGTCAATTGCAGCGGTCCGGCGATTGCACAGTTCGTCGAACTCTGGATCAAAGATTAGGTTTGCTTCGTGAGGCGACGGAACGGAAACGAGAGAGATTGTGTGTCCGCAGCGGCAACCAAATTTGGGCATTGGAGAAACCTAGGGACGGACAACGGAAGGTTTTTACGACACCGCCCTAAACGAAGCGAGCGAGTCTGAACTAAGTGAAATTGTACCAATGCCTGCGAGCGTTGCCAAACAACGAAGGTGTGCCGAAGGCCTTAGCGTAAAAACCATGTTGTGCGACCGGCGTGCTACGGAAAAATCACCCATTTCGATTGATTCTCAACGAGCTTGCCAGTGCGAAACGGGATGTAGGTAGTTTTATCGTCGAAGAATCCTGATCGCATTACGAGCCAAAAATCTCCGGTAACCGGTTCGTCAACACGTTCCACAATGACCCGCGACGAAGTAGTGGAGTCTGGAATTTCAAAGTGTGTAACAGTGAGTGTTCCGTCGGCATTGAGAATGTGATGGGCGATGTAGCCACGACCTAGCGACGTCAACCGGCGGATCGCCGGGGCGGTCGGTGGTGTGGGGTAGTCGAATGTATCAGTGAGTTCGGCGACGTCGAACGGATGAGCAGCGATTGGCGTTTGACGCAACAGCCCAAACAGTCGAAGGCCGCGCAAGTCAATGCGAGGGTGATCGTTCCGGAGTTTGTCAGGTGCCTGTGCTGTCATTAACTGAGGTCGCACAACGGAAGGTTTTTACGACACCGCCCCAAACGAAGCGGTGGAGTTTGAATCAGGGGAATTGTACCAATGCCAGCCCGCGTTGCCAAACAAGGAAGGTGTGCCCGAAGGGCCTCAGCGTAAAAACCATGTTGGGCGGCGTGAAGCTGTTAGGAGGTCTCAAGTTCGAGAGAATGTCCCCGAAGAATCACGAGAAGAGGTTCAGCGTCGGAGATGTCGTCAGAATCATGGGTAACGGCCAGCAAACCAAGTTTGTCAATTCGAGTGTTGAACGTGATACCAGCAGCGACCACTACCGACAGATGGCGACACACTCCATGCTCCGCGGCGTTGCGTTCAAGGCAGCGAATCGGAGCACAATCGAGGGGCATTCCGTTTTCGCGGGCGATACGAGTGTAGCCGGCGAGGCGTGTTGCGTAGTAGTCGTCGGAGATCACGGTGGAGTCTGGAAACGCTCGGCGCAAATCGGTCGCGATTGCGTCAAAGTCGAGTTCGGTTCTGGCGGTTGCGGAAACAAACATCTCGTCCGCCCAACGGAAGGTTTTTACGACACCGCCGTTACCGAAGCGAACGATGTCTGAACTACGAGAGATTCTACCAATGCCAGCCCGCGTTGCCAAACATGGAAGGTGTGCCGAAGGCCTCAGCGTAAAAACCATGTTGTGCGGCAACACGAGCATGGGCTACACGCTGTTTGCTGAGTTACGGATCGCCGAAAGCACCATTGGAACGGCCATTTCAGTGTCGAATGCAAGCCCATGAACCCACGCATTGTCCCAAGGTGAGTCGCTGTTGGGCATAGGATAGGCGATGTCGAAGCCGAATGTCTTTGGCCCGTCGATCACAGATTGGATTGTGGCAACCGTTGGGGCACGATAGTCGTCAATGTTCAGCAAGCGCAAGCGGAAGTGTGACGTAACCCCAAAGAGCGTTGGGCCATCTGTGGCAGCAAGCGCGTCGAGCAGGCGAACCATGCTTGCGAGCATGTCAGCGTTGGTGTCGGAACCACGATTGCGGTAACCATCGCTCTCGCGAGCGTAAAACTCGGTGAGAGTTCCGTTTTGCTGATCGGTGATGCGGATGATTTCCATACGGGAGTTGCCGCACAACGGAAGGTTTTTACGACACCGCCCTAAACGAAGCGGTGGAGTTTGAATCACGATTGATTGTACCAATGCCAGCGCCCGTTGCCAAACAAGCGAAGGTGTGCCGAAGGCCTAGCGTAAAAACCATGTTGGCGGTCAATCTTGCGCTGCGATTGCGGCAAGCTTCAGGCTTAGCGATTCGGCGAGAGAGAACGTGTCAGCGGGGAAGGCGTAGAGTTCAGCGTCCGTTTCTCTGTTGGCGTGCGTTGCCATGTGAGCAACCCATCGACCATCCGGTTGCTTGAAGGATCGAACAGTAAAGTACGTGCCACCAAAGTCAAAAGCGTGTATCAATTCTTCGTAGCCATTTGGGTCGGAACGGTGGTTGACGGTGGTTCGACCGCCGTCGAAGTATTGCGTTGAGAAAGTAGCGTCATCCTCGGTGCCAGCCCGACGCTCGATTGACCAAAGCAGTCGATCGCGGGGTACGTCGAGATATTGCCAAGTGAAGTTGAAGCGAGGTATGCCGTCCTGTTCGTACGTTTCGTGTGTATCGACAGGGTCAAAGTACGATTCAGGCGTGAGCGAAAGGTGGCCATCCGAGTCGGCGTCGCGGAGGCGGTACCAAATGTCGATTTTGATTGCCACTGATTGACCGCCAACGGAAGGTTTTTACGACACCGCCCTGAACGAAGCGAACGATGTTTGAATCACGAGAAATTGTACCAATACGAGCGCACGTTGCCTACCAACGAAGGTGTGCCGAAGGCCTAGCGTAAAAACCATGTTAGCCGCCACTGGAGCGGGGAAAGTGTTGGTTCATGAGTGACACGCCCTGATCGCCACCGTAGAGAGTAAATGTGAAACCATCGCTTGATGATCCAGCGAGCATGTCGGGCAAGGAATCGGGCAGGATATCGCGAAACAAAGTACCAACGTTGCGGATGTGGGCAGCGACAGTGTCCGTGAATGCATCATCAGTCAGTCCTGCGTCATCGGCGTCGTACCACGCATCCTGAAGTGATTGCAAGCGAAGAGAGCAACCGTCAGCACGCCCAAGTGCGTGAGCATCAGCGGTCGTAAGTGCGAGTATCATGCGACCAGTATGGAGGCCGACCTCAAGCAGGAGAAGGTCGAACGATTCCGCATTGCCAGAACCAATGAATCGCGTCCGAACGAAGTCAAGCATTTGCCGAAGCGCATCGGCGACGGACGGTTCGTCAGTGAAGGTGCCGTCGAAGAGAAGCGAGTCTCGATCAGAGATGTCGTTCCATTCGACCAAGGGAAAACTCGTGGCGGCTAACGGAAGGTTTTTACGACACCGCCCTAAACGAAGCGATGGAGTTTGAATCACGAAAAATTGTACCAATGCGAGCGCCCGTTGCCTACCAACGAAGGTGTGCCGAAGGCCTAGCGTAAAAACCATGTTGTGCGGCGTTACTTCGGCTTATGGTCATGCTGAGCACCAATGATCTGGTTTCCGGAAACAGCCAGTGTCAGACGATCGCCGTTATGGAGATCGTAGTGGAGGAACGCGCGACCGCTGCCGGTCAATGCGTCTGGGCGTCCGAGTCGTTGTTCTATCGCCGAAAACAGCGGGTCTTCCGGAAGAGCAACACCTTCAGGCAGACGAGAACGATCGACGTACCATCCGATCGCGAGTGCGACGATGACGATCAGCATAAGCAAGTGCGAAATGTTGAATTTCATTCGAGTGAGCCGCACAACGGAAGGTTTTTACGACACCGCCCTAAACGAAGCGGTCGACGTCTGAATTACGAGAAATTGTACCAATGCCAGCGCCCGTTGCCTACCAACGAAGGTGTGCCGAAGGCCTAGCGTAAAAACCATGTTGTGTGACGCTACGCGCGGGGTTACGTGAATTGAGGCGAATTGCGGATAAAGACAGGGCGCCCAAGGTTGGATGGCAATTGTATATGATCGCTGTGAACGTGGACCTCTGAATTGCAGGTCACATTTAATGGGTCAAGCTGGCCAGCCTCAAGCTCGAAGATAATGTCAGCAATCTCCTCACGATCCTCGGGCGTATCGGCGGAAAGGGCGAAGTGAACAGTAACGGTGTCTGGTGACGAGCAAGTTACGAATACGGCACGCAGATTGGGCCTAACGGCGCCGGCAAGGGCGGAGACCAGAGTTAACACCTGATAGTTCTCAAACGCAAGCTCCTGTGTTTGAGCGATAACGGAGTAATCAATCATCTGCGTCACACAACGGAAGGTTTTTACGACACCGCCCTAAACGAAGCGAACGATGCTTGAACTACGGAAGATTGTACCAAGGCCATGGCCCGTTGCCAAAGAGCCAAGGTGTGCCCGAAGGGCCTTAGCGTAAAAACCATGTTATCCGCCGCTACGCGCGGGCAGGAAGCGGCGTATGAAACCACCTACGTAAACCATGACGAAGGCGGCAATCAATGGCGAGATTTGATTTGGGATCAGCGCATCAACACCGGCGATGACAAGTGGGAACGGAGAGAATGCCACAACGTCCCATTTGTCGAAATTGCAAACGCCACGGTAGCGAGCGTAGAAAACGACGGGCAGCATCCCGATCGCAAACCAAACGATGTAGAGCCAGTCAATGTTCGGGAAGATGAACTGCTGGACGGCTCCCGCGAAAGCGCACGCAACGACGAAGAGGACGAGACAGATAAGCACGTCCAGTGCGAGTTGCCGAAGTTCTCGTGCTACGGGAGAGTTCATCTGCGAGCGGATAACGGAAGGTTTTTACGACACCGCCCTGAACGAAGCGGTGGAGTTTGAATCACGAAAGATTGTACCAATGCCAGCGCCCGTTGCCTACCAACGAAGGTGTGCCGAAGGCCTAGCGTAAAAACCATGTTATCCGCCACGGAGCTACCCACGGCCGTCAACGAAGATGTCTTCTTCGCCGGTCTGAACAAGCGTGTTGAGGGGTTCGGTCAATTGAATCCGGCAATGAACCTGTTCGTCGGTATCGAGTAGACGGTCAAGCAGGAAATAAACAATTCGCTCCGCAGCGTCTGGAGTCGAGGCAACCACGACATCTAGCGAGCCGGTGACCATTGGCCAGTCATGAACGTCGCGGAACCAGAGATAACCAAGGTCAGCGGCCGGTGCGTGATTGTCGAGGCCGGACGTTGGGCCAGCGACATCTGGCGAAATGCGGATGATCGCATCGCGAGACTCGCCGTACAACGTTGCCAGCAGCGTAACGCCCAAGTCGGATTTGATCGTTACGTTTTTAGGCATCTGCGGAGTGGCGGATAACGGAAGGTTTTTACGACACCGCCCTGAACGAAGCGAACGATGCCTGAATTACGATAGATTCTACCAATGCGAGCCCGCGTTGCCAAACATGGAAGGTGTGCCGAAGGCCTCAGCGTAAAAACCATGTTAGGCGACCGGCCCACGCAGAATCAGGCCGGAATAATGCGCAATGAGCGATTGGTAGTCGTTGGACTTCTGTTCGTCGAGAATCGTACCAACGGATTCCGCATCCGGAACATCAGAGGCAACTGCGAGCATCCAGCCATTCGGGGCAGCCATTGCAGCAACAACGTCGACCGAGGAGTAGTCGCCATCCGGTGTTGTGCAACCGTGCCCGCATGCGGCGCACACGAAAAAGAGCGAGTCAGCATCAGCTGGGCGAGCGTAAAACAAGTCCTCAGCGCCGCAAAGGTTACACCAGCCGTGTAGAACAATGTTCACTCTAGGTCGCCTAACGGAAGGTTTTTACGACACCGCCCTAAACGAAGCGAACGATGTCTTAACTACGGAAATTGTACCAAGGCCAGCCCGCGTTGCCAAACATGGAAGGTGTGCCCGAAGGGCCTCTGCGTAAAAACCATGTTGGGCGACCGGTAAGCTACAGGGGGCGTCGGACAATGCGATCGCCGTGCAGACGCCCCAAGTTGGCGAGACGAGAATCGTCCAGCATCGACGAACTGTCGAATTTGTCGCGGATCATCGCGATCAGTGAATCGGAACCCTGTGCCAGCAACGAAACCATTTCGGTTTCTGGGACGCCGCATCCATCCGCCAGATACGCCAGAAAGTTCTTGGCGATGACAGAACAGTCGTCCGAGTCCAAAGGAGAAACGTAAACAACCGGTGAATCATCTGTCACGCGACCTTCTTCGGTGAGGATAGCAGTGTGCACCCCGTCGACGCCCATGGTCGAGAACGTCAATGCATTCAGAGGCGTCGAGTGGTAGCCGTAGTCTGGGTTTGGCGGATTGATAAGGTAGTCGCCACCAAATAGGTCGTCATTGGGAGGAAGGTCGCGAACCGCCAAAAGAAACTGGTCGAAGTGGGTCACGGTAGGTCGCCCAACGGAAGGTTTTTACGACACCGCCCTAAACGAAGCGAACGATGTCTGAACTACGAACGATTGTACCAAGACCATGGCCCGTTGCCAAAGAGCCAAGGTGTGCCCGAAGGGCCTCAGCGTAAAAACCATGTTACGCGACTCTGCGCTACCATTGACGTCGCGAAATGCCCCGAGGCGTAAAGTGACCGGAGTCCAAGACGTGAATAAACCGAACGCTCCAGAGGACGTATTCATCATCAGCGGTCATGGTTAGTTCGCATTCCAAGGCGTCGCCGGTTTGACCAACACCGGAGGACAGCCAGCGGAGTTCCCAGTCAGTTGGCGGCGGAAGCGTGATACCCAGAGATTTTGAGATGTAATCGGCAGAAGACGATTTGAGTTGTTCAAGGTTGTCAAGCGCCGAACCCGCGAGTTCAACGTGTTCTGTGAACGGGCCGTCAGAATTGCCTGCGATGTTCACTTCGAGGTCAGACGCAGGGTCGTGCCACCACCAAAAGTGCTGCTGTTCGTTGAAGGTCGGATTTTCGGGAACGACCAGCGTCATGATTCGATTGAGTCGCGTAACGGAAGGTTTTTACGACACCGCCCTCAACGAAGCGAACGATGTTTGAATCACGAAAAAGTGTACCAATGCGAGCGCCCGTTGCCTACCAACGAAGGTGTGCCGAAGGCCTAGCGTAAAAACCATGTTGGGCGGCGTTCGCTGATGTATTGCTGCCACGCGTCAGGATCACTACCGGCGTCGTGGTCAAAAATTGCGACCAAGATATTTCGCGCGCTTTCGTCGCCGAGATAGCGTTCGTTGTCATCGGGATCGACATGCGGACGAAGGTTGTCCACTAATAGCAAGAGGTATTCGTCGGTCAAATAGCTATGAGTCGGTTTTGCGGGCGGGAATTCGTGAAATCGAGTAGGCGTAACAACCACCGTGCGGCGTTTTTCATCAACAATCCGAACAATGCCATCAACCCGGCGGCCCACCAGCCCGTCGATCTGTGCAACCTGTTGATCCGGCATCAACGACCGGGGAACGAACGCGGGGAGGCCAGCGTCAAGCAAAAGGCCGATGACTGAGTTGTTGTCACGCTTCCGCACAACCTTTGCGACAACGCCGGATATTTCGTCGCCCACGTCCAAGATTTCGTCCGCCCAACGGAAGGTTTTTACGACACCGCCCCAATCGAAGCGGTGGAGTTTGAATCACGAAAAATTGTACCAATGAAAGCGCACGTTGCCTACCAACGAAGGTGTGCCGAAGGCCTAGCGTAAAAACCATGTTGTCGGACCGTGCCCCGCCAAAACGCTATCCATTTCGTTTGGCCTCGTCGGCGGCATCCATCTGCTTACGCTGCAATTCACGTTGATCGTTTAATCGGTTCCGGCAGTCCCGGCATCGCACAGCAGTTGCGTAAAGCGATCCCTTGGCGACTTCGTAGAACCACTTTTGCTGTTCACCAGTCCAGACCTCGTCAGCACCGCAATCTTTGCACTTGAACGCTACGTCAACGTAGAACTTTTTGGCGGAGCCGTAAGGACTGACGTGGACCTGTTGGGTCGTGTCAGCAGCGACAGCGCCGGGTGGCATTCCACCCTCTGCGATGTGGCGTTTCTCACGGCGGTGATTCATGACGACTGAGGTCCGACAACGGAAGGTTTTTACGACACCGCCTATAACGAAGCGAGCGATGCCTGAACTACGAGATATTCTACCAACGTCAGCGATCGTTGCCAAACAGCGAAGGTGTGCCGAAGGCCTAGCGTAAAAACCATGTTGCACGACCGCTGAATCGCGTGTGAAGCCTCCATTGCGTGACGGCTGCAAAGACAGCGCAATAGGTCACTGCCCGTCGTAACGGTCTCGAATCTCCTGTCTACGTCGTTCTCGTGAGGCTGCGAGCGGTTCTGCAATGGCCTTGTGGAACAGAAAAGCGACACCAACGAACAGCGCCCACGCAGTGACGGTGCCAACGGGAATGCCGATCAGCAAGCACGCCCAAAACGGTAGCGACGTGAACGATTTGAGAACCAGTCCCGCAGTGATGCCGCCAACGATTGGTAGAACCGTTGACATCAGTAGGTCGATTAGCGTCTCGCCGCGTCGGTTTTGCATGCGATCACATTCGACTGAGGTCGTGCAACGGAAGGTTTTTACGACACCGCCCTAACCGAAGCGGACGATGTCTGAACTACGAATGATCCTACCAACAGATGGAGGCTTGAACAAACGACAGCGGTGTGCCGAAGGCCTAGCGTAAAAACCATGTTGTCGGGCGATGCAGCGGAGATACTGTGTCCATCAGGAATCGGCCGCAAGCGGGAATATGCGAATTGGAGGTCGGCGTTTACGTCGCATCTCGATAAACGTGAAAGACGTCATTTGCAGTGGGTATTCACCGGAATCGCATGGGGAAAACGTACCATCAATCGTTGATGGTCCACCAAAGGCGAAGTTACCGCCACCACGCGGAGGAACGCCGGCAGCCGTGAGCGTGGCGAGAAAGTCAGGCGCGGTGACAAGAATCATCGCGGTGGGATCAAGTGACGTGTTCTCGCTATCGGTGATGATGAAGTGGTTGTCAAAGTTGCCAGCGATTACCGCGTCGATCCGCTTTGAGATGGTGCAGTCGGTCGAGGCGATCAGTTCGCGGGCATTCATTAGTCTCGTCCCGACAACGGAAGGTTTTTACGACACCGCCCTAAACGGAGCGAACGATGCCTGAACTATGGAAAATTCTACCACCAGAGGGCGGCTTGAACAAACGACAGCGGTGTGCCGAAGGCCTAGCGTAAAAACCATGTTAGCCGCCGCGGGCATCACGATCACGGTTTGCGATCAGGTTTGCCGACCGCACGAAAAAGAGAACGCAGGCGATGAACCCGACGAGTCCAAACCACCACGCGTTGTCCCAGCGTCCGCCCTTTCCGTTGATGAACCAACCGAACGTACAGGCCGGAATCGCAATGGCAGATAACGCGACGACGGCCGAAACGCGACCGCGCATCCAGAGCCACGTGAGGACGCCGAACAGCAACCCGACGACCGCGAACCCTGCGCCGAGAAAGCCGATGGTGGGCCAGTAGTCGATTGGATTCCGAGGCGGATAGATCGCACCGAGCGCAACACCGACGCACGTGCCAACCAACGGCAGGCCAACGAGCGCAACAGTCGGAAGATGTTTGCGTTTAGAGAACACTAGCGGCGGCTAACGGAAGGTTTTTACGACACCGCCCTAAACGAAGCGAACGATGCCTGAACTACGAGGAATTGCACCAAGGCCATGGCCCGTTGCCAAAGAGCCAAGGTGTGCCCGAAGGGCCTCAGCGTAAAAACCATGTTGGGCGTCACATGCGCTACAGAAGCGGTTTGCCATCATTGTACGCGGCATCAAGATGCGTGAGTGCGGTTTCCATGGTTTCAAAGAGTAGATTGGTGGGGTCGGATTGCATTTCGTCAGCCACAAGCGAGGTGAGACCAACGCGGTTGAGGTCAGAAATCACCGCAACAACGGGTAGGTCGGCGTCAACGTAGTGTTTGTGTCCAGCAGCGAACGGATTGACCATCATGTCGCCCCATTCGTAGGCCAGTTCGCGTAAATCGAGGATCACGCCCACTGAGTCGAACGCAGTGATGCCGGCGCGAGTCATGGCCTCCATGTAGATGGCGTCGGAGTTGTTGGCGCAACCAAAGCCGGATTTGCCAGAGAAACGTACGACGAGAACGTCGAGGTGCGGAGGAGAGGGAAGCGACGTTTGGAAATACGCGTGCGTGACAGACACGTCATCACGGATGTCGAGCGGTTTCAATTCCATTTGTCTGTGACGCCCAACGGAAGGTTTTTACGACACCGCCCTGAACGAAGCGAACGATGGCTGAACTAACAAGAATTGTACCAAGGTCAGCCCGCGTTGACAAAGTTGGAAGGTGTGCCGAAGGCCTAGCGTAAAAACCATGTTGTGCGGCACTTGGGTGCAGGTTCAGTTCAATGACAGCAGGAGAGAATCAACAACCTTGCCATCGCGAACAAGCAAGATTCCGGAATTGCCCATATTACGATCCCATTCCTCTTGCGGTGCGGACGTGTACCAAAGCTCGTCGCCGTCAGCCATTTGCGAGATCATGGCGAGCCAGTGGTGATTGCTGAAGCCGAACGGCGTGCGTTTCCGCCACCAGAGCCAGCCGGTAACCACTACGTGCTCGGCTTCGGCCTCGGCGACAGTGTAACGCCGCAGAACACGGTAGCCATCAATGTATTGGTCTTCGGGCATAGGTGGCAGCTGTGCCGCACAACGGAAGGTTTTTACGACACCGCCGTTACCGAAGCGGTGGAGTTTGAATCACGAGAAATTGTACCAAGGCCAACGCCCGTTGCCTACCAACGAAGGTGTGCCGAAGGCCTAGCGTAAAAACCATGTTGTACGCCGTTGCACTACGGATCATGCTCGCCACCATCAACATCGTAGGCCTCGCGTTCAAACGGATTGTCGCGGTAGAACCGGCGACCGGTCAGCCACATGAAGGCGGACGACAGGAAATAAGCAGGCAGCATGAAAGGCCCCCAGCGTTCATATTGGGCGACGTGAACCGCCTCGTGCTTGCGAGAGATGTCGAGCGACGCATCGGTTTGACCGAGAATGGTGTGGCCCAGCGTCAGCGCGAGAGTGAATTGGCCGTGAGGTAGTCGGTGGACGAACCATTTTGTGCCGCCACCGTAGAATTCGATCGCGCGGCCACGAATGCGAACACGGCCACCGAAGCAAAGGCCGACGCCGCCGATCAGCAAGCCAAGCATTGTGTACGGCGATGCCCAGAGAACGCGGATAAAAAATAGCAGGTGTGCAATCAGTGATACCTGAGGCGTACAACGGAAGGTTTTTACGACACCGCCGTTACCGAAGCGGTGGAGTTTGAATCACGAGAAATTGTACCAATGCCAGCGCCCGTTGCCTACCAACGAAGGTGTGCCGAAGGCCTAGCGTAAAAACCATGTTCTGCGACGCGTCGTATCGCCAATTCAGTCTCCATTTCGTGAGACATGCAAGCCGACCGCGCACCCCGCGCCGGAATCACGCGCAAAGTCGCGAGCCCGCAAATGTATCGCGCGCCGCTGCGCGGCGAACGTCAGCCCACCGACCGCGCGACCTCAGCGAACCACCAGTGGACGCCTCGAATCACGGACAGACGAAAACACAACCGAAGCGATTGACGCCGAACTCCCAGTGGACGCTCCAAGTCGAGCGCCGCCTCCGCGCAACTTACGCCAGCGTCGCAGAACGGAAGGTTTTTACGACACCGCCCTAAACGAAGCGAACGATGTCTGAACTACGAGAAATTGTACCAAGGCCAGCCCGCGTTGCCAAACGTGGAAGGTGTGCCCGAAGGGCCTCTGCGTAAAAACCATGTTGTGGGACGCGTTGAAGTGCCAAAACGGTCTCCATCCGAGAAGACATACAAGGACAGCGCAACCGAGCATGGCGAACCACGAAAGACGCGAAATACACGAAAGATGCGGGACAGGAAGTTCGCACAACGACGGCACAAAGAAAGTCGCTGCACGGAGATACGGGAACCGCACAGAAGTTGATGCCAGCGCCAGATGGATCAACGAGAGCAGTCCGTCACGGTCGCGGCCGCAGATCAGGCGTCATTGCATGGCGAATCACCAACCAACGCTCAAAGGCATTAACGGTCGAAACAACAAAAAGGGTTTACCGGAGGAGCCGAAAACCTAGCGTCCCACAACGGAAGGTTTTTACGACACCGCCCTGAACGAAGCGAACGATGTCTGAACTACGGGAAATTGTACCAAGGCCAGCCCGCGTTGACAAAGTTGGAAGGTGTGCCGAAGGCCTAGCGTAAAAACCATGTTGTGCGGCCACGGACCACTAGATTCCGAGTTCTTCACAGAACGACTCGAATTCAGCGTCGATTTTCGCAGCGAGGTTGGCAGATGTGAAGAAGTAAAGATCAGGCGCGTCGATGTCATCCATGAACGCACGAATTACAAGCGGTGTTGATTGCCCGTCCGCGACAACCGATAGCGTCATTTCACGTTCATCCTCAACGTCGGTATTGGCAACGAATTCAGCGACGGTCTTGATTTCAGCATCGGTGAAGCCAGATTCAATATGTTTGGCGATGCGCAGAAGAAATGGTTGCACGTTTTCGAGGTCGAAGTTCATCGACGATTCGGTCAAGCCAGCGGGATCGGTCATGACGTTACCAGTGGTTTCCTTGGGTGTTGGTTTGGTACAACCGGACGTAACCAACAGCGCGAGCAAGACAATAAAAGCTGGAGCGTAGTTCACGGTAGTGGCCGCACAACGGAAGGTTTTTACGACACCGCCCTGAACGAAGCGAGCGATGTCTGGACTACCAGAAATTGTACCAAGGCCATGGCCCGTTGCCAAAGAGCCAAGGTGTGCCGAAGGCCTAGCGTAAAAACCATGTTAGGCGACCGGCAACCTACCCATGGACGATCGCATTGGCGGCAATGTAGTGCATTTTGCAGTGGTCAAGAATCATCGAATCGGTGTCACATGAAGCCGTAAGAGCAAACATCGGATAGACGGAGCTTAACAAAGCGGCAACGTCAACGCGTGGATCATTTGTCGTTACGGCTCGATGTATTTCAGTCACGACAGCGACGATGTCGGCAAGTGCCGAATCGGCAGGGCTTCGTGGCGGCTTCCACGATTTGTAGTATCGGAGCAGGCAATCGGTTGGTGATTCCGCATTGAACTTGGAAGCCTTTGCGGCTAGATAGAGCCGAATCTCTTGTGAATCTGCCGTGGCTATGTCGCGTTTGAATACTTGCGACACCCAGCGTTCGTGAGCGGTACGGCAATCAGGGCAAAACTGAACGTCGGCAGTCGTTTGTTCGCCAACGCAACAGCCACCACCAGCCGCAAGCCCAGCACATGGGAAAAGCGTTTGGGGAACGTTTAGCTCTGCGTCAGTTGGAGTGATAGGTGTGCCGTAGATTATCGGCACAGTGTCGGTATCGAGGCGGCATCCGTGAACGTGGCACACAGCGCAACAGTCTTTGAGTGCAGGGAACTCAAGGTGAAGCGAATGTTCAGCGGCAAACGGTTCCCAAAGCTGTTCTTGCCAGTAACGCAAGCGGCCGGAGCGATGTGTTTCGACAACAAACTTGCAGTAACGGGCGGGGCCGACTGCGTCGCGGAATCGAGAGCGTATTTCGGCGTGATTCATCGAACGACTAGGTCGCCTAACGGAAGGTTTTTACGACACCGCCCTGAACGAAGCGAGCGATGTCTGAACTACGAAAGATTCTACCACCGGAAGGAGGCTTGAACAAACGACAGCGGTGTGCCGAAGGCCTAGCGTAAAAACCATGTTGTGCGAACGGTGGAGCTAGAAGCACCATGGCCAGATGAAATGACGTTCATTGCACTTTGGGCAGTACGATCCCGGTCCGAAATTCCCAGAATCGCGATACCCACATCCGAGCAGTGAGCCAATGATGCACGCGAAAGCAAGCAGAAAGAACGGTATGCCAGCAAGTGGGTCAGCCCAGTATGTGAGTGCGACCGCGATGAGGACCACGGGGATCGCGCCGACAAGGTAGCCGGCAGGGGCCATTGATCCTCCGGGACCAGCTTGCCATGCGGCCGACCAACGAGTTTTGCATTTGCGGCACTTCACGGTAGTTCGCACAACGGAAGGTTTTTACGACACCGCCTTAAACGAAGCGGTGGAGTTTGAATTACAAGAAAGTGTACCAATGCCAGCGCCCGTTGCCTACCAACGAAGGTGTGCCGAAGGCCTAGCGTAAAAACCATGTTGGGCGGCAATACGCGCTAGTAGATCGCACTGCCACCGTGTGAAATCGTACCGGTCTTGCACGAAGGGCACGACGTGCCGTCGGCCAACCCAGCGGCGAGATTTGCGGAATCGCAGCGAGGGCATTGTAGATCGACGGACGTAGGAATGATACCGAAAGTTTGATCGAGCGCTGCAGAGCGAATGACTGCAGCCCCGACCACGTCGCCAACGTCAACACCTTCTGGGGCGTCCGGCGATTCAAACACAAGCCGTACGTCGCACGGCTCGTCGTTCGGGCCGAATTCGCTTTCGGGTCGGCCGGTCAAGTCGATCTGTTGCCCGCAGTCGAGGCAAACAACGGCGACACCGGGGCCGTGGTGGTTCCATCCGGTGAGCATGTCGAAAGAGCACGAAGAGCAAACGAGGTGTATGCCAAACATCTTTGCCGCCCAACGGAAGGTTTTTACGACACCGCCCCAAACGAAGTGGTGGAGTTTGAATCATGAGAAATTGTACCAATGCCAGCGCCCGTTGCCTACCAACGAAGGTGTGCCGAAGGCCTAGCGTAAAAACCATGTTGTGCGACCGTTCACGGCAGCAGGTCTAACGCGGCGATAAATGACGCTAGTTCACCAGCCCATCCGGGAGGCTTGCCGAAAGACAGCGACACGTCGCGGTGGTCATGAACGGCGCAGCCCCACGATTTATGCAGCGGAACATCGTTGCCCATCGCGTCAAAGCGATCGAACTGAATTTCGAGCTGCGCGTGGCCACGTTCGATCGTCCACGCGTGGGCGTCGCACGGAAAGTCGTCCAACGAGCGCGTCGAGACGATTGTCCAACCTCGTTGCGTTAGGGCGTGTGAAAGGGCGTCGATGTGGTGTTTCGGCATAGTGCGGTTAGGTCGCACAACGGAAGGTTTTTACGACACCGCCCTAAACGAAGCGAACGATGTCTGAACTACGGTAGATTCTACCAAAGCCATGGCCCGTTGCCAAAGAGCCAAGGTGTGCCGAAGGCCTAGCGTAAAAACCATGTTGTGCGGCAACACGAGCATGGGCTACGCGTTGTTTGCTGAGTGACGGATCGCCGAAAGCACCATTGGAACGGCCATTTCAGCGTCGAATGCAAGCCCACGAACCCACGCGTTGTCCCAAGGTGAGTCACTGTTGGGCATAGGATAGGCGATGTCGAAGCCGAATGTCTTTGGCCCGTCGATCACAGGTTGGATTGTGGCAACCGTTGGAGCACGATAGTCGTCAATGTTCAGCAAACGCAAGCGGAAGTGTGACGTGACCCCAAAGAGCGTTGGGCCATCAACGCCAGCAAGCGCGTCGAGCAGGCGAACCATGTTTGCGAGCATGTCAGCGTTGGTGTCGGAACCACCATTGCGGTAACCATCGCTCTCGCGAGCGTAAAACTCGGTGAGAGTTCCGTTTCGTTGATCGGTGATGCGAATGATTTCCATACGGGAGTTGCCGCCCAACGGAAGGTTTTTACGACACCGCCCTGAACGAAGCGAACGATGCCTGAACTACGGAAATTGTACCAACGCCAGCCCGCGTGACCAACCAAGGAAGGTGTGCCGAAGGCCTAGCGTAAAAACCATGTTGTATGTCGCTGAAGCGGCGGATAGGTCACCATGCCAGAACGTGGCCTGAGCGATGGTGGTACAGTTCGGCATCCCAATAGTGTGGGTCTCCGATGTCGCGCCGGTCGATCCCAGCGGGCGTATCGGTGGTGACAGGACGCTGCAACCGTATAAACACGGATGATTCACGCGGCCACCCGACAGAAGATTCTGCAATTACGTTGCCATTCTCAATTTCGGCGGAAAGCACGACCTTCAGTTCAGGGCAAAGCAAGTACGCGTGGTAAGCGTTGGCGAGAGAACGTGCGACATGGTCGCAATGTGGTGGGTTTGGCGTCAGTCCCATTGAAGTTGATAGTAGGCGATTAAGGTATCGGCCGATTGTTGGACTGTCGTCACCGGCGGAGAGCATCGCAGTGACACGGTTGGCGTAGTTGTCGTATTCGTCGTCAACGTGATCCCGGACACCAATGGGGTCCCATTCCCGGTTGAGGACATCGCGGACGATCAAAAAGAGCGTTTGGTCAGCCAGAGTGATTCACCTGCGACATACAACGGAAGGTTTTTACGACACCGCCCTGAACGAAGCGAACGATGCCTGAACTACGAGAAATTGTACCAAGTCTATGGCCCGTTGCCAAAGAGCCAAGGTGTGCCGAAGGCCCTTGCGCAAAAACCATGTTACACGCCCCGTCAGACCCGCGATTCGATGCTGCCATCAACGACGCGGAAGAGTTCCGTAGCATTTGCGTCCATGCCGGACATGATTGATATGCGAAAAGTCTGTCCAGCCACAGACGAAGCAAATTCGGGTGACGATGCAGTTAAGGTGTCGAACACGGATTGAGCATGGTCGGCGATTTCGCGAGCCTCGGTTTCATTGATGTTGGGCGATTGCGCCACAACACCGCATGCAATTTCGTTGTCTGGGCGGAAGCCAAATGCGACACCGTCGTACATGAGTGTTGCACCGTTGGAAAATCGCTCCAGAGCATTGGAGTACGCCTCGCCCTTGGAGTTGAGCAACCGCGAATCAAGGACGACATAGTCTTCGGGTTTGACGCCAGCAAGAGACGGAAGGACGTATGCACCGAGTGATGCAGCGCCAGCGAGACCGAAGCCAATCCAGCCAACGGTTGGCGAAACGATGTTGAACCAGCTGCCAGCAATCAGTGCAGTGCCGATCCACCACGCGGGCCAATAGAGTCGGTAGAAAAGCACGTACCAATATGGCGATGCTTGAGCGTGTTGCGTCGTCTTCGTTGGGGATTGGTACGGATTTGCCATTAACTAGGGGCGTGTAACGGAAGGTTTTTACGACACCGCCCTAAACGAAGCGAGCGATGTCTGAACTAGCGGAAATTGTACCAAGGCCAGCGAGCGTTGCAAAACGACGAAGGTGTGCCGCAGGCCTAGCGTAAAAACCATGTTAGGCGACCGGAACCCTATGGTGAGGTCAGCCATCCCGCTTGGGTTCAAGTTCGTCGCAGTGTTCGTCGAGTTCGAGTGACGTCAGTCGAGACAGTACGGATGAATCGGAACCGCCATAACGGATGCAACCCAAATCCTGCACGTGCATGGCGTTGATGGCCCGTTGCAATTCCGCGTCGGTTTCTGGCTGACGCTTGAAGTAGCAATGGTAGCCGCATTCGTTGGGATCGTCAGACTCATGCATTGCCATGAGGTCGGGTGCCTCCGTCAGGGGAATCTCGCAGGCAGTGCAGCATTCGTAGAGCACGTAAAACGGCCCATCAGCACCAAGCGGGAAACGCTTGCGATCACTCATCGGTAGGTCGCCTAACGGAAGGTTTTTACGACACCGCCCTAAACGAAGCGAACGATGCCTGAACTACTGGAATTGTACCAAGGCCAGCGAATGTTGCCAAACATCGAAGGTGTGCCGAAGGCCTAGCGTAAAAACCATGTTATGTGACCGGCAACCTACGGCAGATCGTCCACTGCGGATGAATCAACGGCCCCGCCAGCGTCCGCGTCGCTGCCCACGGAATCAGAATGGCCGTTTGCGGCAGGGACACCGTTGGGAAAGTAATAGTCATTGACCGCGCGGTCGATCCCGAGCGGGTCGCGGACTGATTCAGGCGACGCCTGTGATGCAGGCGACGAACATCCGGCCAGCACGATGGACGCCAACCCAGTCACGGCGAACGATTGCAGTGTGAATTTCATTGAGCGTTCCGTCGCGAGGCGTTTCCGGTAGGTCACATAACGGAAGGTTTTTACGACACCGCCCTAAACGAAGCGAGCGACGTCTGAACTACGAAAGATTATACCAAGGCCAGCCCGCGTTGCCAAACGTGGAAGGTGTGCCCGAAGGGCCTCTGCGTAAAAACCATGTTGTGGGACGCGTTGAAGTGCCAAAACGGTCTCCATCCGAGAAGACATACAAGGACAGCGCAACCGAGCATGGCGAACCACGAAAGACGCGAAATACACGAAAGATGCGGGACAGGAAGTTCGCACAACGACGGCACAAAGAAAGTCGCTGCACGGAGATACGGGAACCGCACAGAAGTTGATGCCAGCGCCAGATGGATCAACGAGAGCAGTCCGTCACGGTCGCGGCCGCAGATCAGGCGTCATTGCATGGCGAATCACCAACCAACGCTCAAAGGCATTAACGGTCGAAACAACAAAAAGGGTTTACCGGAGGAGCCGAAAACCTAGCGTCCCACAACGGAAGGTTTTTACGACACCGCCCTAAACGAAGCGAGCGATGTCTGAATTACGAGTGATTCTACCAAGGCCAGCCCGCGACGCCAAACATGGAAGGTGTGCCGAAGGCCCCTGCGTAAAAACCATGTTAGGCGACGATGCGGCTCAGCGGACGAGGAATTCTCTCGCCATCATCCGAATGCGGTCCCAATCAGGATGATCTGCGAACGCCTTATTCGTCCAAAAGTACTCGTCGAATTGGGCGCTGCCCCGGCTTCGCTCGGAGAGAATTGAGTCAACGCGGGCGACCACCTGCATCAGCTCAAGTTCTGCTGCGTCCGGGTAATTGGCAAGGACAGTCGTCCGAAAATTGTGTAGCTCATTGGCTTGATCGTCGGGGACCGATATGCGTCCCCCACCAATTCGGCTGATGGTGTTTGAGGGATCATCAGCAAACGCTGCAAGAACAGCGTAGAGCTGCCCAAAGCACCAGAAGTCGCGAGCAGCAATTTGGTCAATCATGGAAACCGGTAAGTCGCCTAACGGAAGGTTTTTACGACACCGCCCTGAACGAAGCGAGCGATGCCTGAATCAAGGAAATTGTACCAATGCCAGCCCGCGTTGCCAAACATGGAAGGTGTGCCGAAGGCCTAGCGTAAAAACCATGTTATCCGCCCGCCGCGCTGGCGTTACGCTCTGCTGTCGTAGGGGTTGGTAAAGAAATAGAGATGGCTACCGATTGTTGAGTCGAGTTTGGTTATTCGACCGGCTGTCGCCAATTGGGATAAGTGTTGTTGGGCGATGTCCACATCGGAGAATTGTTGGAATTCAGGGAGCGACTCTGCGAGCAGGTGCAATCGCCAAGCGTCAAACCCGTCGAATCGTTGATCGGGGCCAAAGTCGAAATCGACCATGTGATCGCCGAATTCAAGTCGGCATCCGATGCCGTGGAATGAGTATGTGATGTTCCGGTCCGCGTCCAGTATTCCGCGTTGGGGAATGGCGGGGCCATCATCAGCATCGGCCGGGTCGGGTGGCAGTGAGGAACGGCGCCAAGCGCGAAGAAGGTGACCACGAACACCAAGGTTGTTGCGAAAGAGAGCGATTGCTTCGGCGACGTGCCGCTGATATGTGTGAATGAGCGGAATTATGTCGGAGTCCATATTCGACTCGGAGCGGATAACGGAAGGTTTTTACGACACCGCCCCAAACGAAGCGGTGGAGGTTGAATCACGAACAGCTAATGATACGCCAGCCCCGCTTGAAGTGCAAAGGAAGGTGTGCCGAAGGCCTAGCGTAAAAACCATGTTGGGCGACCGGCGACGTTACAATCGAGAGTCCAAGGCATTATTTGCCTTGTCGAGTTGCACAATCGCAGCCTCTGTAGTCTCAAAAAGAACGGATGCAGGATCGACGCTGTGCATTCCGTCGGTAACCAAAGAGGTCAGGCCTTCGCGGTTAAGGTCGGAGACAACAACGGCGAGTGGCAAATCAGAACCGTCAGCGTAATGGCGAAAACCGGCGCAGAGTGGATTGGCCATCATGTCGCCCCATTCGTAGGCCATTTCGCGTAGGTCGAGCAGGATTGCAGATGGGTCCCAAGCCACGATGCCCGCGTGAATCATCGCAGCCATGTAGTTTGCGTCGTCGTTGTTTGCACAACCGAAGCCGGAAACGCCATTAAACCGAACAACCAAAACATCTAGATGTGGCGGAGTGGGAAGGGGCGTTTGGAAGTACGCGTGTTGTATCGACACGTCTTCGCGAATGTCGAGCGGTTTCAATTCCATTTATTCTAGGTCGCCCAACGGAAGGTTTTTACGACACCGCCCCAAACGAAGCGGTGGAGTTTGAATCACGAAAAATTGTACCAATGCCAACGCCCGTTGCCTACCAACGAAGGTGTGCCGAAGGCCCTTGCGTAAAAACCATGTTCTGCGACGCGTCGAATCGCCAATGCAGCCTCCATTTCGGAAGACATGCAAGCCGACCGCGCACCCCGCGCTGGAATCGCACGCAAAGTCGCCACGCCGCAAATGTATAGCGCGCCGCTGCGCGGCGAACGTCAGCGCACCGTCCGCGCTATCTCAGCGAACCACCAGTGGACGTAACGTATCATGGACAGACGAAAATACAAACGAAGCGATTGACGCCGAACTCCCAATGGACGCTCCAAGTCGAGCGCCCCCCGTCCGCGCAACTTACGCCAGCGTCGCAGAACGGAAGGTTTTTACGACGCCGGTTCTGATCGAAGCGGAAAACGTCGCACACCAAACATTGTACCAACAGAACGCACGTTGCCAAAGATCGTAGGCGTTCGCGGGCTGGCACCAGAAGGAACGCGACCGAAGCGATAGATTTTACCCACCGAACGATTCTCCAAAGACGACAGCCGCGACTAGCGTAAAAACCATGTTAGGCGACCGGCGAACTACGGATCACGTTCTACCTGCCATTCAGCACTCGGCGGAAGCGGTGTGCCGTCCTCAAAGCTCTGAAGCTCCGTTTCGCTGTACGGCAGCAGCCAGTTGAGCACGTCGTCAGTGACACGGCGCGACCAGCAGGTTACGACAATTGAGTTGTCGGCGTCGCAACGGAAGACCTCAGCGACGATTTCGCCATTGAATCCAAGCAGTTCGACGCCAAGACCATCACGATGAATGTCGGATGCGATCTGAGTGTTCCATCCGTTGTTGTGCTTCATGAAACGGTAGGTCGCCTAACGGAAGGTTTTTACGACACCGCCCTGAACGAAGCGAACGATGCCTGAACTACGAAAGATTGTACCAAGGCCAGCCCGCGTCGCCAAACATGGAAGGTGTGCCGCAGGCCTAGCGTAAAAACCATGTTGTAGGGCACGGGGGTGCGAGATTCAGCGTTGCGACCAGTGAAGACCGCGATCCATCACGTCACGGAGGCGGTCGGCATCATCAAGGTCATCGTTTTCAAGAGCGGCGGTCATCACCGCGAAAACGTCATCAGCCAAGGCGCTCCCGGATGTCACGAACGCGGCATCATCGCTGGTCTCGTTGGTCGCACCATAGCACAATCGACCGAGGAAGCGTTCAAAGAAAAACGGGAAGACGTTGCCGTCAGCGTCAACGATGTCAACGTAGTGGGTGCAATACGGATTTGGGTCGCGATAGAAGCCGTGCGATTGAAGCGACAAAGGCAACGCGGGTGGTGTCGGCCAGTCAGAGATTTCGGAGAAGCCGGGAATTGGAGTCGAGTCATCCATCGGAATCCAAAACGCTAGTGCCCTACAACGGAAGGTTTTTACGACACCGCCGTTACCGAAGCGGTGGAGTTTGAATTACGACGAAGTGTACCAATGCCAACGCCCGTTGCCTACCAACGAAGGTGTGCCGAAGGCCTAGCGTAAAAACCATGTTAGGCGACCAATGCGCTACGATTCGCGTAACACTTGAAAGAGCGTTTGAAGGGCAGTCGTGACATCGGTTTCATGTTTGGTCTCAGCGTTGAGCATCCAACGGTCGGAAGCGTCCATGATCGACGGAAGGACGTCGCCGCGAATTCCGAGTACGCCAAATGGAATGATCTTGCGAACGCGATTGACGTACGATTGCACGAATTTCTTAGCGAGTTTCTGAGACGAAAAGAACGGCAAGGTCCGCGTGCTATCAACGGTGTATGTGAACGGGGTGAAGCCCTTGTCGTCACGCCCCAATTCGGTGGCGGATGCTTCAACGATTGCGGCCAGTTCTTCGGCGGTCATCGTTTCGGGGTCGACGTCAGTGTCAAAAGGGACGGTGAGAACGTGGATGTCCGAAGACGCCAGTTCGCGGATGAAACCGGACTGGTCAGGGTATTGGGCGAGTTTCGTCAGGCGGTCACGACCGCCAAAGAGTGCGGATAGCATTTGATTGGTCTTGGTCGCCTAACGGAAGGTTTTTACGACACCGCCCTGAACGAAGCGAACGATGCCTGAACTACGAGAAATTGTACCAAAGCCAGCGATCGTTGCCAAAAGACGAAGGTGTGCCGCAGGCCTAGCGTAAAAACCATGTTATGTGCCACTGGAGCTACGAGAACGCTGAACCAACAAATCTGCGAGTTCTGCCTGCGCAAGTTCGGCGAATCCCTCGGATTCAGTTAGGGCATCACGTTCGGATTGAAGGTCTGACGCGAGACGTGCGTTGCCGGCGTCGTTGGTTTCAACGAACCCATGCGTTGAGGCAATGCCAATGGCGTCGCGGGCAAATTGTGGTGAGACGGCAGCCATGCGCTGCGAGAAAGAATGCGCGCGGATTGCATAGTCGATGTCGCAAAACACGTCTGGAAGACAGGCGACAAAGAGTGCTTGGGCGTCAGTCATGGGCTGAATCACCAGTCGGCCGTGGCACATAACGGAAGGTTTTTACGACACCGCCGTTACCGAAGCGGTGGAGTTTGAATCACGGGAAATTGTACCAATGCCAACGCCCGTTGCCTACTAACGAAGGTGTGCCGAAGGCCTAGCGTAAAAACCATGTTATGTGACCGTTGTGCCGCGAAAACAGGAACCATCAGGGGGCAGTATCCCCGTCCGCGCAATCCGGTTTTGGCAGCAGGACTTTGATTGAACCGCTGAAACGCTCTTGAGGGCGTTTTGCAGGATCATGCAGCTGGAGAATCTGGAATCGCACTGTGTCACCAACAGCTGCAATGTCGGATGGGTGCGAGATGCGGGCCCAAGTTAAATCAACGACACGTAGCAATCCGGGTACGCCATCGACGTCAACGAACATGCCGAAATGTTCGAGTCGCGTCACCACGCCGTCGCAAACGTCGCCGACATTCATTAGTTGAGGTCACATAACGGAAGGTTTTTACGTCACCGCCGTGAACGAAGCGGTTGACTCTGAGTTACGAGAAATTGTACCAATGCGAACGCCCGTTGCCAAAGAGCGAAGGTGATCGCGCAGCGACTAGCGTAAAAGCCATGTTGCACGACGCGGGAATCGCCAGAGGATGCCCCATCCGGAAGAACATGCAAGCCGACCGCGCAATGGCGAGAAGTTATGGTGAGTCTGGACGCTGGAACCCGCACGGAAGTTCAACGCCATCGCGACACACAGTTGCACCACCGGCACCCTCGACGTAAACCTGAATCGCGTCGCCAGAGTGAACCACGTGAAGATGGAAGTCATCAGCCGCATCAGCGGCGGGCACAACGTCGAAAATGTCGCCGGTCAGAAGCCAGTAGTCCATGCCCCAAGGTTCGAGGTAGAGCGCCAGTGGATGCTCGGACGTGTTTTCGAATCGGGTTGGGTGCATGAAAGACTAGCGTCGTGCAACGGAAGGTTTTTACGACACCGCCGTTACCGAAGCGGTGGAGTTTGAATCACGAGAAATTGTACCAACGCCAGCGCCCGTTGCCTACCAACGAAGGTGTGCCGAAGGCCTAGCGTAAAAACCATGTTGTGCGACCATTGGCTGCTACACAAGGTCTACGTCGCGTGAGATACGGATTTCGTCGAACTCAAGTGTGTCGTCACGGTCATCACCGTAGCCCAGCAGGCTAACCGCTAGGTTGTTGAGCAACGCAGTCTGGGCCAATTGAAGCATGTTGTCTGAGTGCGATACGGAACGGTCTAGTCGGCAAGTCAGCCGCGAGTCGCTGTTGGCGGACGATTTTTCGGATTTGTCGACGACCAGCTCAATCCCGCGTTTGCTAACGTAGATTGCGTGAATGAATCCCGATGTTTTTGCATCATAGTTTCCGTCATCGGACATGGGTAACTCACAATCAAAATTGGGGGTAGCGGTCTGCGTACGAAGATTGAATCGCGGTTGGTTTGGTCGCACAACGGAAGGTTTTTACGACACCGCCCTAAACGAAGCGAGAGATGCCTGAACTACGACAAATCGTACCAAAGCCAGCCCGCGTTGACAAAGTTGGAAGGTGTGCCGAAGGCCTAGCGTAAAAACCATGTTGTCCGCCCATTGCGGTCTCCATTGGCAACAGTCATTCGGTAACGGCATTGCGGCGGACTTCGCGTGCAAGTTCGGCGAGCTGAGATCGGAGCGAATCCAAGCGATCGTTGACGTCGCGGTAGTCGGAATCGGAGACAGAGTGTCCATTCGCGGACATCAAGATCAGGTCGTTGAAGCTGCCCATGCCGCCAAACGCGCCAAGCAGATGATCGACGCCAGACAGGTCACTGTTCTCGATGCGACGAAGTGACGTATCCATCCATTTCGCCCAGTGAGTCTCACCAGCGGCACGAAGCAACGCAGATATCTCACGGAGACGTTCGCAAAGTTCGGTGGTTTTTGGACCCATGGCAAACTTGGAGCGGACAACGGAAGGTTTTTACGTCACCGCCGTTACCGAAGCGAGTGACTTTGTGTTGCGAAAGATTATACCAATGCCAGCGCCAGTTGCCAAAGAGCGAAGGTGATCGCGGGCCTGCGCCAGAGGGAGCGTGACCGCAGCGATTGACTTTGCGCACCGAACGATTCTCCAACGACGACAGCCGCGACTAGCGTAAAAACCATGTTGTGCGGCACTTGCGCGGGGATTGCGTGGTCGATTGGCAGAAAGATGGGGGGCAAGAAAATGAAGGATAGCAGCGAATTTGGCACGCAAAGGCGCAAAGACGCGAAGGAAAAAGCTTGAGATCGATGTGGCAAAGGTTGACAATCGCGTTAGTCGCACGACGCGCAGCCAGCGGTGAATCATGACGTTCGAGCGCTGGCTGCGGCTCGCGCGACCATCGGATTGGCCGGTGATCGGTTGAGCCACAGAGGACACCGAGAACACAGAGGAGAGCCACGGATGCACACGGATGCATCTGTCTGCCTGTGCCGCACAACGGAAGGTTTTTACGACACCGCCCTAAACGAAGCGAGCGACGTCTGAAGTACGAAAGATTCTACCACCGGAGGGAGGCTTGAACAAACGTCAGCGGTGTGCCGAAGGCTTAGCGTAAAAACCATGTTAGGCGACCAATGCGCTACGGTTCGCGTAACACTTGGAAGAGCGTCTGCAAGGCAGTTGTAACATCGGTTTCATGCTTGGTTCCAGCGTTGAGTAACCAACGGTCAGCAGCGTCCATGACCGACGGGAGAGCGTCACCACGGATTTCGAGAACACCAAAGGGGATGATCTTACGAACGCGATTGACGTACGATTGAACGAATTTCTGCGCAAGTTTCTGCGAGGTGAAAAACGGAAGAGTTTTGGCGCCATCGGCGGTGTAGGTGAACGGTGAAAAGCCCTTGTCGTCCCGTGCGAGTTCAGTTGCAGAGGCCTCAACGATAGCTGCAAGTTCGTCAGCGGTCATCGTTTCAGGATCAACGTCGGTATCAAAGGGCACGGTGAGAACGTGAACGTCCGACGTGGCTAGTTCGCGGATAAAACCGGACTGGTCAGGGTATTGTGCAAGTTTCGTCAGGCGGTCACGACCGCCAAAGAGTGCGGATAGCATTTGATTGGTCTTGGTCGCCTAACGGAAGGTTTTTACGACACCGCCCTAAACGAAGCGAGCGATGTCTGAACGACGGAAATTGTACCAAGGCCAGCCCGCGTTGCCAAAGTGGGAAGGTGTGCCGAAGGCCTCAGCGTAAAAACCATGTTGCACGACCGCTGCACAACGGTAGAAGCCTCCATTCCGAGCGATATGTAAGTCGTCAGCATGAATCACGCGACACGGAGAGCAATCGGACGTTAAAGTGCAGTACAGCATTCGGTGGGATTACGCCCTCTACGCCAACGTCGCGATAACCGAGATGCGGGCCAGCGTGGAAGCATCGACGGCCACCAACCGCCATGCCCTCGACGCCATAGGTTAGCACGGCGATCACATCACGCGCACCGAGCGTGAACGTGTAGGCGTCATGCGATTGGACGACATCGCCCCGGTTGAGCATCAGGTGGTACGAGATCGTAACAGTGTCGCCGCGAGTGGCAACGCGGCCATCGCCAACGGTTTCGGAATCGAGTTTGACACCAGCGCGCATTGGGTAAACTGAGGTCGTGCAACGGAAGGTTTTTACGACACCGCCCTAAACGAAGCGGTGGAGTTTTAATCACGAGAAATTGTACCAATGCCAACGCACGTTGCCTACCAACGAAGGTGTGCCGAAGGCCTAGCGTAAAAACCATGTTGTGGGACGCGAGAACGACCAGAAACGCATCCATATGAGAAGACGTGCAAGCCGTCCGCGCATCAGGCCAGCCACAGCGAGACAGTTTTAATTAAGCAAACAACCAAAACACCAAAAATGACCGCCAAACCAGTCAGGGCGACGATCCCGTTGAGAACGCCGGGCATCGGAGGCGGGCCGAGATATGCCCACGCGATCATCGCAAGAATCGCGGCCAAAACCCCCGCAGCGGGATGAACCCACGCAGCAACAAGAAGTGGAGCAGCGATGCACGCGCCGAGCAACAGGACGACGATCACGAAGAAAAGAATCAGCTGCAGGTTTTCGCGAGACGCGTTCGTGCTGTGCAGAGATTCAGGATCATCGGGCATCGAAAGGCTAGCGTCCCACAACGGAAGGTTTTTACGACACCGCCCTGAACGAAGCGAACGATGCCTGAACTACGAGAGATTATACCAATGCCAGCCCGCGTTGCCAAACGAGGAAGGTGTGCCCGAAGGGCCTAGCGTAAAAACCATGTTGGCCGCCGTACGCTGGGAAATACGCCAGCCACATCAGACCAAAGTTGGCCCTTGATCTCCAGTGATTTGATCGCGGCGATACGTTCGAGTGCAACTTCGGGGGTGATGTCGAGATGGCATGCGAGCGCATAGGCGGCAATTGTGGGCGAACGCGACATACCAGCGGAACAGGCAACGATCGTGCGAGTTTCCGAGTGGAGCAAGTCGACGAGCGATTGAACCGCAAACCGAAGAACGGACGGCTCATTGCCGCCACCGTCATTGAGCGGGAAGCGGAGGTAGAGCAATTGCCGTGGTAGTTGAGCGGGTGGCTCCTCAAAGGCGACGTCAACAACAGCGGTGATGCCAGCGTCGAACAACGGACGAGGTTCGCGAACGTCAAACGCGTGGCCTAGCCAGAGCAGATTGGGGTGAAGCTCGTGCAACAATGATCTCGTGCGGCCAACGGAAGGTTTTTACGACACCGCCGTTACCGAAGCGGTGGTGTTTGAATCACGAAAAATTGTACCAACGCGAGCGCCCGTTGCCTACCAACGAAGGTGTGCCGAAGGCCTAGCGTAAAAACCATGTTAGCCGCCCCGTTGTGCTACGTGAATTGCCAAGTGAACAGTTGGCGGTCGCAAGTAGTGCAACGAAAAAGGCTGATCTCACGTAGGGACTCAGGTCGAAGTGCGTAGTCGGATGTCCAATCACGCGGTTCCCGTTCCCAATAGTGAAAGCGTTGCGGAACAGCTTCGGATTCGTCCGCAGTTTGAGGAATGCCAAAGAACTCAGCCCAGTCTCCGCAGCACATGGGCCAGTCGTTGTATTGCAGGAAAAGGGGAATGCTAGGCGTCCTGCAAAAGGATGCTCGTGCGGAATCATTGTCAGCCGCGAAGCGGTTGATGGTCTTTTGGATTTCGGGGGTGATGTCCTTGCGAATGTTGCCACCAAGAATGCATCCAGCACAGAGTTCGGACACCTCCGGTTCGTCGCGGGCGAACTGTGGGTTGGCAGCCAATTTCGCGTCGATGATCTCACCGTCGAAGTTGAAGATCGGAGCGGATTCGGTCTCGCAGTGATGGCATTGCGTGCCGCCACACGGAAACAACGCTGCATCGTCGATGTAGGTGAACAGAGAACCCATTGGACTAGGGGCGGCTAACGGAAGGTTTTTACGACACCGCCCTGAACGAAGCGGTGGAGTTTGAATCGCGATAAATTGTACCAATGCCAGCGCCCGTTGCCTACCAACGAAGGTGTGCCGAAGGCCTAGCGTAAAAACCATGTTGGGCGACCCTCTGCGCTACTGGACAAGGGGAAGTAGAGCAAAGAAGTGTGCACAGACGACACAGGCGTCAACGGCAATAACGAGTGTCCGACGCAATTGCGAAAGAGATGAGCGAAGCGTGTAGTGAAGAACGACAGCGGGGCAAACGAACATCGCTAACAGACATGGATACATCATCGAGTACGCGAACGCTTCGCTGGGTCCGGGTAGGTCAAGCATCCCAGCGTCGATCCGTGACACAACGATTGATGCACCAACGACGAAAAGGTGAGCGCAAATTGCAGCACGCAGATGCCACGACTTCGGTGGCAAGCTAGACCGCTCGCTAGATGTCAGGCCAGTTGGTTCGTATGGGTTCGCATTCAACTGATCTGGGTCGCCCAACGGAAGGTTTTTACGACACCGCCCTAAACGAAGCGGACAATGCCTGAACTACGAGAAATTGTACCAAGGCCAGCCCGCGTCGCCAAACACGGAAGGTGTGCCCGCAGGGCCTCTGCGTAAAAACCATGTTGTGCGACCGGTGAATTACGTAAGCCATTGCCACACTCGATAGGCGATGTAACTGACCAGCAGCACACGGACGGCTATACTGAACCATGAGTACCCGATCCGGGCCGAATCCCGTTCGCAGTCAAAGGGCAATTCGCCCTTCCAGTATTTGCCGGGATTGAGACCAAACTGATAGATTTGATTGCCTGCTCTAACGCGGAGCACATAGCCGGGGAAAATCGCGCCGCGAAGTGAGAACAGCACTGCATCGGAAATGTCCGAGTACGGGATGTGCCAATCACCACAAACCAAGGCGTCAGTGGTAACCTTCAGAGTGCCGCGACGGGACAGAACCCAGCTAAGGCCGCGGCGAACGTCATCGCCCTCAGCGGTAGTCGCTTTCGTCATGCAGCGGTGCAGGATTTCACTCATAGCGGTAGGTCGCACAACGGAAGGTTTTTACGACACCGCCCCAAACGAAGCGGTGGAGTTTGAATTGCGATTGATTGTACCAATGCCAACGCCCGTTGCCAAACAAACGAAGGTGTGCCGAAGGCCTAGCGTAAAAACCATGTTAGTGGTCACGGGCCATCAGTTTTGGGCTGCAAGCCACGATAGAACGATTGCAGGAGCGTTGCAATTTTCGGGCCGGGTAATGCAAGTTGAGCAGCATCCATTCCGGCGCAGTTGAATTGGGAGAACCCGCACCAACCATCCGTCCCATTTGCCACAGTGACAACGCACCAAGTACCGTCGAGAACAAAATGTTCAACGTCGATGAGGGTGTCCGGTGTGACATTTTGCAAGGCAGAAACCAACGATTCGGTCTGCGCGTCGGTTAGTAGCGTTGAAACGGGTGAATCGACGGGATTGCCCTCAACGTCCATGGTGACGTCAACATCGACAACGATGCGAGTCCGTGAGCGATACCACATTGCAGATTCGTCCAGAGTGACGATCCAGTTTGGCGGCGCATCAGAATCGAGCATTGCCTGCGTCGATTTCATGGCGACGCGAATGGAGTCGCGATATTCCGGCTCGAAGTCAGATTCGGCGATCCAAGGATGGTCGAGCGGAGTTGGCATCGGTGAAAACTAGTGACCACTAACGGAAGGTTTTTACGACACCGCCGTTACCGAAGCGGTGGAGTTTGAATCACGGGAAATTGTACCAATGCCAACGCACGTTGCCTACCAACGAAGGTGTGCCGAAGGCCTAGCGTAAAAACCATGTTGTCCGGCGATGAAGTGCCGGAAGGGTATCCATCGCAACCCGCCCGCAAGCGACCGCGCATCAAGCGCGCGGGTCAGAACAGGCAGTCGTCAATCGAGTCCAGCTTGGATTTGTGTTCAGCTTCCAAGCGTTCGATTTCAGCGTCAAGTTCCAAACGTTCAGTGTCGTCAGCGTCATTGCGGTGTTTGCGCAGTTCATCCAGTCGCGGTTTGTAGTGTTCGCGAAGGCCATCGGCGTAAGCGTCCGGGCCGCCAGTCCAGAATGAATCGGTCATTTTCGTGAGGCCTCGTCCGGACAACGGAAGGTTTTTACGACACCGCCCTAAACGAAGCGGTGGAGTTTGAATCACGAGAAATTATACCAATGCCAGCGCACGTTGCCAAACGAGCGAAGGTGTGCCGAAGGCCTAGCGTAAAAACCATGTTGTGCGAACCCTAACCCGCGTTTTCAGCCTGCCATTCGTCGAGTTTCTTACAGGCCATCGTGTCATCGGGGTCGATCTCAACGGCCCGTTTGAAATGAAAATCGGCGTTGTCAAAGTCGTCGACCTTGCGGTATTGGTCACCAAGGCACCAGTGCGGGCACGCGACGTCAGGCAAGAAATCGGCAGCGTAGTGAAAGTGAGTCAATGCGTCGTCGTTGCAACCGAGCCCCGCCAGAAGGTTGGCCCAATACAAGTGCGACCAACCATCATAAGGGTCAAGTTTCAGGGCGCGGGCGTAGTACTCGCGGCAGTTGTCCAAGTCGTGCGATTTGAAGTAACGCATCCCGATGCGGATAAGTAGATCGACATCATCGGGGCGGTCAGGCTCAAGTGCCAGCAAACCATCGAGGTCAAGCGTTTCGTAATGGTCGATGCGGGCGTTTCGTTCGTCACTAAGCATGTAAGAGTGACACCACAAGGACACGCTGGGTTCGCACAACGGAAGGTTTTTACGACACCGCCCTAAACGAAGCGAGCGACGTCTGAACTACGAAAGATTATACCAAGGCCAGCCCGCGTTGCCAAACGTGGAAGGTGTGCCCGAAGGGCCTCTGCGTAAAAACCATGTTGTGGGACGCGTTGAAGTGCCAAAACGGTCGCCATCCGAGAAGACATACAAGGACAGCGCAACAAAGCATGGCGAACCACGAAAGACGCGAAATACACGAAAGATGCGGGACAGGAAGTTCGCACAACGACGGCACAAAGAAAGTCGCTGCACGGAGATACGGGAACCGCACAGAAGTTGATGCCAGCGCCAGATTGAGCAACGAGAGCAGTCCATCAGGGTCGCGGCCGCAGATCAGGCGTCATTGCATGGCGAATCACCAACCAACGCTCAAAGGCATTAACGGTCGAAACAACAAAAAGGGTTTACCGGAGGAGCCGAAAACCTAGCGTCCCACAACGGAAGGTTTTTACGACACCGCCCTAAACGAAGCGGACGGTGCCTCAACTACGAGAAATTGTACCAAGACCAGCCCGCGTTGCCAAACATGGAAGGTGTGCCCGAAGGGCCTCAGCGTAAAAACCATGTTGGGCGACTATGCGGTTGGATTTGGCAGGACTGTGTCGGGACTGTTGTATAACGGCCACCACCACGCACGATCTTCAGCGACGTGAATCCAGAGTATGTCAAACCGCTCAGCCTCATCGGGGGTTTGCACGAAAAGCGGCTTCGATTTCAGGTCATCCCAGATATCGCCCCATTCGTCGATGTGATCGTCGTCCTCGGATTCAAGCAGTGCCAATTCGCGATCAAACAGCGAACGCACGTCGTCGAACGCCGGGGTTGGGGTAAATGTACCCTCGATGCACGGATAATCGGCATGTTGCCAGTTATCGACGGGCCGCAAATCAGCAAGGACTACGCCACCACGAGTGAGCTGGTAGTGCCATTTCGCTTTGAGCGAGTGCGTGATTGAGGCGGGTACATCAGCCATTCGACCTGTCGCCCAACGGAAGGTTTTTACGACACCGCCCTAAACGAAGCGAACGATGTCCGAAGTACGGAAGATTGTACCAAGGCCAGCGCCCGTTGCCAAAGGACGAAGGTGTGCCGAAGGCCTAGCGTAAAAACCATGTTGGGCGACCCTACGCGCTAGGCTGGAACAATGATTCGTGTTTTTCGCAGAGTGTAGGGATGAGGTTTTCGATGTCGCTCTCAAGCGCGAAGTAGTCATCCTCAAGCGTTTCGAGCGATTTGTCCCAATCTGATGGCATGTCATCAAAGTAGCCGTCAGGGATGCGGCGTTTCAGTTTCGATCGGCCCTTGGCGTGATAGTAGTAGACGATCTCGCGTAGGACTTGAGCGACCGCAGGGACGTTAGCAGCCTTTGCGCCGTCGATCGCGTCAAGAATGAGACACCACGACGAGTTGCCGTGCAGTTGGGAGATGCCACCATTGAAGATGTCCGCGTGGACGTAATGAATCGCGAAGCAATACGCGAATCCCGGCGGAATCTCGCGCAAGTCTTCGAGTGCGCGCTTGTAGCTGTCAAACGGCTCGATCACAGAGTCAATGCGGTCGAAAACTTCGGTTTCGGTTGGCATCTGGGTCGCCCAACGGAAGGTTTTTACGACACCGCCCTAAACGAAGCGAACGCTGCCTGAACTACGGATGATTCTACCACCAGAGGGCGGCTTGAACAAACGACAGCGGTGTGCCGAAGGCCTAGCGTAAAAACCATGTTGGCCGACCCGGGCACTACGTTTCCGCTACGCCCTCGGAGAGGTGTTTGCAGTGAATCCGAATCTGGCCAAAGTATTCCAAGTCAACGAACACGTGAATGTCGCCATCCTTGGACGGTTTTTTGGCATCGAGCTGAAGTGTATTGCAACGCGCGAGGTACGAGTCGTCGTCAAGCGGCTCTGCGTTGATGGACGCGACGAAACGCGAAGTGGCGTCATCGTTGAACAACCCGCCAAACCGAATCGTGACAGTGGTTGGTTCCGGGTAGAAGATTGGATAGAGCGCAAATACGAGCGACGCTTCGCGTCGAGGGCCGAACGAAGCAGAGACAAGGTTGGCGTCGTGGTATTCGTATTGGAGTGCGATCACGAAAAGTTAGGGTCGGCCAACGGAAGGTTTTTACGACACCGCCCTAAACGAAGCGAACGATGCATGAACTACGGAAATTGTACCAAAGCCATCGCCCGTTGCCAAAAAGCGAAGGTGTGCCGAAGGCCTAGCGTAAAAACCATGTTGGTGGACACTGGCGCTACATTTGATCTTCGCGTTCGAGTGCTTCGCCCCAGATGTTGATCTGGGTGTTGAACTCGCGGGGTTCCCACGCGCGTATATTGATTGCCATCGGGATAAAACTATCGCCTCGGTACTCAGGTTCAGCGGCGTATTGTGTTATGGAGCCATCGGCCGCAAGCGGCCCGATGACGTTAGTGTCGATGCCGTGCTTGATGTCAGCGATTCCGACGGGGACGTACAGAATGTTTGGAGGGATGTCTTGCCCGCCGAAATCGAGCGGCATTAGATAGAGCTTTTCTAGTGTGCCATCAGCGCAAAGCTTTTGAGCCTTTGCGAGGCTGTCAACGTCGGAAAAGTCGGGGCCAGTTGTCGGCGGCGCGAGTTTGGGTTTGCGTTTCTTCCAGAACGACATGAGTAACCTATGATCTGTGTCCACCAACGGAAGGTTTTTACGACACCGCCCTAAACGAAGCGAACGATGCCTGAACTACGAGAAATTATACCAAGGCCATGGCCCGTTGCCAAAGAGCCAAGGTGTGCCGAAGGCCTAGCGTAAAAACCATGTTGCACGACCGGTGAATCGCCAGAAAAGTCTCCATCCGTTGACGGCCGCAAGGTCAGCGCATCACGCACGGTAGAGTTCAACGGTGCGACCATCGGGATCGGCAACCAACGCCATGTAGCCCCACGGCGTGTCACGCCCCGGTTTGATGGCGCGACCACCGAGTGACGCCGCAGATTCGACGGCGGCGTCAGGGTCAACGACCGCGAAACCGAGCCGCGTAGTCGAATCGACCGCTTGATCGTCAGGTAGCGGATAGATTTCGATGATGCCATCACCAAGTGGGGCCGAATGATGCAGCGGCCCCTTGCCGTGTTGCTCTTCGGTGAAAGTCAAGCCCAGCGAACCGTAGAACGCGCAAGCGGCGGGAACGTCGTGAGTCTTGAGGACGAGCAATCGCAGGGAAACGTCGGCCACGGGAGTCCTTGCGGTTAGGTCGTGCAACGGAAGGTTTTTACGACACCGCCGTTACCGAAGCGGTGGAGTTTGAATCGCGAGAAAGTGTACCAATGCCAGCGCCCGTTGCCTACCAACGAAGGTGTGCCGAAGGCCTAGCGTAAAAACCATGTTGTGGGACGCTGAACCACCGGAAGGCGTTGCGTTAGATTCAGCTCATGAGCGTCACCAATACGTCGGTAACATCGCCATTGGCAACAAGCGCAAAGCCAGAGCGCCCCGCCAACCGATCCCAGTCGGCTTGAGGCGAGGAAAACGCCCAGCACTCGTGGGCAGGCGTGGCATTCGAGACGAACGCATCCAATTCCGCGAGAAATTCGGGAAGCGCGTCGGGTGTAGTGAATTCACGTTGCAGCCCCTCTAGCTCGACGCGACGTTCGAGCCAGCCAGCGACGCGCCGGAGAAAGTCGGCGCGTGCAACGTCATTCGGATCGGGCGGAACGTCGATGGGGGTGAACGGTGGCGGATCGCCGATCAAGTCCGTAATGTCGTCGTCAGTCAGGTCCGAATCACTCATAGCCTGCGTCCCACAACGGAAGGTTTTTACGACACCGCCCTGAACGAAGCGAGCGACGTCTGAACTACGAGAATTGTACCAAGGCCAGCCCGCGTTGCCAAACAAGGAAGGTGTGCCGAAGGCCTCAGCGTAAAAACCATGTTGTGGGACGCGTTGAAGTGCCAAGACGGCCTCCATCCGAGAAGACATACAAGGACAGCGCAACCGAGCATGGCGAACCACGAAAGACGCGAAATACACGAAAGATGCCGGACAGGAAGTCCGAACAACGACGGCACAAAGAAAGTCGCTGCACGGAAACACGGAAACCGCACAGAAGTTGATGCCAGCGCCAGATGGAGCAACGAGATCAGTCCGTCACGGTCGCGACCGCAGATCAGGCGTCATTGCATGGCGAATCACCAGCGAACGCTCAAAGGCATTAACGGTCGAAACAACAAAAAGGGTTTACCGGAGGAGCCGAAAACTTAGCGTCCCACAACGGAAGGTTTTTACGACACCGCCCTGAACGAAGCGAACGATGCCTGAATTAAGGGAGATTGTACCAAGGCCTTGGCCCGTTGCCAAAGAGCCAAGGTGTGCCCGAAGGGCCTCAGCGTAAAAACCATGTTATCGGACCGTTGCGCTACGAGCTGGCGTGATATTCAGAGAAGACACCCCCGAGCATCTACGCGATTTCGCGAGCGGCCACAGCCATCAATTCGCGACAACCTTCCGAGCAAGTCGCAATCACCGCAGCAGAGTCATCCTGTGCCCAAGAGAAGGCCCCCAAGTTGGATTCGTCACGAATCAGTTGCACGGCGTCAGCAGGTGGATGGGCTTCGATTGGTTGGCCCGTTGCTGGGTTGCGAACCATGCGCGATGGAGCGCGAACCAAGTCTGGACGCTGAGCGATGAATTCGAGCCAGCCATCGCGTGTAAGCGGGACGCTGCCAGCAGGCGCCTCGATGTGGCCGATGTATTCCATTGAGGTCCGATAACGGAAGGTTTTTACGACACCGCCCTGAACGAAGCGAACAATGTCTGAACTACGGAAGATTCTACCACCTGAGGGAGGCTTGAACAAACGACAGCGGTGTGCCGAAGGCCTAGCGTAAAAACCATGTTACGCGACCCTAACGCGGTGAAATCGTGAATTCGAGTACAAGCATCAGGATCAAAGCACCAAGCAGCGTGTAGGCCAGTACCGGATCGACCAATGATGGATCGCCGAAGAATTTTTTGACGGAGCCGAGCCGATGCCACAAGTAGAAGCCGAGTGGGATTGTGAGCAAACCGAAAGCGAGAAGTGTCCAGAGAGGCGAACCGTGTTGAAGCATGACGCCACAGTCACCTACGCGGTCAAAGGAGCCGATCGCGATGTACGCTCCATTTGCGAGCAGGCAAAAACCAGCGAAGAATGCCGCGATGTTGCGAGCCGAGGTGTAGCGATGCGGAATGAACCGCCAAATGGCAACAGGGATGATGCAGCCGAGGATTGGGCCAAGCCAAACGACGAGCGAAGGGTTGGGATTCGGGGAAACGTCGGTACGGGAGATCGTCAGTGGATGCAGCACAACACGTTCGACGGTTCCGCCGGTGGTCATTGCACCGATGACGTGACCGAACTCGTGGACGGCCATCATTGCGAACCAGCTCAGCGCCAAGAGAGAGGCGACGAAAATGCACTGGTGAAAACGTTTCATAAGCGAAAGACTGGGTCGCGTAACGGAAGGTTTTTACGACACCGCCGTTACCGAAGCGGTGGAGTTTGAATCACGAGAAATTGTACCAATGCCAACGCCCGTTGCCTACCAACGAAGGTGTGCCGAAGGCCTAGCGTAAAAACCATGTTGGGCGACCTACGGGCGTTGGAGCCAAATCGCGTTGGATGGAGCCTCGTCCTTGTAGGTGACGAGTTTACCCGGAACGAATGAGACGACAATGCCGAATGCGGCCGATGCGAGAATGTCAGACACGTCCGAAGCGGGGACGAATCTGCCATCCAGTTCGTGTTCCGATGCGATGATGTAGCAAACGGTGTCCAGCGGCGGCATCGTCGGCGAATCGCAAATGCAGCGATCGTCGAGATCACGCTGGAAGCGATGATTTAGGCGATCAAGAAACGATCCGCGTTTCTTGGGAAGTTGCAACTGAGACAGGTATCGGTCTCGGCGTTCGCGGATGATGAACGAACGAACGAAGCCAGTTTCGTGTGCGAGGATTAGTTCGTCGCGTTCCATTTGATTGAGTAGGTCGCCCAACGGAAGGTTTTTACGACACCGCCCCAAACGGAGCGAACGATGTCTGAATCACGAAAAAGTGTACCAATACGAGCGCCCGTTGCCTACCAACGAAGGTGTGCCGAAGGCCTAGCGTAAAAACCATGTTGTGCGACGGTTGCAGCGGTCAGTCGTCAGCCTCGGGCAGTACGTCGAAAATCGCCCGGTCAGTAACAAAGGTGGACGTCCAGACAATGGAGTTGCAGCCATTGGTGCAACCGCCATACCGCTCCGTGACGGTGAGAGGCGTTCCGCACTTCGGGCATGGAACCACGACACCTCGCGACGCAAACGCAAGCAATGTGGAACGGCAATCGTCGCCAGCGATGAGAGCATCGAGGAACTCGGCTGGAGCGTCAGCGACCCAACGACGGCAGTCAGTAACGGGTAAACCAGTGCTCGAACGTAAGGTCGCGATTCGGTCAAGTTCGTGGCGATCAATCATTCGGTGAGTCGCACAACGGAAGGTTTTTACGACACCGCCCTAAACGAAGCGGACGATGCCTGAATTACAAGAAATTTTACCAAGGGCATGGCCCGTTGCCAAAGAGCCAAGGTGTGCCCGGAGGGCCTCAGCGTAAAAACCATGTTAGCCGCCCGGTGCGTTGGCATTCGGGTCTGGCAGTGTTTTGAGATAATCAAGAATCATTGTGTTTGGTTCACGGCCAGACCAATGAGCGTCCGAGCCGTTACGCAGCCAGATAACGCGCAGATTGACAGCAGAATCGTCTGAGAATGGCAGCAGTTCAATGGGGTCAGCATCCCAGTCGACCTCGACGCGTGAGGACAGTTCATCGAACGTCCAAGGCTGGCCAGATCGCGCTACACAGGTTTGGTAGTCGTCGCGCAGGTCGTCCCAGTTGCGTGGCCAATCGCCATCGTTGGCCTTCATGTGCTCGATGCACATGTCAGCGACCCACCAAATGGCGTATGAGCCACGGATCGTGTTGTTGATGCCGAGCATTGTGGAAACGGCAAATGACACGACAGCAGCAACCGCGACGAGAATAAGTAACGTCCGGATGCGAAATCGAAATGGTTTACGGTCTGAATCAGAGATATCTAGGAGCGGCTAACGGAAGGTTTTTACGACACCGCCCTGAACGAAGCGAACGATGCCTGAACTACGAAAGATTGTACCAATGCCAGCCCGCGTGACCAACCAAGGAAGGTGTGCCGTAGGCCTAGCGTAAAAACCATGTTGTCTGACATTGAAGCGGCGAAAGACTATCCATCCCCTGACGCAAGCAAGGACAGCGCATCCGACACGTCTGGATCAGAAATCGCAGCCTGAACTGCGTTGTCGACGGCACGATAGGCATAAGGGTGGGTGTAGCCGAATTCGTCACCAGCGTCGATCAGGAATTGTCGCCACGCAGCCGCGTCGTACCCGTAGTCAGCATTGGTTGCACGTTTGAGCGCGTGCGCACCGGCCATCATTGCACGTTTTCGAGCATTGCCAGTTGCAGGCTCCATCTCGAAGCCGGAGTCCGAGTAACCAACGAGTTGAAGCAGCGCGATATGAATGGGCACAACGCGCCCGAATGGTCGAACTGTCATTGGTCTATGTCAGACAACGGAAGGTTTTTACGACACCGCCCTAAACGAAGCGAACGATGTCTGATATACGGAAAATTGTACCAAGGCCATGGCCCGTTGCCAAAGAGCCAAGGTGTGCCCGAAGGGCCTCAGCGTAAAAACCATGTTGTACGCCACGACACGCGCTGTGATCACAGTCCGGCGCTGTATTCAGGAGTTTCGCCAACGAATGGTCTGGTTTCACCATCAAAACACATGCTGAGAATGTGGTTTACATGGTGGCCGATGACAGGTGTGGGCGACAATGGCGGAACCCAAAGACGTAGTGGGCGTTCTGAGTTTTGTATGCCGGGGAACTCAAGCCCATGCACTACCAGCAGACTGGAATCACCGATCAAGAGGTAGCCAACGATAAATTGCTTGTCGTCAGAAGCGATCCGAAGATGGACATCACCCTCGATCCACCAGACGAAGGGACGCCCCTTAAAGTCGAATTTCGCTCGCCCTTTTTTGCGGATGCCCATTTTGTTTGTGGCGTACAACGGAAGGTTTTTACGACACCGCCCTAAACGAAGCGGTGGAGTTTGAATCACGAGAAATTGTACCAATGCCAGCGCCCGTTGCCTACCAACGAAGGTGTGCCGAAGGCCTAGCGTAAAAACCATGTTGGGCGACCGGTGAGCTATGGGTGCTTGAGCCCCAGATAGTTAACAGTATCGGCGAGCTGCGAATGATCGCGGAACCATTCGAGCAATTGACGAACGTTGCGTGGCGTGAACGCGGAAGCAGTGCCGAAGAGTGGACAACGCAATCGCCGCCAAGGTCCGGGTGGGTCACCATTCTTGATGACGAGGTGCGAAGTTGCCTCATCCTGCCCTAACTGATACGTGACAAGTAGCGATTTGTCGTCCTTGCAGATGTTCGCATGGAAGTACGTGCCCGGCGAAAATACCTCGTAGTCCTCGGCAACCCACCAAACGTATGGGTCGCCATCGAAGTCGAAAGCGTTTCGGCCTTTCTTTGCGATGCCCATGACTAGGTCGCCCAACGGAAGGTTTTTACGACACCGCCCCAAACGAAGCGGTGGAGTTTGAATCATGAGTGATTGTACCAATGCCAGCGCCCGTTGCCAAACAAGCGAAGGTGTGCCGAAGGCCTAGCGTAAAAACCATGTTATGTGCCCCGCGGCTCAGAATCGAATGCAGCAGCCCATACATCGCGCATTCTCGGAGTCAGTGTGTGCATCTCGTCTTCGCAGGTAGCGTCGGGGCAGCACCAGTCGTGAATTGTAAAGGCGTGGAGCGTACGGTTTGCGATCAAGATCGAGCAAATGCGGCTCCACTGGTCATCAGTTAACGTGCCGCTGTCAAGTGCGTCGTGGGCGGATGCAACGCACAACGCCATAAGCGCGAATCGGTCATCGTCGGTTAGAGCGGGCGCGTTGTAGGCGGCCAGAAACTCACTGAGGCGTGAGGCGTCGGCGTGTTCGAGCTCCCAGTCTTGCGTGTACGGATTCGTATTGAAACCGAACATCGCTTCCAGCGTTACTGGCGAGCCAACGAAACGGTCTGGAACAACAGCGTCTCTGAAGCTGACCATTTGCAATAGGGGCACATAACGGAAGGTTTTTACGACACCGCCCCAAACGAAGCGAACGATGTTTGAATAACGGAAAATTGTACCAATGCCAGCGCCCGTTGCCTACCAACGAAGGTGTGCCGAAGGCCTAGCGTAAAAACCATGTTGGCAGACACTGGCGCTACGATTGATCTTTGGGGTGCATTGCAGCATGCTCGGCCTGCCGATAAGCCTCGCAATGGTGAATGTCCGAAAGCAAGAATCCGTCATGCGCAGGTTGCTCGACACCATTGCGGCGCAATCCAAGGTCATTTTTGGCGACAAAAGCGATAAATCGCGAGACGTGGCCGAATGCGACACCGTTCCGTTCGGGGGCGGGAATCACCGTGCCATCAAGTGAGACGTAGCCCGCAGTGCGATCGTCGTTGAATTTGATGCGGTAGATGGAGCCGGTCTCGTCAGCGAATTCAAGCGGGTTCGACGTGCCGTCGTCGGCAGCAACAGCGCCGCGAGATTGTACGAATTCGAGGAAGACGTCAGTGGGGCAAGGTCGGATTGTGGTCAGTTTGTAGAAGGTCACAATCTGATTGATCTGTGTCTGCCAACGGAAGGTTTTTACGACACCGCCCAAAACGAAGCGAGCGATGCCTGAACTACGGGAATTGTACCAAGGCCAGCGATCGTTGCCAAAGGACGAAGGTGTGCCCGAAGGGCCTCAGCGTAAAAACCATGTTAGCCGTCCCCGACCCCGCGATTAAGGCCATCCAACAGGTCAGCAACAAGAACGGCAAGCCGTCCGCATGCGTCACGATCAGTTTTTGATGGGTATGCGATCACCACGATTTCCGGAGCATCATCGGTCGTCAAACCAGCGTCCAGCAGATCGTCATGGCAGTCTGGGCGACCATGTGTCTCGAAGACGGTCAGAGTTGCGCGCGATCTGCCGTCGGTAAAGTCCCAGTGGCGACCTTTGCGAGTCTCGGTGACGTCGGATGCGCGGTCATGGAGCAGCTGCGAAACCAAACCGGTTTGAGCAACCGTGAACGGCGAACGAAGGATCACACTGGCGATTGCGCCGCTCATGGGAAACGCTAGGGGACGGCTAACGGAAGGTTTTTACGACACCGCCGTTACCGAAGCGGTGGAGTTTGAATCACGAAAAATTCTACCACCGCCAGCCCACGTTGCCAAACAGGGAAGGTGTGCCGAAGGCCTAGCGTAAAAACCATGTTATGTGACCGTTGCACTACGTTTGATCGTCCACTTCGCGAAGCACCGACACATGGGCATGGCAACCGTGTGACTGCGCGTTGCATTTCCCGCAATTTGGGCAGGTGATTGGATGAGTGTCCATCGAGCCCTCGATTAGGGGTGTGTCACATGGAGGGCAGTAAAGTTGTGACCACAGGGAATCGAGTGGTAAGAGATATCCCGGTGTCGAATCACAGATTGCGGCAATTAAGCCGATGTTGTGCGACAGAAATTCCGAAGCCGACAATGAGTGTTGGTGTCCATGAAGCCAGTTGCGGAATGAACTACGATCAAAGTCAGTTGCGATGGAAACGTGTGTAACGCAATTCGGGCAGAAGAAACGCCGGACGGGAGTGTCGGACGTGGAGTGGCCGATCCACTCGGTGAATGTGTGAGCCTCCCATTCGTGAGAGCAGTCAGGACAAGAGGCGCGGAATTCCCACGGCATTGGTTCACCTGAGGTCACATAACGGTAGGTTTTTACGACACCGCCCTAAACGAAGCGAGTGATGCCTGAACTACGAAAGATTGTACCAAAGCGAGCGAACGTCGCCAAACATGGAAGGTGTGCCGAAGGCCTAGCGTAAAAACCATGTTGTCCGCCGCTACCTGCGAGTGCGACCGTATTCCACGTAGGGCGAAACATCACTCCAGAGTTCCATGAGTTCTGCACGGGGTACCGTGATGGTCGCAATAAATCGATCAAGAATTTGAGCCGGGATTAGCACGGTGTGACTGCCAGTGAAACGCAATTCCCAGTCCCATTGGTCGTTCGCGTACCCAACCATCATGCGAAACAGGAGCGTACCATCGGCCCACAGAGTTACGTATAGGTGCCCACCGAATGAATCCGCCGCCGCGAGTAGCCATTCTCCGTCATGATCAACAAGCGACCGCGTAATCGTCCAATGCGAGTACTGCTTGATGCGGCGTGAGTTTTCACAGAACGTCTCAGCAACGCTCATTAGTTTCGGGTCGTCGAAGTGAGTTAAGATTGCCATTTCGATCGACTGCGGCGGACAACGGAAGGTTTTTACGACACCGCCCTAAACGAAGCGGTGGAGTTTGAATCACGAGAAATTGTACCAATGCGAGCGCACGTTGCCTACCAACGAAGGTGTGCCGAAGGCCTAGCGTAAAAACCATGTTAGTGGCCACGGGGCGTTAGTAATGGGCGTCCATTGCCAGAGCAGCCCAGTCCAGTTGCGCGATGAGCGGCGCGACGAATTGTGCAATCGGCACGGCAATGTCATTGGCAAACCAACAGCAGGTCAGCGCGGAATAGTGGGCATTGGGCGAAAGTGGATCGACGCACTGGAGTTCACAGACAACGATCCACGTAGGATTGTCGTCACCGTCTGGGCACGGCGCGATGAAAACGCCGGATTTGGCGGGAAAAATGCCACGTACTCGGTCGGGGAGCGAGTCCATCACGAAATCGCGGATAATGTCGGGTTCACCAGCATAGATGCCGCGGGCAAAGTGATCGAAGTGGACGCCGTGAATGTAGACGCTGCGGTCACATTGCGTTTTGAATGCATCATTCATCTAGTGGCCACTAACGGAAGGTTTTTACGACACCGCCCAAAACGAAGCGAACGATATCTGAACTACGAGAGATTTTACCAGCAGAGAGCGGCTTGAACAATCGACAGCGGTGTGCCGAAGGCCTAGCGTAAAAACCATGTTGTTGGTCACTGAAGTGCGAGGAGAGTCACCATTGTTATAGAGCCTCCTCGGAAACGCTCCAATCGGATTCCGCGTCGGTTAATCGCAGAACGTGAACGAAGTAAGCCGCCATGAAGTCTGCGAGTGCGGGCAACGAACCGTCCGCGCCATGAGAGAAGGTTACGAAAGTGTTCGGTTCCCACGACGCGATGTCAAGGAGAGGAACATCCGGAAGTGATGCGAGAGCCGATGCGGGATCATCCGCCGACGGATACGCGAGATTGATGTGCTCCCACGTGATCTGCGCCCAACGGTCAGCACCCGCGGTTGACTGCAGGTTAACGCACCAATCGCCGAAACCGTCGGCAGTTTGGGAAATGGCACGTTCGATATGTCTAGCGATCCACGAAGCCATTTGCCTGTGACCAACAACGGAAGGTTTTTACGACACCGCCCTAAACGAAGCGGTGGAGTTTGAATCACGAGAAATTGTACCAATGCCAGCGCCCGTTGCCTACCAACGAAGGTGTGCCGAAGGCCTAGCGTAAAAACCATGTTGGGCGACCGGTGAGCTATGGGTGCTTGAGCCCCAGATAGTTAACAGTATCGGCGAGCTGCGAATGATCGCGGAACCATTCGAGCAATTGACGAACGTTGCGTGGCGTGAACGCGGAAGCAGTGCCGAAGAGTGGACAACGCAATCGCCGCCAAGGTCCGGGTGGGTCACCATTCTTGATGACGAGGTGCGAAGTTGCCTCATCCTGCCCTAACTGATACGTGACAAGTAGCGATTTGTCGTCCTTGCAGATGTTCGCATGGAAGTACGTGCCCGGCGAAAATACCTCGTAGTCCTCGGCAACCCACCAAACGTATGGGTCGCCATCGAAGTCGAAAGCGTTTCGGCCTTTCTTTGCGATGCCCATGACTAGGTCGCCCAACGGAAGGTTTTTACGACACCGCCGTTACCGAAGCGGTGGAGTTTGAATCACGAAAGATCGTACCAATGCCAGCGCCCGTTGCCTACCAACGAAGGTGTGCCGAAGGCCTAGCGTAAAAACCATGTTAGGCGACGCTGAGCTACCGAATCGCGTTCCAACGCGATTGGGCCGCAAGTCACGCACCCAAGATCGAACCATCGTCGGTCATGCGTTGATGCCGACCAACAGCGTTGTTGTATCGTGCGATAAACGCATCACGCAGCGGCCAGTCAACGAAGCAGGGGCGATGCATGCCAGAGTCAGAGAATCGCCAAAGCGGATCATCGGGATCAGCGATAAAGTGAGATGTACCAACGACGTCATCACCATCCGCGAGAATTTCGCCGCAGATTGAGCATTGAGTCTTGCCGCGAAAGATCAGAGCCACTCTGCCACCACAATTGATTGAGTCGCCTAACATGACTTTATGCGACACCCCCCACCAAACTAGTGGGTGATGGGTTCGCTTGGGGGACTAAGGTTAGCATCTTTGGGAGGGAATGCAAAATTTTTGCCGTTTGCTTTTTTGATGTGGCCGATTCGACGAGGCTGGGGCGCTGAACTTGTTTGGTTTGCGCGTATTCGTTTCCGTCGCGCTGTGTGGAGCGTTGATGGTAGGGGCAATGTCGAGGTGGCTGCGGTTTCAGGCTATGGCGGTGGGGCCACCATTATTCGCGAACCTGAATTCACCGTCGTGCTTGGGCATGCTGTTAGGGCGGAGAGTGCTTCGTCGCGGGGTTCGTTGGGTGGGCCGGCGTTGCGACTGCGGTTTGAGAGCTTGGGATGCTGGAAAGGCACAGCATGCGGCGGGTAATCAATTGCTGGATGATCTCATAAAATTCGGCTTCCTGGATTCTTGATACAACGGCTTGGCCAAGCCGGTTCGCGATTGGTTTCCATTGTTCAATCGGTGGGATCTCGATCGTGACGAGGCCTGGTCTGGGAGTATGTGCGACAATGCCGGTCAAGAATTCGCGGCGATTGCCGCGGATGAGCTCGATCGTAAATTGCGTTCGATGCTCGGCGCGATAGGTTGCGTCGCCCGTGCTTGGGTCACGGCGGTGGTGCAGCCTGAGGCGTCCTACCGTTGCCTTTGTCGTCGTTTGCGATCTTGGCTGCGATGATTCTGTGGTTGCATTATTGGGTTGGCGATGATGAAGTTGGTCCAGCGGGCTGGGGAAATTTGTTTGTTCTTTGGCGACATGCACATATAGAGTTGTTGTTTCTAAACGCACGTGACCAAGCACCTTTTGGATGCGGCGTATATCGCATCCTTGTTCAAAAGAGTGTGTGGCGAAAGCGTGGCGTAGCGAGTGTGGGGTGATCTGCTTTTTGAGTCCTCCGACCCGGCAAGCTCGTTGCAGGATGCGCTGAACCGTGCGAGGCGAAAGGTGCCGATTCGATTGGCTACGATGACCGGACTCGGTGCGAAAGATGAAGTCGGCTCCTTGCACGCTTGGCGTCGGCGACTTCCTGTTGGTGCCACTGGGTGAAATCGTGTCGGCCGCCGATGGAGTCAACAAATCGCGGTATTGAATCGGAAGCTGGACGTGCCGGTCAGCGTTTCCCTTGCCTTGTTGGACAAAAATCTGTTGCCTATCAGCATCGATGTCGCACCATCGCAACCGCGTCACCTCGCTCACTCGCAGACCGGCGCCATACATCAATCCGATCAGCAACTTGTCTCGCCGCGACGGGGCGGCGGCCAGCAGTGTACAGACTTCTTCGCGACTGCATACGACGAATCGTTGTCGTGGACGCCGCGGGGTTGCGAGACCTAGCGTAACGTCTCGGAAGCACATCTTGTCCCAAGTCGTACGTATCGCTGAGAGCGCAACCGATATCGATGACGCGCTCTGACCAGCATCGACTAGGTATTCCAGGTAACGCCTCACATGCTCGCGAGCAAGCAAGTGAGGCGCGCGTCCAAACCATCGCAGAAGGGATCTTACACTTGCTAGATAGGACTTGACCGTACGCCGAGTGTAGAACCGAATTTTCATTTCTTGGTGCATGCGTTGCATGAAATGCATCGCGGACGGTTTTTCAATGTCCAACGCGATCACCGCAAGATGGTCGGTCAGGTGATCGACGACCGGCCCGCAGGGCGCGTCACGCCCGGCGGCCAAACGATAGGGTTGCCCAGAAATGTATCGATGAATCGTTGCGTTTTTCGTCGCCATCGCAGTAACTCCCTCAACAGCGTGGATACCGTAAACGGGTGGTGGCTCGCCATGTTAGGCCGATCCAGCCCGGGCAATCACAGTGACGAATGGTGAAGTCAATTTCAATCAGATTTGATAAAACGACACTTCGACCATTAGCTAGCACGACGGGTAGAGCTAGCAAAGAGCGCGCGATGGCAAACGCAAATCGTACTCACTGCTGGCCCTCAAACGAGCGAGGCCTGTTGAGTCTCGGCAATTTCGCTATTTGACTTTCAGCGCTGCGGCGCCGACTCTAACGAAGCCGAGACTCTGCTTCGGGTTGGATCCGACGCGAAAGGTTGAAGCACGGACGATGACTGACTACTCGGCCGTTTCTTCGTAGATCGGCAGGTGACGATAGTAGACTTCTAGGTTTAGCAGGTTCATTGTCGTGACGTACAAGCGGCCCGCGTGGACGCTCCATCGATCCGGCACCGGATTGATAGGATCCCAACTGCCTGCTTCGGCACCTTCGTTCAGTTGGCTTTCCAACAACACCGGGTTGAGCGATTGGTTCCAACGTTTCCAGTAGTCGCCGCCCATGTGGAACATCACTTGAGTCGCGTAGTACCAATAGTATGCGTCTCGTTGGGGCGATTTTGCGCTGCCCATTTGGGGCGGGTACTCTAGCAAGTACTCGGCCGCCGATTGCATCGCCGGCGTGTCACGTCGCCAACCGGCGTACATCCGCATCAACATGCCCACGGACGTCATGGTCGGTGTTGGCAAGCGTCCGTGGCGTTGGCTTGGCGTATCAGGCGCGTAGGGGTTGTATCGATAACGGTCTTCGCGATCGGGACTCTGTGCCAAATCCAACCATCGATTGATACCCTCATACGTTTTGGCCGAGACTTCTAAGCCGGACAGTTGACCACTCTTGAGCGCCATCATCATCCATCCACTCACGCTGGTATCGCTGCTGACTTGCGGCACATAACGCCAACCACCGCGCGAACGATTCTGAGTTCCGGCGATGAAGTTCAAACAGCCCTGTGCGGGCTCCTTCAATTCCTCATCTTGCGTCATGCCATAGGCTTCACACATCGCAAGCGAAGCGATGCCGTGCGAGTAGAACGCGACGTTCTGGTCACTGAGCGGATCTTCGCTGCGAAACAAGTCGCCATTGGTGCGTTGATTGTCGATCAAGAACTTCAAACCAAGGCTAACCGTATCGGCGTACTGGTGTTCGAGGTGGGTGTAACCGGCGCCTTGAAAGGCGAGCAAACACAAACCCGTCGCCGCGGTATCACTTTTGAGAACGACTTCCGTGCCGTGACCTTGCAGCGACCAACTGCCATCTTTGTTTTGGATACTGGCCAAGTACGCCAAGCCTCGTTCGATCGCCTCTTCCGTTGCCGGGCCGACCATGCCCGCCGGCGTTGGCACCTGACCGCCTTCGGTTCGCATGACGCGTCGGCTGAACGATTCGACGGCGGCGATCTTGCTGCCGACGGGGACGACGGGGCCGCCTACGTCGCGCCGTCGGCGCGATCCCGACGTCAGATCAACCGATGCGATCGAGAGGGCTTCGATCGAAGGAACAACGCCGGTGCTTCGACTGCGTAAATCGGCTAGTCCGATCGGCCCCTCTTCGATCGGTAAATCGATCGTCGGACCTGCCATCGACGACGCCGATAGCTCTCGAGTCGTATCGCGCGACGACGGGGAACGGGTCGGCATGGTCGAAAGGCTCCGTTCGCTGACTTCGGACGACGGCGACTCGACCGCCGAACGAATATCTGCAGTCGCGAAATCGCCGCTGGCGTCGGGGACGCCGGCCGGCGAAAAACCGGTCGCCGGACCGCTCAGTCGAGATGCCCCGGAAGCCCGCATCGCATTGCCGGCGGTGACGTTGGGACCCCCCGCCGCGACAGCCAAGTCGTTTCCCGTGCGACGTTGGCCCGCCAAATCGTTTTCGGATGAACTGGTGGACGCAACCGAGGGCGTTTCACCGAGAGTCAATTGAGCACCGACGGCTTCGCCTTGACGCGACAACGGTGACTCGACCGGCGAGATCATTCGATCCGCAGCATCCACCAACTTTGCAACAGCGACCGTCGGCGGCGCCGGCGCCGATCCGGCGGGCGTGGGTCGTCGCATTTCGGATCGATCGCGACGCTGGCGCATGACACCGGAATCCCCGACACGAGGCAACGCTTCGCTCCGCTGTCTTGCGCCGGCGAGTGCTGGCGCGTTTACGGAATTGGGCTTGGACGTGTCTGGCAACATCGCGGGCGAAGGAATTTGGCGTGTGACCTTCGTGGGCGAGCGGCGCGTCGGATTGTCGACGGGTCGGTCCACACTTGCCGAATCGACTTCTGCCGCCATCGGAACATCCGGAACGACGGGCGAAGCAGCGGCAACGTCGACGTTCTCGGGCGCCGTAATCGATCGACGCGCGAGCTTTGCCGGCGAATCGCTTGGCTGGGGCAACGATTCAGCGGGCTTCTCACGCTCGACCAAATGTTTCTGAATCGGCCGCTGAACGGGGTCTTTTAAGTTGGGCATCTCCAGCAGCGGTGCCGTGTGCTCGACCGGCGGCAATTGCCGCTGCTGTTGCGGGATCACCGGCGACGCGGTTTCTGTTTCCGTCGGTTTGGACCAATCGGGCTGTGTCGACCGAGTCTCAGATGTCTTGAACAAGTACTCCGGAACCGTCCGACGCACGGGCGAACGTTCCGGCTTCACGCCGGTAAACGCATCTGGAAAATAGCGACTAAAAATGATCACGTTGACGGCCAGCGTCAACAGCATCAGGTGAACGAGTACGCTAAACAGAAACCCCAACTGAATCGACTTGTGGACATAGTTGGATGCGATTCCACGTACAAACAAGTCTAACACTAACGCGACCAACGGCACCGCGATCACGTAAGTCCAAGCGTTGTACTGCCACCGCTGGTCATCGAACGAAAACTGGCTGAGCACCAAATACAACACCAAAGTCGCAAGTGCTGCGATCGATAGATCCAGTGGCCACATTCGCTCGGTCGGCGCGTCCGATGCTTGGGTTACGGTGGTCACGCGCCCGGCCCTTCTTGGGTTGTAACGCTATAGTCGGTGACGCCGGTTCGATTGCAGATGTCCATCACGCTGACCACGGGCTGGAATGCCGTTTCGCGATCGGCACGGATCACGACCGTTTGATTGGTCGGATTGCTGGCAACCGCGCGTTCAAGCAGTCCCTGCAAACCCTCCAGCGACGTGACTTCGCCGCCAAGATAAATCACTCCTTCGGCATCGACGTCGATGATTACTTCACGCGGCTTGCCCGTCATCGGTACTGCGCTGGTTGCCGATGGCAGCACGATGTTCAAGCGTCGCTCCTCGTCTTCAAACTCGCTGGTCACCAAGAAGAAGATCAGCAGCAAGAAAACGACATCGATGAGCGGCGTCAAACTCAACGTGCTAGCGATATTGGAACGTTTGATTTCAACGGCCATCGATTACCCCATCTTCGCTTCGTCGCGTGCCTTGCCGGATGTTCGGGGCGGCGGAGGTGGTGGCGGTGGATTACCTTGACCAAATGGCGCGTCCATTTTGGCCATCGTTCCGTCGGACAACATCTGGCGACGTCCGGCGAACCGAGCGATGCCGGGTGCAACGTTGAACGCCAATTGTTCGACACGGTGAAACAACTTGATCAAGCGATTCTCCAAATACAAGGCCAACATCGCCGCGGGAATCGCAACAACCAACCCGGCCAACGTCGTTACCAATGCCGTGTAGATGCCTTCGGACAATTGCTCGCTGCGACTACGATCGGCAGTCAACGTGGTCGATTCGTGGAACGCTACGATCATGCCCCAAACCGTTCCTAGCAAACCCATCAACGGCGTCGCGGCGGCCGCGAGCGTCAACCAACGGATGGGGGACGCGTGTTGGTCCGCTTCACGCTCGATCGCTTCGGTTGCGGCTCGCTCGATATCTGCGAGCGGCTGACCGGTCCGCTGCAACATCGCGTGAACGACGCGGGCGGCGGGTGACGGAAAGTCCAAACATGATTGATGCGCCAAGCTTGGATCGAATTGGTCCATCGGATCCAACATGGTTTCCAAGCGGACCTTCAACCGCGGCGGGATGATGCGTCGGCGGCGCAAACTGACAAACCGTTCGACCGCAAGAGCAACGACCAAGAAGCTCATGATGCCGATCGGGATCATGAACGCACCGCCACGCGAAATCAGCGTCAACAGATCGATGCCCGACGGCGTCGCATCCTCAGTCGCGGCGGCAACCGGCTGATCCGTCATGATCGACTCAATCTCGGCTGCGTCGATCTGGCCAAAGCCACCGTCGCCCCCTTGACCGAACACATCGTTCTGGCCCGACATCGCTAAGGAACCAAGGAAAACAAGTGCAACGATCGCGAAGCGGAATCCGATCCGATTCTTCATGATCACAGTCGTCGCGATGGTCGTGGTCGCGGTCTTGAAACAGATCACTTTGGTTGGGCCTCTAGACGCTCTCGTGACTTGGCAGCGAGTTCATGGTCAGGATGTTTTTCGGCGACGTAATTATAGAAGCCAGCTGCAATCTGAGCCGCTTTTTCTTTGGCCGCAGCCGTTTTTGTCATCTGGGCGAGTAACTCGCTACATCGCCCTGCTTCGAAACCGCTCTTGGCTTGCCAATTTTTGATCCCCTCGGGTGCCTTGTCGGCGCCGAAACCGAACATCACGCGTTGGAACTCGGGAATTGCTTTGTCGAACTTTCGGTCGCCAAAATAGATTTCACCCATCATGAAACGAGCCCTCGCGGCCAGTTCGTTTCGATAGTTGTCCGCCACCTCGCCAAAGAACTTCAGCGATTGGTCGTTCTCTTGTTTTTGTTGATAAGCAAATCCGGTTTCGTAAAACACTTGCGGCAGATAGTCAGACGACGGAAACCGTTTTCGCATTTCGTCGTACCACTGAATTGCGACGTCCCATTGCTTCAACTGCGCCGCGCTCTGGCCTCCGTGCAGCAACGTCAGCTCACGAACCTGACGTTCGGCGCCGTCTCGAATTTTCTTGGAGGTGTCATCATTCGCGACGATGCGTTGGCGGGCAACTTCGTAACCGGCAAGTGCGTTTGCGTAGTCAGCCTGTTTGAATCGCGATTCGCCGACCATCATCAGAGCATCGAAACTTAGCCGACCCTCGGGATACTGTTTGGCTTGCTCGGCGAACGCCTTTTCGGATCGATCGTAGTCGGCCGATTTGAATCGCGACCACCCCAATCGATAGAGCGACTTCTCGCCCAGTTCCGGCGATGCCGATTTCTTCGCCGCGATCTCGAACCGCTTGGAAGCTTCGTCCCAGTTTCCGGTTGAGTAATTTTGTTGGCCGATGAAAAATGAAGCATCGGCCACCAATGACGTATCGGGATACTTCGTCACAAGGTCCGTGAAGTGCTTGACGGCCGCGTCATCGTCACCCGCTTCTTGAAGCGACCAACCGAGTTCGTACAACACTTTGTCCATCGACGGGTAACCGGGCACTTCAGCAACTAACCGATTCAGTTTTTCAGCCGCCTTCGCGGGCTCTTTTTCGGCTTGATCGATTAGCGCCAACTCATAAAGCGCGTGCCCCAAATTCGTACCGCGAGGCGGGATGGCGAGAAACGTTTCCAAATCGGTTCGCGCGTCGTCGTACCGCTTCAAGTTGCGTAGCGTGATCCCGCGTGTCAGCATCGCGTCGCCTCGAAGCGGATGACTTTTGTACTTGTCGATCAAAGTTTCGACGGACGCCAAGGCGGATGTGTGGTCCCCGGACTGAAGCAGCGCGAATGCTTTTCCGTACAGCGCATACGGCAACAATCCCGGGTCACGGTCCGATGCCAAAATCTCATCAAACCAGCCGACCGCTCGGTCGAACTCTTCCTCGCTGCTTGCGGCCTGTGCCAACTTGTATCGAGCCTGGTCGGCCATCCGAGTATTCGGCGACGACTGGATCATCTTGGCCCAAGTCGCAATCGCCGATCCAGAATCACCGTCCGCCAATTTCGCCTGACCGACCATCAACGTCGCCTCTTCGGCACGCGGCCCCCTGGGATCGGCTTTGGCCGCCGTCGCGAAGGCTTCCGCAGCCTTACCGGGACGCTTCGCCATCATGTGAGCTTGGCCGATCAACATGGCGGCCTCTGCTTTCTGTGACGTCTGGGGCAATGAGTCTATTTCCGCACCCAGCATTTTGATCGCTTCATCGAACTTACCCGATGCATTTGCGGTCGTCGCCGCGCGAAGAACCCACACCGGACGCTGGACATTGTCCGGCTTGGTCGACGCAATCAGTTCACGATACGTTTGGGCTGCTTCATCCGTTTTGCCTGTCAATAGCTGGCCTTCCGCGGCAACAAACTTGACGTCTGGCAACAGTGTATCGCTCGGAAATTTGCTAATGAATTCGCCCGCGAGTGCAAGCGCCTTGGCAGGATCATTGACTTGAAGCGCCGAAAACGCAGCGTTGTAAAGCGCGCGAGGCGCAAGCTTGTCACCGGGCAATTCTCGATAGGCTTGCTCGAACAGCGACAACGATTCGGCAACCGTCTTCGGATTCATCGATAACGATTCGGCCAAATCCAGTCGCACGTCCATCGCGAACTCGCCTTCGAGCCCCTTCTTGATTTGAGCACGAGCGACTTCGGCGGCTATTTCTGGCTTTCCACGATCGATCGCGATCCGCGATAACCAGTGCGTCGCTTCGGTTGCAGCGACGGCGTTGTTTTGATCAAGCACCTTGGCGAACCGCTTTCCGGCTTCATCGATGTCGCCGCTGCGGTAGATACTTTGGGCGGATGCCAACGTGGCCGCTGCGGCGTATTCGGTATCCGGATAGTCCGACAACAGCAATTCGTACTTGGACGCCGCTTCGGCCGGTCGCTCGGCTTGAACTAACGCAAACGCTTGTCGAAAGATGGCGTACGACTTGTCCTCACTTGACTCGGTGGACTCGACCGCTCGGTCAAAAGACGCAACCGCTTTATTGTGTTCGCCTCGCAATATCGCCAGGTCACCTAAACGCAGATGAACATCGGTAACCAGATCGTTTTTTTCGCAACTGCTAAGCAATTGCTGAAACGAAGCCATCGCTTCTTCGAACTGATCGAGATCCTCCTGCGCAACACCGCGAGCATACAAGGCATCGCACCGGAGCGGCGATTCCTTCGCATCGGGCATCGCCATCAGTTCGTTGTAGTATGCGATCGCCTTCGCCGCGTCACCCAAGCCGTAAGCCGCTTCGCCACAGTAGAAAATGGCTCGATCCAGAAACCGTGATTTCGGAAATTCTTTGCGAAGCGTTTCGTAGACGTTGATCGATTCTTTCAACTTCTTTGCATCGCGTTTGTCTCGTTCGCCGGCCGACGCGTACAAACACCAACCTCGGTTGGCGAGACTCTCTTCGCGAAGGTCATACTTTTTGTCCTTCAGCGCTCTGGCAAACGCATCCGATGCAGCCGGGTAATTAGGCTTTTCGGCCTGCATGTAACAAACGCCCAAATAGTGCGCCGCCCGCGAAGCCATCTCGTGATCGGGGTGCTGTTTCAAATACGCCTGCCAACCTTGGATCGCCAAATCGATCGCGCCACCGGTCTGAAAGTTGGCGGCGTCTGCGTAGGCGGCCATCGCGGCCTCGGCTTTTTCATCAATCCCGCCGTCGCTCTTCTTTTGCTTGTCCTGAGCCGCCGCGGTAAAACCCGCCAAGACGATTGATATCCAAATCAACGCAGCGATCAATCTTTGGCCAATCACAGACGGGTGTTGGCCAACAACAGACAAGAAAGATGGCCGGGGTGATACGTCAGACGTCCAAATCACAAACTCTCTCCGAAGCCATTGCATTGAAGGAAAACAGGGATCCGGTGAAAATACGTTCCCTAAAACCTTGACGGCTTATTCTAGCGGCCTCGCAAGATGGTCGATAGTTCGCAGGCACGGCTTACCCAGACCTCAAAACTCACCAAACTTCGCGAATTACCTAATCGGTTGCTCGTCGACCGGCTCGGATCGAACCGTTCCCTGCTCTGTTTCGTAACGGTCCACCAATGGTGTGGTAGCGTCACCACCATCAACGAGGCTTGATTTCCCCTCAACGCCAGATGACGGAATCGCGGCGATCCGTTAGCGTCTATGAACGTTGTGCTCTTTGCCTAAATTCACTTCCATCATTCTTCGGTTCACCTGTGTCTGCGAAAAATTGTCTTATCACTGGCGGCGCCGGCTTCATTGGTTCCCATCTTGCCGAAAATTTGCTTGCGTCGGGGCACAAGGTCATCGTCGTTGATGACCTTTCGACCGGACGCGCAACGAATCTCGCAGCGGTGATCGATCATGAAAATCTTGAGTACATCGAGGGCACCGTCGAGGACGAGGACTTGGTGGCCGAAGTGGTCGATCGAGCTGACCGCGTGTACCACTTGGCCGCAGCCGTCGGCGTTGCGTTGATCGCGGCCCAGCCGATTCAGACGATCGAGCGAAACATCTACCCGACGCAACTGATTCTCAATCGCCTCGGCGAACGCGCCGTCAAGGGCGACCTTGTCCCCTGTTTCATCGCCAGCACGAGCGAAGTGTACGGAAAGAATCCCAAAGAAGTTTGGACCGAGGAAGACGACCTGGTTTTCGGCGCCACGACGAAACCTCGCTGGAGCTACGGCGTATCGAAGGCGATCGACGAGTTCTTGGCGCTGGCGTTCTATAAAGAGAAAGCGCTACCCGCCGTCGTCGGCCGTTTCTTCAACGTCGTCGGTCCACGGCAAACGGGCGCCTACGGCATGGTCCTCCCTCGATTCGTCGACGCCGCCCTGCGTGGCGAATCCCTTGTCGTTCATGATGACGGAAAGCAAATCCGATGCTTCGCCCACGTTGATGACGTCGTCGGCGCGGTCGCCAAGTTGGTGGACACCCCCGAAGCCGCGGGTCGCGTCTACAACATCGGCAGCGACGTGCCGATTTCGATTCTGCAACTCGCCGAGCGGGTCATCGCACGCGTCAACCCAAAGGCGACGATCGACTTTCAATCGTACTCCGAAGCGTACGACGATTCATTCGAAGACATTCGCCGTCGCGTACCCGACCTGACGCGCATCAGCAACACGATCGGCTACAAGCCAACCCATCACCTGGATGCGATCATCGATTCGGTGGCAGCGTTTCAACGCAAACAACTCGGCGGACAATAAGTGTCCGACCCCTTTTGTGCGAAGCACCCGCAGGACCGGTTCCCGGCAAAGGGGGTCGGACACTTTTTTGCTCGCCCACTTTTTTCTCGCCTAAGGAAGTTTGGAATGGACCTGAAAGATCTCGTACGACAGACGATCGCGACGACCGACCATGTCTGCATGATGTACCTTGGCGATTTGACGGACGCCGACTTGCTGCATCGACCTGTAGAGGGTGCCAACCACATCAACTGGCAACTCGGGCACTTGATTTCGTCGGAACACATGCTCGGCGAGATGGTCCAGTCCGGCGCGATGCCTGCACTGCCAGACGGATTTTCCGGAAAGTACGGCAGCGAATCGGCCAGCGGCGATGATGCGACAAAGTTCGCAACGAAAGACGAACTATTGGCCGCCAAGTCCACTCAGCGTGAGGGGCTGCTGAACCTTTTGGACACGCTGCCCATGGAGAAACTTTCGGACACGGCACCCGAAAGCATGCGTTCGTTCTTTCCCAATATGGCTGCATTGATTTTGTCCGCCGACAGCCACTGGATGATGCACGCCGGACAGTGGGCAATCGTGCGACGGTCACTCGGAAAGCCAGCGATTTTCTAGGCCCGCTTTCAACGCAAACCCGACGGGCCGCCGCTGGTTAAGCCGCCGACGGTCTGGCGAATCCACCAAAAGCGACTTACCGCCGGCTAGGTATCATCATGGTCGCGCAGTCGACGTAGCTTGTTGATCTGTCGCTGGACGAACCTTGCTTCGGATTCAATATCGGCGAGCCGCCTTTCCAGCTTTTCAATCGCGCGATCGGGATCGCGATGAATGTATCTTTGAAAACCGTCCAACAGCACGACCGCGCGAAGTGCTTTGACCGCCGTGCCGCGAAGTCGGTATACCCGGGCAAGCTTGGTCAGTTGCTGAATCTTCAACAACTTCGTCAGCCGCGTTGACTGGACCATCTGCAACGATCGAAGAAACGAAAAGAACGGCAATGAAATGATCGCCAAGTCGATCCAGTGTTTCTTGCAATACGCCAACTTCTTTTCGGCGACTGAGACTTTCAAGATGAATTCGAAAGCGAAAGCGAACCAGATGACCCCCGTCCCGATGTGCAATATCGTACGCAACCACGTGTACTCGGCGACCTGAGCTTTCATAAAAAACTCGATCACTAAGACTGGCAAGATCAACAGCGCGATTGCGATCATAGGAATGCTGAAGCTTCGCTCCAAACGACTCCTCAATCGCCGATTCGCTTGTCGCCAACCCAGCCCCGGCAACCACAACCGACAATTCATTTCGGGGCTTCGCGCGCACAACCGCAGACTGGGGCTGATGCAAAACAGCAACGCAAAGAAGTGGTACTTACGGTTCGCAGCGTTCCATGGCCGAGTCAACCAATGCCAAACGGACTCGACCACGACAATCGGCCAGATCAGAAACATCGCCCAACCGGCAAAATCGATGAAGCGATGGTCAATCACGTCATCGGTGTACATCGACCGCAATCGCGTTGCATCGGGACTGGCGGGGTCGATCGTCGTCAGCGCATTTTCCGACAAGTTCGGAACGTCGACCCAGACCACAACCAGAATCGCCTGGCAGACCAAAAACACTAACGACAATGTGAACATCAGGGCTGCCGTGTGAACGGCAATCCAGCGTCGCAAATCGTTTCGGTGGAGTTGGTTCATGCCGTATTCCAAGGCCGAAACGACGCCCTATCAGGGCGCGAAAAAACAGGCCGATTGCGAAACAGCGAATTCGCTCGCGATCACGACTGCTTGACGCTGACGTAAGCCATTCGCATCGCGTGCAGGGCTTCGGAGTGCATTTTTTTTTCCTGGTCGCTCAGGTTGCCCTTGGTCTTTTCACCCAGCATTTCCAACACATCGATGAAGTGTTTCGCGTAGGGTTTGTTGACGGTCGGCTGGCCGGTCGCCGGATCGGGAATTTGCCCAAGCATCGCCATCGATTGCGTAAAGAGCATCGAAAGCAGTGCCTCAAACGTGGCCGGCGGCGGAGGCATTTCGCCCGATGGCTGTTCCTTGGCGACGGCATCCGTTCCACCCTCACCGACTTTGATGTCCGCGTCGATCTTTTCCGCGCCGATCTTTTCCGCGTTAGTGCTTTCGGGTTCCTTGACGTTTTCCGCTTCCGTGCTGTCGTTTTTGTTTTCGTTTTCGCTCATCGGTTGCTCCAGGTGCGCGGCGAATGTTGATCGCCCACTGACTTTATGTTTTTATTCTAGTGCCTGCTCGCCTACGGTGCTTCGCTTGCCGATCGCGACTGCATACGATCAATCGCAGCGCCCACGAAACCGGCGAACATCGGATGGGCCTTCAACGGTTTACTCTTAAATTCGGGATGGAACTGAACCGCCGTAAACCAAGGGTGTTCCGGGATTTCAACGATCTCGACGAGGCCGCCATCAGGACTGGTTCCGGAAAACCGCATTCCGGCCGATTCAAATTGCTGGCGATACGAGTTATTGAATTCGTATCGATGGCGATGTCGTTCGTTGATCGATTCGGCGCCGTATGCTCGACCGGCGATGCTGTCGGGTTTTACCTTGGCCGGTTGAGTCCCCAGCCGCATCGTGCCGCCCATCTGGGTCACGTTTTGCTGTTCGTCCAACAAACAAATCACCGGGTGCGGCGTGTCTTTGTCGAACTCGCTGCTATGGGCGTTGTGCAGTCCCATAATGTGACGACCATATTCGATCACCGCACACTGCATCCCCAAACAGATGCCAAAGAACGGAACGCCGCGTTCGCGAGCGAACCTGATCGCTTGCACTTTGCCCTCGATACCGCGCTCGCCAAAACCGCCGGGAACCAGAATGCCGTGATACCCGCTGAGCAATCGCTCGGCACCCTCGCGTTCGATATCGGCGCTTTGAATGCGTCCGATCCGCACCTGCGTTTGGTGATGCATGCCTGCGTGGTCGATGGATTCGTAAATCGACTTGTAGGCGTCTTTGTGTTCGGCATACTTGCCGACCACGGCAATCGAGATTTCGTGGCGCGGATTGCGGAGTCGGTGCAGCAAGTCGGTCCAGGGCGAAATGTCCAGCGGCTTAGCGCTGGTCAGCCCGAGACGTTTGATCACCAATTCGTCCAGCTTGTTGTCGACCAGCGACAAGGGGACTTCGTAGATCGAAAAATCTTTATCCTTTTCTTCGATCACGGCTTCTACGGGAACGTTGCAGAACAACGCAATTTTTTCTCGGTCATCGCGGCTGATCGAGTGTTCACATCGACAAACCAGCACGTCGGGCTGGATACCGATTTCGCGAAGCTGGCCGACGCTATGCTGAGTCGGCTTGGTCTTCAGTTCGTCCGCAGCCTTCAGGTAAGGAACAAGCGTTAGGTGCATGTAAAGCACGTTTTCGCGACCAACGTCCAAAGAGAATTGACGGATCGCTTCCAAGAACGGCAAACTTTCGATGTCACCGACCGTGCCGCCGATCTCTGTGATCACGACATCGACGTCGTCGCCGCCCATCCGTTTGACCACCGATTTGATTTCGTTGGTAATGTGCGGAATGACCTGAACGGTCTTGCCCAGGAATTGGCCCTTGCGTTCCTTTTCGATGACGGACAAATAGATTTGCCCCGTCGTGTAATTGCAGTCTCGCGACAATAGCCCCGACGTGAAGCGTTCGTAGTGGCCCAAGTCCAGGTCCGTCTCGGATCCGTCATCCAGGACGTAGACCTCGCCGTGCTGATAGGGGCTCATCGTGCCGGGGTCGACGTTGATGTACGGGTCCAGCTTCTGCATGCGGACACGCAAACCCCGCAATTCCAGCAACATGCCGATCGAGGCGCTTGTGAGCCCCTTGCCAAGAGAACTGACCACGCCGCCGGTTACAAAAATGTGTTTCGTCATGGAACGAGATCATAGCGAACCGCTCTCGAAATGGGACCGGGTCAAAAACCGGGTTTTTGGCGAAACGGCGTTCTAAAACAGATTCCCGACGATGTGCGCTGACTCCACCCCATCGGCGTCCCAATCCGACGCAGATCGGATCGCCGCATCGATCGATTCGAAACTTGTGGGCAGAACATTGCGGCGGCGGCCGACCTCGTTGATGACCCTCAGTGCGTCCAGGGCTGTAATCGCGGTGTCGCCGCTGACGTTGTAAAAATACGCTTGGTTGAGCGTTGTTACGGCCCCAGGCTGCAGGTCAAAACCGGGCAGCTCGATGGTGCCGCCAGCCCGGCCGAGCACGTTGATGATCAACAACGCATCGAACGCCGTCACCGCCCCGTTGGCGTCCACATCGAAAGCGTCTTGAGGGTTCAAGTACCGCGACGTGACGGTGATCTCGAAGTCCTCATCACGAACGTTTCCTGCCACGTCGGTCAATTGCACGACGACAGTTTGTGGGCCGCGAAGCGGTGAACCGGTGACCCAAGTCAATTCGCCCGAGTCGCCGTCGATCTCGGCACCTTCGACCAAACCAGCCAACGACCAACGCGTTGCCGATTCGTCCGAAGTCAAAACACGTGTGAAAGCTTCACCCGCGAACACATGAACCACATCGTTGTCGCGGACAAGCGTCGGCGCGATCCGGTCCAATGTGATCGCCAATTCGGCCGTCGGGTCACTCGATTGGCCGCCACTCGTCGCGCGTGCCGCCAACGTCACAAGCCCGGTTCGATCGGCGACATCGATCGTCAGTGATACGGTCGCCTCCGTCGCGGTTGCCGATGCCAGCACTTCATCGGTCGCAACGTCGAACACTTCGACGGTCGTACCGACACTGACGCCATCGACGACCAACAAAAGCGAAGTCGCATTGGTGACGTTGTCATCATCGGCGGAACCCGAATCACTGGTCGCGTCGAGCGCTAGCGACCCGACGAACGGCGTGGGTGCAAACGTGATCGTCAAGGACTGGGTATCGAAAGCACCATTTCCGGTTGCGGTTGTGACACCTAACAAGAATTCAATGGAACCAACAAAGTCTGCCGCAGGGATCAATACGAACCTTCCGGTCACCGAATCCAAGCTCGCCTGGCTGTCAAAACTCTCACTTACGTACTGGCCTGCGTAAGCGACCGCATCCGACTCTAAGTCGAATGCGCGCAAGTCCAATTCAACCGTCTCGCCGGCCGTTGCGATGATCGGTGAAACGAATGGCAATAGATACGGATTCGCGTTGACTTGATCGTCAATTGTGCTGACCGTGAATGTCTGGCTTGTCGCGTTGCCTTCGGCGTCGGTGACAGTCACGGTCGCCGTGGTTTCAATGTTCGGCGCGAGCGCCCGCAACATCACCAGCGAGTTTTCGGTGTCACTAAAGATCTCGGCATGGGTGATCACGACATCGCTGACCGGGCTCTCGTCGCCGCCGCCGACGATGGGAGTCTCGCTGATCGCCTCGCGCACATCGAACCCTTCGATCAATTGACCAAAGATGGAGTGATTGAAATCCAAAAAACGAGGATCGGCTTCCGTCACAAAGAACTGCGAATCGTTGGTGTCGTCGGTGCTTTTTGCGAACGACAAGATACCTTCCCGATTGTGCTGTAAGTCAGGATGAAACTCATCGTCGAACGCACCCAATCCCGAGCCTTCGTTCGTCGTGCCGGCCGCAATACCGGCTTGAATCACGAAGTCACTGTCGACCCGGTGGAACAAGACGCCGTCATAGAAACCGGCTTCCGCCAACGCGATAACTCGCCCCGATGCCCGCGGCGCCCGCTGTTCGAACATCTGAAACACCATGGCACCGAAATCGGCAACCGATAGCCGCATGGAACGGTTACCGGTGATCACGATCGCTTCGACCAAGTCAGGATCGGCGACCGTGATCATCGTCGTCAGCGGCCCGCCGTTCTGATCGGCCGCGTCGATCGGCACATGCAGGGGGCTGCCGACCTCGACCGTTTGCGCATCGATGGAAACAAAGGTCGGCGCATCGCCGGCCAGCAATCGCCGCGATTCAAGCGACTCGATCCGGAGGGCGTTGGAACGCGACGAAATCCGGGAGTGTCGGCGGCGGCTTGGAAGAGTCATAGATTCAGTCACGAGGGCGGAAGATCGAGCGTCTAGTTTACCTCAACTTTTTTACGGCACAGCCCGTAAACACCGCACGCCGCATTCCCGGTCTTCATCCGTCATTTCGAGCTCATTCGATCCTGATCCGAAACGCTTCCAAGTCCGCCAAGGTGTCGATACCGGGTGCGGCGTGCTCTGCCCGCGCGACAACAACTCGCTTTCCCGCCTCGATCGCACGAAGCTGTTCCAGCTTTTCGGTCGCCTCCAAGAGACTGACGGACTGGCCCGAAAACCAATTCAAGAAGGCTCGGCGATAAGCGTATAGTCCGATATGGTGCCAAAAGAGGGGCGGTTCAACGGCAAGAGAATCGGCGGTCACGCCATCGCGGACATGGGGCACCGAGGATCGGCTGAAGTACACTGCCCTGCCCTGCCCTGCCTCGTTCATTCCGGCCATCACGATCTTGACCTTCGCGGGGTCATCCAGCGAAGCGGCGTCGCGGATCGGAACACCGGCCGTCGAAAGATCGGCATTCGCATCGTCGATCAAGCACCTTGCGACACGGTCGATGATCGCGGGATCGATCTCCGGTTCATCGCCTTGTACATTAACGAAAACGTCGACGTCGGGCATCGCCGCGGCGACTTCTGCGATCCGATCGGTTCCGCTGGCGTGATCCACGCGAGTCATGAACCAACGCCCGCCGAACGACTCGACTTCATCAGCGATTCGAACATCGTCGACGGCAACGACGACGTTCTCGGCGACATCGGACCGCATTGCCGCTTCGTACGTGAACTGCAACACGGTTTTGCCAGCCACCCGGCGCAACAGCTTTTCGGGCAACCGTGTCGATGCGAGTCGGGCGGGAATGACGATTTGACAGCGGGGTGCGGACATGGCGTGGCTACCGAAACGGGATCGTTGGACCAAAATCGAGGACCGAGTGACGTTAAATTTAGGGTTTTTGGGTTCGTTTGACACGCTGGCACCCCGTCGATAAACTCGCGACAACGATGCACGGTGACGCTCGGCGGATTGCTCCGATCGAGCGTACACAGGGAACTTCGGTGAAATTCCGAGACGGCCCGGCCGCTGTAACTGATGTGGATGAGTTGTTCGATTTGAACAGTTGGCCCACCACCCCTTCATTCTGTTTGCCATTGGGAGACTCGAAAGAGCCCCCTCCCGAGAAGGCTGAAATGGGTGGGAACGTCAGGAGTCAGAAGACCTACCGCGTTATCGGACACGAAGTGACCTTCTTGGGTGAGGTCCGTGTCGAGAGCTGAGTTGACACGATGCCAACGCGCGGAATCCGAAATTCCGTTCGAGCTTGCGTTCGTTCGTTAAAATCCGTTGCGACGCCAATCGGCGCACGTATTGGAAAACACCGAGTCGATCCAATGACCGCTTCCCCAACACGACGTAATGCGGATGCCTGCGCGTCCGTCATTCGAGCTCGAAAAGCGTTTACGTTGGTCGAGTTGTTGGTGGTGATTGCGATCGTTGGCGTTCTAGTCGGATTGCTGTTGCCGGCCGTGCAATTCGCGAGAGAGGCGGCTCGGCAGACGACTTGCCGAAATCACTTGAAGCAAATCGGTCTTGCGATACACGCCTACCACGGCACCCACCGGGCACTGCCGGTTGGCTGCGTTGATTCGCGAGTGGTGAGTCGTTCGCTGCGTTCGAAGAACTATGCCTGGTCGGCGCTGCTGCTGCCGTTCATCGAACAACAGCCACTGCACGAGTCCATCGATTTCGGTATCCCCTTCGATCACGCAAACAATGCCGACGCAGCATCGAAACAGCTAGCCATTTACCTTTGCCCGACCGTCACGCCTCAATACTCCGTTCGTGGTCCGACGCACTATGGCGGGCTGTATGGCGAAACCTTGGTCGATCCGGCCAATGATGACGGCTTGTTTCTTTACAACCGACGCTTGGCGTTCCGCGATTGCGGCGATGGACTCAGTCATACCATGGCGGTCAGCGAGGACGTGATCGGCCCCCATGGCGAGTGGATCAACGGCAACAACATTTTTGTCCAATCGCACGGAATCAACGACGAAACGGCCTGGATATTCGACAACGAAATTCGATCACTTCATCCCGCCGGCGCGATGGCGCTGTTCATCGATGGGTCGGTCCACATCGTGAACGAATCGCTCGATCGCAAATTGCTTGGTGCGATGATCACGCGAAATGGCCACGAAGTATTGGAACAAGGCGATCTGTAACGAACGTGATTTTTGAAACAACTTGAATACAACCTAACTTGAACTCAACCCCACTTTGACGAACACCATGAAGACACGACTCAATCCGGTTTCTAAGCTACTCCTCGCCCTGGCGTGCGTTTCACCAGCGGCTGCAAGTGCCGCAACCCTCGTCGACTTTGAATCACTGCCGATCGCGTTCGACGCCAACAACGTCAACGTCGGCCCCTTTGTGGATAATGTTTCTATCCAGCCGGGGATCTTCGGTGGCAACGACATCAGCAGCACGTTCAGCGCTGGTGGCGTCGCATTCAACAACACCTTCAACGACGCCTTCGCATCGTTTCAAGGCTTCGCACTGTCACAGCGGGGCTTGAGTCAGTGGTCGAGCGGCAGCTTTGCCGAGTTCTTCAATGGCAACGATACGGTCAGCGCGAACGGCATTGGCAATTTCGCGTCGAGTCGCTGGGTCGTTGCGTTCGGCGACTACTCGGGGCCCGACGATCCGCTTGCCAACATCGCGTCGATCATGGAAGCACCCGCAAACTCGGTCTTCGATTCTCTTTATGTGAACAACACCCGGACGACCACTCACGTGTTGACGACCGGGAACTCGAGTGCCCGCGCTTTTGGAAGCATCAACCAGGACGAGAAATTCACGGCACGATTCATTGACCTGTCGCCGGGCTCGAACGGGTCGAACTTTGTGGAGGTCGAGCTCGCAAGTTTTGTGAATGCCACCAGCACGCTTTCGATCGTCGACGATTGGATGCGAGTGGACTTGAGCGGATTGGGTGGCGCCACCCGAATTGGTATCGACTTCACATCGACCGACGAGGGTGCGTTCGGACTCAACACCCCCGCCTACGTCGCCGTAGACAACATATTGGTTGTGTCGGTTCCCGAACCTTCGACATGGTTGATGCTAGCCATGGGATGCGGAATGCTGGGATGGCGAATCAAACGTCGCCAAGAGAATCTGACAAAGTTGGTCTAGAAGTCCAAATACCGGTCTCTGCAGACGGCGAGATTCCGCTAAATTGTCGCGGCGAAATTGCTCCGATCACTCTAGCCTCGCACGCTCATGCCAACCGAATCCGCATTGCCACCGGGGATGGAAAACATCTTCGCCGGCGCCCTGGTGATTTACCTTGTCGTCTTGTACGTCATCGGTTTTATCGCCCAGCGGCGCGTCAAGAACGTCGAAGACTTTGTCCTTGCCGGACGCCGGCTACCGACGTCGTTGGCAACCATCACGATCATCGCGACGTGGTTCGGCGCCGAGTCGTTGATGACGACGGCGGACGAAGTCGGCAACGAAGGGCTACGCAAAGCGATGCTTGATCCGATCGGGATCGCGCTATGTTTGTTTTTGGCGGGCCTGTTTGTGGCTGGCCCGATGTGGCGGATGGGTATCTTGACGGTTCCCGATTTCTTTGGTCGCCGCTACGGCAAAACGGCCGAGGTCCTTTCGTCGCTGATCATCGTGCCCAGCTACTTTGGTTGGGTTGCGGCCCAGTTTGTGGCGCTGGCCCAATTGCTGGACGTATTCTTTGGCGTGCCCAAGGAATGGGGCATCATGGCGGTGGCGACGTTGGGAACCGGCTACACGCTGTTGGGCGGAATGTGGACGATCACGTGGACGGATGCGATCCAAATGAGTTTCATTTTGCTCGGCCTGATCTTGCTCGGCCATGCGATTTTGGTGCAACTGGGCGATGGCAGCATCTCGGCGGGCCTAACAGCCATGCAAAACGATATTCCGGCCGAGCGTTGGCGGATCGCCGACCCACCGACGTTCTGGCGAGACACGCTGACGGCGATCAGCGCGTTGGCGATCGGCGCGCTTGGCAACCTTCCGATGCAAGACTTGATGCAGCGGATCTTCTCGGCCAAAAGCGACCGTGTCGCCTCGCGAGCCTGCTTGTGGGCGTCCGCCGGTTACATACTGATGGGCATCCTGCCGGTGGGTGCTGGCATGGCGGCGCATTTACTGCTGCCGCAACAGGAAGGCGACATGGACGGCGTCGTTTTGTTGATCGCAGGGAAACTGCTCAACCCGATGCTGTTGTTGGTGTTCTTCTTGGCGATCGTTTCGGCGGTCTTGTCAACGATCGTCAGCGCGGTGATGGCACCGGCTGCGGTCATGGCCCACAACTTGGTGGAACCTGTGTGGCGCCGGTCGCAAACGATTCCGCCGTCCCAAGAAGGACTGCTGTGGTTGCAGCGCGTCGCGATCGTCGTGGTCACGATCGCTTCGGCATGGCTAGCGTTCAAAGGCGAAGGGGCTTACGAACTGGTGCAAGGTTCCTACTCGATGCCGCTAGTCAGTCTGTTTGTTCCCTTCATGATCGGGATGCACTTCAAAGGGTTCCCGCCGCTGGCTGCGATCCTTGCAATCGTCTTCGGCATCACACCCTGGTGTTTGCACATGTTGGTCGGCTGGGAAATTTTCTTCGAACCTTGGCTCGAAGCCGCCGGCCTACCCATCCCTCACGAATTGGCGGGAACGGCCTGCAGCTTGGTGGGTTTCATGATTGGTGCAGCACTGGGTCGCAAAACGCCGGAAACCGACGCGGCTACCCAAATATAGCTTTCGGTGAAACGGGACGAACGCTCGCGCGTTATCGCTTGGAATATTCTTTACAGTACGGACAACTTTTCTCGCCGCCGATGCGCAGCGATTGCCGAACGTCTTCGGCAAAGCTGATCGCGGGGACGTAGATTCGGTCACCGGGCAACAGTTGATAGTTGGTAGAGACATCGCCAAGCTGAAGGACTTGTTGATAACAGACAGGCAAAATCATCCGCGGTTCGCCTGCCTGCTTCGGTCGGACCAGAATGATTTTGTGATCATTGGAACGATCCGAAAGACCACCCGCCGCGATGATAGCATCCAGCACCGTCTCGTTGCCTACCATCGGATACGACCCCGGCGCGTTGACTTCCCCCATGACGTAGTACAGCGTGCTGTCTTGGTTGACCAGGCGAACGTTGACTCCGTAGTCGACCTGGGGATCAAGAGCGGGATCATGTTGGTTCGTGCCACCGGTTCGATGCGACGCCAATCCAATCAACGAATCGCGTTTTGCAATTTCGACACCCGTGACGAGTGACTCGACTTCCTGTTGGATCTCTCTCGTCGACCGGCCTGCGACGGCAACTCGTCCGTAAGCCCCCAGATCAATCGTCCCGTCTTGCTGGACCGTTTGGTCCGACTGTAAACGCACCGGTGAATTGAAATCGTTCGGCTCGATTACCAACACATCACCGGCTTCGACACGATGGGCGGGCAACGCCGCCTTCGCCAGTTCGGTCGGGATCGGCTGGTGCCCGGCCTTCTGGCGCATTTCAGCAACCGACGAGAGCATCGAGTTCGATCCAGAATCGACGGGCAACCCCAACGATGCTGCGGTCCGACATCCCGTCACGCACCAACCCAACATGATCGTCATGCCAATCGATCCGAGTATACCCGCGGATCGATTTCGCAGGTGTGAGATCGAGTTGGCGGCAACGCGTGTATGTCGGTGGAATGCCTTGGGAATTTTCATTGGTTCTAACGTTGTTGTTGATTGTTGCTTCTTGTGGATGCGTCGGCAATTTGTCCGCCGACGGTACTGGAAAGGAAAAACCGAAGGGCATCTTGGGTCAGCGCCTTAGCGGGCTGGATTTTCATCATCGGGCGAGCGGCAGTGCCGCCCACGTGCACATTGACGACGCGATCCTTCATCGCTTCGTTTGCTTTGGCCAGCAACGCGACCGGTGCGGGCGCCGCCAACATCAATGGTGAATCGAGCATCGACATCAATCCGTCGGTGGGTGACGTCGAACCCGTGCTAGCCGTCACGTTCAAGTCCAGCCGACCGTCGATGGTTGCCCGACCTTCGACCAGTACCTGAACGTTGCTTTGCTGGAGCGCAATTTCGTCGACATAAATCACGGGACCGGAAAGTCGACCGCGAACCACGCCACCATCGACGGTTGGTCCGGATCCGAATCCTGTAACATCGGGCAACTTGATCATCTGGGTCAGATTCGAAAGCACTGGTACTTCCAATGCTTTCACGTGCGACAACTCGAAATCGAAGTCGCCGCTAACGTTCTGGATCGATGTTGCTCGGTTGGCTTTGATCGTCACGCGTCCGTCGACAATACCGGCGCCGGCCGATTTTCCAACCATCAAACGTGACGTGTCGACTCGCGAGATGTCGGCGATACAGTTCACATTCAGGTTGCGGTTGTAGCTGCCATCGGTCGTGATCCGAACTTCGCCATTGCCAGCTTCGATCACACCGCCGCGACATCGCCATCGGGCCGAATTGGAATCAAGCGTGTACGACCACTCCAGCGGCATTCGAACTCGCGGAACACTGATTCCCGACGCCGTGATGTGATTGGCCCCCAACCGAGCTTCGCCGGTAATCGTTCGCCCCAGTCGGCCGCGAATCGATACATCACCCGAACCGCTGATCCGAGCCGATGAATCTGCCAACGCTTCGGTCGCTCGCCGCAGGTTCACCCGCGTCGCCGCAAACTCGAAATGACCATCCAGTGCAGAACCCAATCGCACCTCGGCGCGTCCCGTGACACGACCATCGGCGAATTGTCCCTTCAATTCTCTCAGCACCACTCGGTCCGGTTTGACTCGCAGGTTCGCGGTCAACAACGGAGACAGTCGATACTGTTTCCATCGCACGTCTTCCACGCTTGCGACGACGTCGCAAATAGCTCCCGAATCTCGGGTTGAGATGTCACGAACAAGCGTCAAATTCGCCGCCGCTTGAATGGGAACTTCGCGGCGGTTCAAGCCCGCGGCCATGATCAATCGCTCGGCCGACACGCGGTTCAATTGGAAGTCGGCCAGCACCGGCAACTGCGACAGACGAAGTTCCCGTTCGGAAGCGAATTCGATCACATCGGAAATGGTCGTCGATGCAGCACCTTGAAACGTTCCTTCGGCCGCCATACCGTTGCAAGTTGCACTGACGTGACCGTCTTTAAAGTGCGTCACACAGCGTTGGACTTCAACGGGCACGTCGTGCGCACTGAACGCATTCGTTCGAAACCATGCACTGCCATTGAGTTTCGTCAAATCTGCAAGCGACGTGAATCGAGCACCACCCGAGATCGTGCCGGCAACGGGCATCTTGCTGGGCGAAGCCATATCGCCCGGAAGCATCGCCGCGATCTTCGCTGCTTGAACGCCTTCGAACGTCGACGCCACTTCGGCCGTCGACCAATCCAGTTCGCGCATGGTCGCGGTTGCGACGTAGCGGCCACCGAAGAAGTTCTCCGATCGGCTGGTCAACTGCAAAGCCGTTTCGTCAAACATCCAATCGAGTTTCGCAGTACCGATCGAACGCCCCGCGTAGGTTGCGTTTTTCAAGTTGGCGATGCCCTCGGCGCGAAACGCCAGCGGGGCCGTCGTCAGATGAAAATCACCTCGCGCATTTGCATCACCAGTCGCGGGAAGCGGCGTTCGCGAAAAGCGAGATGCCGCCTTGGCAAGTTCGCCGATCGAGATCGGTGCGACCGTGAATGCACCGTCAATCTGCAACTGCCCCGCCGAAATCGCTTCACGCAAATCCGCTTGCGCGACATAGTGGAACTTGGTGCTACGGTAGTGAATCTCGGTCGGGGGAACCGCCACGATACCGTCTCGCAACTTCGCAACGGCGACAAACGAATCCAGTTTCTCGCCCGCGATTCGAATCCCGCTGCCCGAAACGGACGCATCGGCAGTCCAAGCCGCGATGTTCGCAACTTGATCACACGTCACCTCGGATGACGCGTGCACGGCGACGCTGCCATCGAACCCGCGATCGTTTTGCCCGACAAGTCGCATCACCCGCGGCAAGGACACGACTTCGGCATCGAAGCGAGTCACGAGTGGACTCTTCATCAGGTCCGAAGTCGTAATCGTTGTCTGCGCCATCGCTGACCCTCGCGCGACTACCTCACCGCTGTGGGGCTCCAGAACGAAAAGCTCACCCGTTGTTGCGTGAACGATGCCGTCAGTCACCTTGAGTGACAGATCACCGTCTTGCAAACGAAGACCGGCCGCGCGAACGTCGGTGGTCGTGACATGACCGGACGCAACACATCGTTCGACAATTTTGCTGATATCCAGCGGCGACGCGAACTCGCCGTGGATCGCGACCTTACCGTCGAGATCCCGAAGTTGCTGGACACTATTCAGCGTCGAGAAGCGAGCAAGCGGCGCCAGCAGAAACTCGGGGCAGTCGAATTGGCCGTGGATAGTTCCCTGGATCTTTTCCGGATCAGCAATGGGGAGACTTCCGGCCACGCGAACACTGGCCGTTGTGATCGCACACTTAACAACATCGCTGGGGCCTGAACTGGATCGGTCAACGCGGGCATTCATTTCGGATGCCGAAGCATCAACGACCGCGTCAAAAGAAACAGAAACTCCATCAAAGCGTGCCGATCCATTTCCGGTCAGATTTGCGATCGCGCCGGCATCCATCGAAGGATCGAAATGCTGGATCACTCGACGCAAGTCAAGGTTTTGCGCCAACGTTGACCACTTGGTAGTGACTTCGGGCGACTGCAGATCGACGTTCGCGAGAAACCCGATCTGTCCGTCGATCGCTTTGCCATCCAAAGTAATGTCCAGCTGACTTTCGTCTAATTTGGCCGCGCATTGCATCGAAGCGACTAAGGTTCCGGCGCGATCTGAATCAACGTTTCGCAGCGACGCGTTCACACTCGCCCGATGATGAGCCAGATCGAAGTCATTTGCCGGATGGTGGATCGAAACGGACACTGCGGCATCAGCAGAAATCCCGACGCCGGCAAGCATGTCGGGTGCCAACGAAAGCGTTGCGAGGTGGTTCGTATCGATGTGAAAATCGGGGACTCGCAATTGCGTATGACCCGCAAACGTTTTCGCATCCACGATAGATCTCAACAGCACGTGGGCACCCAAAATATCGGGAACGTTGACGCGGACCTGGACTTCGTTATCGGCCAAAACCTCCATCGAAACGTCACCGACTTCGAATGGCAAACGTCCGACCTGAGTCGCCGTCAACTTGGCATCTCGAACCAACAACTGGCCAACCGGGATCGTCGTGGCCGTCGATCCGCCCTCGCTTTGCGAAGCGGGTAACCGCGTCGCCAGTTGTCCGTCGTCTGCGAAACGCAACGCGACTTCGGGGGCCTCAACAATGACACTTTCCGCCCACACGCCATTGCGGATTCCGTTGACGATCGACAAACGGACTTCGGCGCGCTCGACCACCAACAACGGCGTCGCCAGATCGGGCTCGTCTTCGATCCGAAGCCGCGTGACGGTGATCGCGTGAAACCCGATATGAATCTTTTCCACTTCGATCGTATGTTCGGCGATGCGAGAACCAATTCGCTGGACCAGCTCAACCGCGATCCAGTTCCGCGCGAGCAACATCACCAGTCCACCCCAAAAGGCGGCTTTGGCGAGGCGATAGAACCACGGACGAAGGGAAACCATAAGAAAAATGCCGTAACCGCTGCCGCACCGAAGTGCGCGGCAGGTCATGAGGGCATAGGTCGCCAACGTCGACCGCATCGGTCAAGACCGATTGGCCGCGAAGCATCGTCAAGACGATCGTGAAACAGCAAGCCAAACGAAGAAACGCGTGCTGGCCGAGCTCACGAGGTCCGGCGGCTCGAGTAGCACCAAACGACGTTCTCGCACATCAAACCCAGTGGGTGCTTTCTTCTTCCGGTGCTTCGTCGGCGTCCAGGAACGCGAGGTGGTCCGAGTTGAAAAAGCGATCCAGCATCGCGCGGACGGGAACCAACAACGCGATGAAGACGGGAAACAGGATTTGGATCGGACCGTATGGCGTCACGTTGATGATGCACAAGACAACCAAGCAAACCAATTGGATCAACGTGAACAGATTGATCGTTCGCGTCGGCACCCGGCGCGTGTAGTGATTGATCGGGTATAGCGCCGAGTCCATGAACAGGTATCCAAGACGGTCGATGAACTGGATGCCGCGAAGGGACGAGAATCCCATGAAAAGGAAGATCCCATACAGCGCGGCCATGGGAACGTACTGCAGAAGCGGTAACGCTAACAACGTTCCTGCGATCAACAAGTGAATCGCTACTCCGGTGACTCGGTTTTCTAAAACGTGAATGACTTCGGCTTGCTTGGCGCGGTTGACGACTCCTTCGACCACGGCGAGGGCGCGGACGTGTGCGAGTGACCGCACCGTCGCGGCAACCATCCACGGCCAACCGAACAACGAGCAGACGCCGATCAAGCCGCCAACAACCGCCAAGTCGAGATGGTACGAGTCACCTTTGGTCAATTTGTTCTCGGGGCTGTTGATCAAACGCGCGGTGATGTTCTGGGAAAGAAATACCAAAACCGTTGCGAGCGCAGCGGGCCCCGCCGCGGCAAACTTGATCCACATCGGCACGCTCGCCAGATCGACCAACAGACTGCGATCACCACCATCGGACGCATCACGGCTGACACTGAGCGTTTCCAACGTGTCGGAATCGCCTAATGACCACGCCACAATGATCATGACCACCAACGCGATCGAGGGACCGAAGTCGGCCAAAAATTCGCGTATCCATGGCAGCAGATATCGGCTTGTCCGGATCCGGGCCAACGTCATAGCGATATAGAAGGTCCCCACAGCCAACACCAACGCCAGCAGCGCTTTTTCATGAGAGACGGCTTCGTCGGCACGAAATTCCACAATCAACGCTTGGACCGCTTTATAGATGAAGATCAACGACATCAACGCCGAAAAAATCTCGTCGGTAAACCGCGTGAAGAATCGCATCAGATTGCTAGCGTTGAAGACCGCAAGCGCGATCGTCATCGCGGCCGTCCAAATGCCAACCCAACCATACACACCAAGAAACTGATCTTGGTGACCCATGTCGTCACAGAGTTGGTACAGGATGATGGTGAAGATCAGCAAAGGCCCGATCCCACCAAGGATGATCAGCGGTTGCCCCGCGAACAACGCGTATGCGAGGCCACAAAAAGCTGTCGACATCAGCATCTCGGGCGCACCGATAGAGCCGCCGGTTTCCAGACCCATGAAACCGCCAAAGGTGACGGCCGGCGCCAAGCAGGCAAAGAACATGAATACGATCGACGCGATCGATTTCGTTTTTAGGCCTGACTTGAAGTCATCGACATAGTGTGGCAGTCGGCGACGAACATCGCCGATCAATCCGGCAAACGGATAACCGCCCGCCTTCAAACCCGCCGAGACTTCTCGGGGCTTTGGCGACGCCGACAGCACGTTTCGATTGACGTGGCGTTCGATCGCGTCCAGAACGTCTTGCTGGGTCTTGGCATAAATCGTTTCAAAGTGGAAGACATTGTCCGACATCAAACGGGCGATGGAGGACAGCGAGTCGAGGTGTTGAACGGTTTGGTCCTTGGACCCGATCATCAGAAAAACGTATCGGGTGGCAATTCCGTCGGGGGCACCCAAATTGACCGCTGTCTTCAAACGAACAAACACCATCGCTGGCGTCGCGATCGCGTCGTCATAAAAGTGGGGAACGGCGCAAGCATGGCCGATCACCGTCGGAACCGAGGCCTCGCGTTGCATGATGCCTTTGGAAACCAATTGACGCTGGTTTTCGGGCAAACGTCCGGTTTGGATCAAAAAGTCGACCGAAGCGGCAACAATGTCCTCCATGTTGCCGGCTTCAAGATTCAGCAGGCAACTGCCTTCCGCGATGGATTGAAAGAGAAATTTCACTGCAGCATCGCCGAGGGCTTGAGAAACGCGGGCTTCTAAGGCGACATTATGGACGATGGAAGCGAAAGATTCGATCGGTCTGTTACGAGCCTGCTATTTCGCGAATCTGTGCCGCGATTGAGGCGATTGTCGACTCAAGCCGGTTGATCCCGCCGAACTCCATTCCCAGCTTTCGAATTTTCGACGTGTCGATCGCGTGCTTGGCGGCCTTGGGTGTCCCATCGATGACCGACGAACTGGATACCATCGTTTTTGCGATCGTTGCGACTTCGTGATCGCTGATCATTCGATCACAACAGTTATAAGTTTGCCCATCGACCCCGCCGTTTGTTCCGATCACCAAAGCAACAGCCCCGGCGACATCATCGACGTGCACAGATTTGCTTCCGCCGGTTGGCACGACGGATTTTCCGTCGACGACGTCTCGAATCAATGAAAACCATTTCGAGTTCGATAGAGGGTCGTCGACTCCGTAAATCGATGTCGGGCGAATCGTGCAACACGAGAGTCGTCCGGAGTGGCCGTAAGCATGGATCAATGTTTCGACCGAAGCCTTGTAGGAACCGTACAGGGATGCGGGCCAAAGAGGATTCGTTTCGTCGAGCGGTTGGCCGGCGCCCAGATGAGGCGAGACCCTTTCGTGAACGGCGCCCGAAGACACGAACACGAATCGCCGAACATCATGGCGCGCGGCGGCTTCTATCAACTCGAGCGAGCCCATCACGTTGGTTTGAAAATAGCCGATCGGGTCGGCAGGTTCGGCCATGAATGACTTCCCACCACGATCGAGCGCCGTGTGAACGATCGCTTCACAGCGTTTCGCGAAGTCGACCGTTCCGTCATGGTCACCAAGTCGAACGGGCCGCCAATCGATGACGGTGTGCCCCCGGGCAGTCAACGTGCGGGAAAGGGAACGCCCAAGAAAACCTGATGCTCCGGTCAATCCGATGATCATTACTGTATGTCTCTCTATGGAGTCGGAAAGACACAGTATGCCGAACGACGAACCCGTCGACTAGATTTGAACGCGGGATGTGAGATGCGGACGCGAAGGCCGACTGAAGATCGGCGCTAGCCGCCGATCGAAGCCAAGAAATCGTCGGTTTCGTCCGCCTCGGTGTCTTCCGTCGAAAACAGCGCGGCTGGCTTGATGATGTGACTCTTGGAACTCTTCTTCAACTCGGTGGACTTTTTGAACTCTCGCAGCTCTTCTAACTCGTCCCGAAGTTGGTTGAACACGTCGGCGAATTCGGTCCAGTAGTCACCATCGCGAAACGTCAACGGACGCTCACATTCGCCGTTCGCCAAACGCTGCATTTCTCGTCGCAAACGGAACATCGGACCGGCAAATCGGTTGGTCAGCTTCAGCATGTCATAGGCCACCAGCGGAGCCAACAGGATCAATCCTGGTGCCCAATAGATGGCTTCATCAATGCAGCGTTCGATCGCTTCGACAAGCGTTGTGTCGGAACGCGACATCGACTCGGTGAAGATCAAGATGACGATGAAATAGACGGCGCACGCGGCGCTGTAGAGCGCCGTCCGTCGCAACAGCGATCCTTGAACGTGGTGATCGATCAGAAGTTGCTGGCGAAGGAAGGTTGGTCGTTGAATCATGGCCGTTAAACCGGAAGGTGTTCGACTCAGTTACCGATCGCGCCGGCGATGGCCTGTCCCGACTCGTCAAAGCTCTCGCGAGTCGCGTCAGCCAAGAATGTGACCGAAGCCGCACAGACACCGATGATCAGCGCCAACATGATGGCGTACTCGACCGCGGTGGCGCCGTCTTCTTCGGCGACGAAGTCTAAAATGGAGGATTGGATCGTGCCTCTAAGCATGGTGCGACCGATCGAGTGTGTGCAAAACCGAAAAAAATCACTGGACGACGGTTTTTCGCGTGTCCGCTGAGTTACTGTAAAAACCCTAGTGCGCTTTGCCGCGTAGGGACGGGTGCAAGAGAATTCCTTTGAGTCAATATGATCTTCGTGAACCGGTTGAGCACGGCTGGAACGGTTCGCACGGTCGTAACGATTGCCCGCCTCACTCGGATGTCACGGCGCGACGTCTTTGGTACTCTGGAGGACGTTTGTTTGACGAATATTGGCGGCGCCGGAAGCACTACTGCCCTTGCACCGATTTGCTTTTCCACCCCCCTGCTCTTTCTGACGTTTTTCCATGCTCGGCCCCATATTTTCCCGCGAGGCGATGGTCGTCCCCAAACGACCGAAAACCTATCTGTCTCGGGCCGTTTACGTGCTAGCATTATTTCTGCTGCTTTGCACGGGTTATCTGGTCCTAGACGGGTCTCGATCGCTTGCCAGCAGCGGTGACGCGGCACGGTTCGGTGGGTGGATGTTTACGCTTTTGGCGCCACTTCAACTGCTGGTTCTGTCCAGCATCGCGGCCGTCGGCGCCGCCAGCAGCGTGGCTCAGGAAAAGGATCGCCGGACCTTGATTCTGTTGCTGCTGACTCGTCTATCGGGATTCGAAGTCGTGGCGGGTAAGCTGGCGGCGACGTTGCTGTCTCCGTTTTCGATGCTGCTTTGCAGTTTGCCCCTATTCCTCTGTCTGCCACTTCTGGGCGGCGTTTCGCCCCGCCAAGTCATCGGCGTCTATGCCGTCACCGCGGCATCAATTTTCTTTGCCGGATGCGTCGGCACGGTCGTCGGCATGTGGCGAGAAAAGACGTTTCAAGCGATCGCCGTAACCGTCTTGGGACTGCTGATGTGTGTCGGCTTGGGTGAAATTGTGGCTGAGTTGGTCCCAAGTTTGCCCGAACCTGCCAAGCTTGCGATCAGTGCGCCGCGAGCTTTGGCAGCAGCCGCGTCACCGATGGCAAGCCTGTCACAAGCGACAGCGGCGGGAGTCCTGGGATTTGTTGTCGTCACATCGGTTCTAGCCGCCATTGTATTGCTCATCGGGGTCATCAAGGTCCGTGTTTGGAATCCGTCCCGCGAGGTGCGTCTTCGTGCACCCGAACCAGAGTCCTCCGAGGAAGCCCTGGCAACGTCCTCGCCGACCAGTTGGAAGGTCAGGGCGCCACGGCCGGTTTGGGACAACCCGATCCTGTGGCGTGAAGTTCGCACGTGGGCCTACGGGCGAAAAGTGTTGGTCATCCGCGTCGCCTTTGTGTTGCTGTTTTTGTTGATCGCGGCGGTGTTGTATATGCAAGTTCAAAGCGGTGTCGCCATGGAACAGGGCGGTCGCATTGGCCGTGCTCTGCCGTCAGTGACGTTGCCGTTGGTGGCCTTGGGTGTGGTCAGCTTGGTGCTGGTGAACGCACTTGCGGTGACTTCCGTGACCGGCGAACGTGACGGATTGGCGCTCGACTTGTTGTTGGTGACTGATCTGAGCCCGGCCGAATTCGTTTTTGGCAAACTGCTGGGCGTGATGTACGTCGCCAAAGAGATGATTCTATTGCCGATGGTGTTGGTTCTGTATCTGGCCAGCCAAGGCGTGTTGACGATCGAAAACACCGTTTACGTGCTGCTGGGGTCGGTCGTCCTTTACCTATTCGTAGCGATGCTTGGCGTTCACTCGGGGCTCAACTACGTCGCCGGCCGCAGTGCGACGTTAGCAAGCCTGGGGACGGTGTTTTTCCTGTGCGTGGGAATCGCCGTTTGCATGACAATCATGGTCAGCTTCCGAGGCGCGTTCCAGCTTCAGTTGGCACCGTTTTTGGTGATGATTTTGGGTGGCGGTGCGGCGTTGTTTGCGGCGTTGGGCTGGCGCAATCCGTCATCGGCGATCTTCATGGCGTCGTTCGGATTGCCACTGGTGACGTTCTACGCGATCACGCAATTTTTGCTGCAGACGGACCACCTGTACGTCTTTTTCGCGATGCTGGTCGGCTACTGTTTCACCACGGCGGCGATGATGATTCCGGCGCTGAGCGAGTTTGACGTTTCGCTGGAACGTGATCGCGGAGCCGCCGGAGACCCAGCTTGAGTGCGGTGGTGGATGTATTGCCCTGGCTGATCGCCATGGCGGTGCTGATTCTGTTGAGCGCGTTGTTCAGCGGCAGCGAGGCCGCCCTGTTTTCGCTGACGCCACGTGGCCGCAAGGGCCTGGACCGCGCTGGCATAGGCGGGCGGATCGCAGCCAAGTTACTGGAAGACCCCGAACGGCTTTTATCAGCAGTCCTATTTTGGAACCTGCTGATCAACATGACCTACTTCGCAATCGCCGCGATCGTCGGCGGCAAGTTAGAGAATGATCCTGCGGCTGGCCATTCGCTGGCGATCCTCTTTACGATCTCGTCGCTGATGACGATCATTTTTTTCAGCGAGATGCTGCCCAAGAGCCTAGCCCTCCTCGCACCTCTTCGGCTATCGATTTTGGTTGGACCGCCGCTGTCGTTGGCCGTCCGCATCGTCAGCCCTGCCCTGCCCTTGGTCGCCGTGACCAACCAAGCGGCCAGCCGATTGATCTGGCCCACGTTCGAGCCCGAGCCCGATATCGACCTGGCTGATATCGAAAGGGCCATCGAACTGGGTACCGATGATGCCGCGCTCTTGCAACGCGAACGGATGGCGCTGCGTGGGTTGGTTGAGATTGCCGAAACTCGCGTCGACGAATTGATGCGACCGCGCAGCCGCCTTTGGCTGTGTCACGACTTGTCCGATCGCAGTGCCATTGTTGATCAACCGCTGCACAGCAATTACATGATGGTGACGGACCCCGACGAAGAGATGATCGTCAAAGCGATTGGCATGCGAATGTTGCGGCCCAGTCAAATGGATGATTTGGCCAACCATGCCGAACGGGTGATCTATGTGCCATGGTCGGCATATGTGTCGCAGGTACTGGACCAACTTAACGAAGAAGATCTCAGCGTTGCGGTAGTCGTCAATGAATTCGGCGAGTTGATTGGCGCCGTTTCGATCGACGACATCCTGCGCCGTGTTTTGGCTCCGCGACACGAAGAAGACTTTTTGGGCGAAGCATCGGTGCAAGAGATTGCACCGGGACGCTATCGCGTCTGGGGATCGGTCAGCGTTCGATCGCTGACGAAACGGCTGGGCATCGACGTCGACGGTGTAGGCGTGACGACAATCGCGGGGTTCATCGGTCGTCACAACGAACGTGTCCCTCGGCTTGGCGATACCGCGCCGATGGAACGGTTCACGTTGCTGGTTGTCGAACAGGACGATGACGGCGTGTGGATCGAGGCTCGGACGGCCGACGAGAATGGCGAGGTGACGACATGATCCTAGCGATCGTTTTGTTCCTGGTCGGCTTGGTCATGAGCGCGTTCTTCAGCGGCAGCGAGACCGGAATGTACCGCGTGTCGCGCACGCGTTTGGTGCTGGACGGATTGAGCGGTTCATTGGCCGCACGCGGGATCATTTGGTTGCTGAATCATCCCGCGGTTTTCGTCGCAACGGCGTTGGTTGGCAACAACTTGGCGAACTATTTGACGTCGCTGGCGATCGTGATGGCCGTTGCGTCTTGGTTCGGCGTTGGTTCCAGTGCCGAGCTGATCGGGCCAATGCTGATGACGCCGATCGTATTCGTGTTCGGTGAACTGCTTCCAAAGTATTTGTTCTATCACGCGCCGTATCGAATGATCACGGCAACGCGACCGCTGTTGCTAGGCGCTGCGGTGTTGTTCTCGCCGGTATCGTTGTTGCTGGGATTTCTGGGCCGCGGACTGCAACGCATCACCGGCCAGACGCCGTTTCGTTTGCGGCTAGCGATGGCACGCGGCGAGTTGGACCAAATCCTTCGTGACGGCCACGAAGCAGGAATCTTGGCCGCCGGCCAACGCTCGCTTGCCCAGCGGTTGTTCGAAGTCGGAAACCAAAACGCCGTCTCGTTCGGTGTGCCGGCGAATCGTTTGGCCATTGTGTCGGCACCAGTCGATGTCGACGAAGCCAGACGCCAGGCGCGTCGGCGGAATCATCCGATCGTGTTGGTCAAACGTGGTACGCGAATCATCGGCTTTCTTTGGTATGCCGATCTGTGCGTTCGCGAACCAAGCTTGGAACTAGGACCGGTGATTCGCGGCAAAGTAACGGATCGTCACCTGGGAATCCTATTGAGGCTGTATGACGCCGCCAGCGATGTGGCGGTGCTGTTCGACGATCAGGGTGAAGTGCGATGCGTCGTGACCCGACGACAATTGCTGCAACCGTTGATCAAATGACCCTGCCGTTGATATCGGATCACTGACCCGTTTTGGCGTAGCCCAGAGCAGTCAGAACGGTCAACATTTCGTCACACGTCAAATAGCGGCGATGGTGTTGAAGTTTGTATTGGTCGATCGCTTGAGCGAGTTCGCGTCCGTCCTCGGACAGCCCCATATGCGAGCTGCCGAACTGACGTCGTTCGCTGCGTGCGGACACGCCTGACTTGATGGATCGACGGTCAACGAAACTCGAGTCGCCAACTGCGAACGGGACAGCAGACACATCAACGTTGGATAAATGATTCGACAGCGACATTGGTTGGCTCGGCGCGATGAAAAGAGAGTCGGATTCAGCCCGTGCGGTGATTTCCACCAAAACCCTACGCCACAATCGGATGACGCGCCGCCATATTGGCTTACTTTGTTAAGTTTTAGGCCGCGCAAACCGGACAGCCGTCACTACCGAAACTGAATTCCGGGAACGATCTGCGGCCCCGGTTCGCTGGCCATCCGCTGCTGGACGTCCTGAAGCTGCAACATCCGGTTGCCTTGGTCGATCGACGCTGGGCCAAGCTGGGTGGCAGCAGCCAGCGATTGACGCGCAATATCGATCTCGCCACTTTCAAGGGCAATCGCCGCAATCTCGAGGTGCGGCGCCGCATCGTCGGGGTTCTTCGCTGCGGCGCGGACAAAGCAACGGCGTGCCTCTTCGGAACGGCCCAATTGCCGCATTGCGATACCTTGCAACATATCCACCTTGGCCGGCGCACCGTCAATGCCTACGCCGTCCTGCAATCGGTCCAGCGTTGCCAGTAGCCGATCGTAACGTTTCTGTCCCATATAGATCTCGGCCGCTTGCATTTGTACTTCTGCGTAATCCGGTTGCAGCGCCAAAGCACGGTGGTAAGCCGCCAACGCTTCTTCTTCGCGACCGGTCGCATGAAGACAATCGCCGCGAAGGCGCCAAGCTTCCGGCGAATCACGCTTGGACTGCAACGCGATCAGGCTGTTCGCGTCGGCTTCCGCACGGCGACCCAGGTCTAGATACATGCGACCGAGTCGTTCGACGAACTTGGGATCATCGGCGGACAAGCGAACCGCTTGTTCCATTTGATTGATGGCCAGTTCACGTTCACCTCGTTTCCAATACGCCTCAGCCAAACCCCAATGGGCACGGTCGTCGGACTTCGAAACACTCAACGCATCGGTGAACAATGACTCGGCAAGTTCCCATCGACCTTCGTGGATCGCTTGGAAACCCTTGCCCGACAAGCTGCGTGCGGCGATCGATTGCCGGCTCTCGCCAAATCGACCGATCGCCCGGCAGCCAGTAAGGGTCATCACCCCCACCGCCACACAGACGAAGCAGAATCGAATGGCGGGAGGTTTCATCGGATTACCGAAAACGAGGAACTGAATCGTCGTTCGTACCAAAATGTGCCAGACATCGGCAAGACAAAGCCGCACGCTTGGAAAGTAACGATCACCACCCGTGACTCACCAACGACGGGCCTTTCGATCAACGGGCCGACAAAAAGCAATATCGCTCGGGCTATAGACTTCGGCCCATCGATCAAAACAAGGAAACGGCTAAAATACACGCCATCCAAGCCATTTGCCCTTCCCGCAGCCCATTGCTCTCATGCCTTCCACCTTCGAATCGCTCGGCATCAAGTTCCTTTACCCCGACAATTGGGTCATCGCCCAGCGTCCCGTCGAGGAAGGTATCGAAGGCGTCACGTTCGACCTGCCCACCGGCGGCTTCTTTAGCCTCGAACGGGCTCGTAACGTTTCGTCCAACGACGAATTGATCGAGCAAGTCGAAGCCTCGATCGCCAAAGAATACGGAGAAGTGGAACGCGAAGTGGTCGAGACCGCCGACGCAAAGCCAGGCGAGCAAACGGTCGATTTTCGCTTCTACTATCTCGACCTGGTGATCGCTTCTCGATTGATGATCGCTCGAATCGACGATCGAAAGTTCGTCATCCAGATGCAGGCCGAAAGCCGCGATTTTGATGCCAACGAATTGGTGTTCCAGGCGATCCTAAAACAGATCCGTCCCGAGTGATTCGTGCCTCGAATCACACCAAGTCGTGCTTGCGTTTCTTGCGACGCGCCTTGCCGCAATCTTTGCAGACGCCCTGAACGATCAAACGGTGACCGCTGACACGAAAGCCCATCTCGGCGGCGACCTCGTCGCGTAACTGTGTGATCGATTCGCTTTGGAACTCGATCAACTTGCGGCACCGGGTGCAGTACAAGTGGTCATGGGCTGGATACCCATAGTCGAGTTCGTAGACGGTTCGACCATCGAGCTGAAAACTCTTTAGCAACCCGGCGTCGACGAACTCTCGAAGCGTTCGGTAAACGGTTGCCGAGCTGACGTAGTTTTCTTGACCCCGCCGCGGCAGCCGGTCAATCAATTCGTCGGCGTCGAAATGGTCATGCTCGCTGAATACCGCATCGATCAAAAACTTTCGCTGGCTCGTCTGCCGCAGACCGCGAGTTTGCAAGTACTCCTCAAATCGCTCTTGTGGCGACAGAGAGACGCTTAACGGTTGCAAGGAATCGGACGACGTCGACACAGCGAATCAATCAATAGCGGCACTGAACAGTTTCACCTTAGCATACAGCAGCGACCGGGAAAGTTTACCCTTTCCTTCGGGAACCAGCCCCGAATTCACGTTCGCGTCTGCCGGCGTGCGGCTAGGCGAGTTGATCCAGCAACCGATCGAGGGCTGCGTCCATCTTCTCGGGCGTGTCGTAGCTGCCGTCGGCGATTTGACGACGAATATCAGCGACACGATCGATCCGAATTTCGCCGTTGCCGGCGACTTGGGACGCCCCGCCGAGGCGATTGACGCCCCCCGCGGCACTGGTGCTCGATGTACTCGACAAGTCCAACGAATCGACCGGCGTTGCCGTGGGGCGAGCCCCGGGCGCTGGTGCTTGAGGCCCTTGAGGCCGAGTGGCGCCAGAGGTTTGGGGGGTCGTTGATACTCGAAAAGGACCGTAAATCTGCATATTGGAATTGCTCCCGTTTGGGACTGGAACTTCCACCCACACGATATCGCCCACCTAAGTGGACGCGTTTCCGGACGTGCGAAATGGATGCGAAAGCGCAAAGGGCGACCGGGTCAGTAACAATCAAACCATCCTGGCATGATTGCCGTCTAGACCGTTTCCGCGTCGGTCGTCAGCGCCGCTATCCTTGTCCCAGGATGCAATCCGTCAGCGAAAAGAGACTTTTCAGCGCGAAGCGGGCGGAAACATTCAAAGAATCGTCACCATGGCCGCCCCGGCATCAATCAATTCTCGCAAAAGAACCATTTCCCAAGACAACGGCACAGTATCAAAGCCGTGAAACACTCGGCAAGTGCAAAAACGGGCGATTACCACAAACGTAAAACGCTGACCAAATTGTGCTGTTGGTCTGTCCACAAAGGCGCTTCAGCCAGCTCTTTTTCCGTGGCCGGTTGTGCGTCTTGCATCGATACATGGCCCCAAATCGGGTGGCTGCCGCCGTTTTCCGGCGTCTCGGTCGCTAGCATCTCGGTCGCTAGCATCTCGGTCATTAGCATCTCCGTCATTAGCATCCAAGTGGCGTGCTGGGTCGACAACGACGGCTCGCCCGGACTGCGTACGACTCGCGTCTCTAAGCCTCCGTCGCGGCCCAAACGGTGAACCAATGGCACCAGGTCCAGGTGATTGTTGGAGACGTGAATCGCCAAAATGCCGCCTTCGGCCAACCGATCCCGGTACAACGCGATCGCTTCGCGGGTCAGCAAGTGGGCCGGAATCGCGTCGCTGCTGAATGCATCCAGCACCAGCAAGTCAAACTTCTGGTCCGTCATCCGTTCCAAAACCAATCGACCGTCGCCCAGATGGACTCGGCTGATCGCTTGGCTGTCCGACAAAAAGGAAAAGTTCTCTCTGGCGATCTCGACCACCGCCGGATTGATTTCGATCATGTCGAACTCGTCCGATGCGCGCCCGTACGTCGCCAGCACGCCGCACCCGAGTCCGACGACGCCGATCTTTAATCGCGACCGGTCCCCCTGCATCGCCATGATCGCACGGCCGATGCCGCTTTCGCGACCGTAGTATGTCGTCGGCTCGGCCGACGCGGTGCCCCCACGCTGCATCCCGTGGATGGTGCTGCCGTGAACCAAACGCACACCCGCGTCATCACGCAGGACTTGCAACGTCCCAAAAAAGTTTCGTTTTGACGAAATTGTCTCGTCCTGGTCCGCCATCATCATGCTGACCATCGGCGCGACCATCAACAACACCGCGGCAAAGCGAAGCCGATACGCCGCGGACCAGTCATAGTCGGTACGCATCCAACCGCGACAAGCAAAGAACAACAAAAACGCCATCGACGTCACGACCGAGAGCGTGAACGGCAACTCGATCGAAGTACTCAACAGCATCGGGCAAGCGATCGCGACGATGATGCCGCCAATCGCGCCACCGGCCGAAAGCAACGCATAGTACTGGGTCAAAAGCCGCGCACTTGGTTTCACGCGAGCGACTTCGCCGTGACAAAGCAGGCAAACGCCCAGTAACAAGGTCATGTACATCGTGACTTCGACGATCAACTGTACCGAACCGGGCAACAGCGTTTTCGCTTGGATTCCGAAGACCGAAATCAACGTCATCGCGGCAATCAGCTTCGGCTTGTACCACTGGGGCGAATCAAAACAAATGATAAAGCTGACCAAGTACAGACTCAGCGGCAGCACCCACAAGAAAGGGATCACGGCCACGTCCTGGCACACGTGGTTGGTCACCACCAACAACATTGTCGACGCCAGCGCTGGCAGCGCAACCCACACCGATCGTTGTCGCCATCCGATCGACTCGGGTGCCGCGGTGCGAACGGGCTGTGCGTCGGCGCGTCCAACACGGAACAGTCCGATCGCAACGACACCCTGAACCAATACGAACACACAGAACATCAACGACCATACCATCGATTGGTTGGAAACCGACAGCACCGGCTCGACGGCGAACGGATAGCTGAGCAGCGCGACCAGAGACCCAGCATTCGACAGCGCGTACAACCGATACACGCGATCGGAATTGTCTTGGTAGCTGAGCCATGCCTGGATCAGTGGCCCGGTACTGGACAACACAAAGTAGGGCAGGCCGACATGAGCCGCCAACATCGCTAACAAGTGCATCGTCGGCGATTCGGTACCGATCGGTTTCCATGCGTCCGCTGGCTCGATCGGAAGCACCAACGCGGCCGCCGACAGCAGGCATAGATGAATGCACCCTTGAACGGCCGGACGAAAAAACGTTCTCAGCACGTGCGCGTACAGATAGCCGCCGAACAACAGAATCTGAAAAAACAACATGCACGTCGTCCAAACCGCCGGCGTGCCACCGAACCACGGCAAGACGCACTTGCTAATGACGGGCTGGACCTGGAACACCAAAAACGCACCCAGCAGCGTCGTGGCGGCGAACCAGAAAATCGATCGTGTTTCGCCTTTCCCAAAGCCCCTGCCGATGCATTTGCGTGACGACGAAACGAGATCGGTGGATGGTAACGATTGTGCGGTCATGATTTACCCGTGCGATGGACAGACGACATAAAAACCTAGGCCACCGATTGGTAACCGCCAACGGAAAATCGCGGCGGTGCACCGATGCAGTCTACCCTGTTAGAATTCGCGGCCATTCGTTCTCTTTCCCGCGAGCCTACGCTTTGCCGACTACCTCTTCTCGCGACGAAGCATCTTTGGCCGTTCGCCAGCGTGTATACGTTGACGCCAGCCGGGCCGCCGTATGGGGACTCGGCGTCAACGTCGTTTTGGTCGTTATCAAATTGTTTGGCGGTATCGCGACCGGGTCAGCGGCGCTGATTGCCGACGCCGTCAACTCGATCGGTGACGTGGCCAGCGCGATCGCCGTTCGCGGCGCGCTAAGCGTGGCACAGATCGAGGCCGACGATGACCATCCGTACGGCCACACGAAAGCCGAATCGATCGCGGGACTCTGTGTCGCGTTATTGGTCGCGTTCAGCGCCGGGCTGTTCGCGCTCGAAACGATCAAGCGTTTCGGCGGCGACTTGAAGGTACCCGGCATGTTGGCGGGAATCGTTGCTGCGGTCTCGGCAGTGGTGAAAGAAGCCATCTATCGCTACACCAACCGCGTCTCCAAACGACTGGATTCGTCCGCGCTGCGCGCCGCGGCGTGGGATCACCGCAGCGATGCTTGGGCATCGGCGGCTGTTGGCGTATCGTTGCTGGCGGCTCCCTACACGGGAAGGTTAGCACCGTACGTTGATCCATTGGCCGCGGTGTGCGTGTGTCTCATGTTGGTCATCACGGGGATCCGGATCTTCGCGTCAACGGCCCGCGAATTGATGGACCAACAAGCCAACGACGAACTTGTCGATCGTGTCCGCGTCGTCAGCTCGAACGTCGACGGTGTTCGAGATGTCGAGAAACTTCGCGTCCGCAAGAGTGGCCTCGAGTACTTCATCGAAATCCACGTCGAAGTCGACAGCCACATCACGGTCGCGGAAGGCCACCGAATCGGCCACGCGGTCAAAGACCACTTGCTGATCGAAATGCCGCGTGTCCGCGATGTCCACGTGCATATCGAGCCGCACGATGGCTAGGGGATGGGCGAAAAAAAACCGGCCGTTCGATGACTCGAACAGCCGGCGGCAAAATTATCGTTGACCGATTCGGTCCAGACTACGAATCGCATCCAGGACAAACGCAACCTTCGCAGGTGCACACTTCGTCGTCACAGCAATCACAGCCCTCTTCGCAGACGCCACATGGGCAACCCGCGTCGGCTGCTTCGGTGGTCACCGATGCCAATTCGGTGGCGGATGACGCCGCCGACACAGGGCACGTTCCACCGCTGGCACAGCAGCTTGGCAAGGCCTCGGTCGTCATCACAAAGCGAGTCGCCGCATCGCAACCGCAAGCGTCGCACGCACAAGAATCGCACGTGCAATCCGCGTCAAGACAGCAACCACAACCGGCTTCGCATTGTCCGCAAGGACACGACGCCGTGGTCGATGCAAACGTCTTGGCAGCGTTGCCACTTGAAAGGGCAGAAGAAGCCGAAGCAATCACTGCGAGCGCAACGTAGGCGCCAATTATCATTCGATACATGAGTTTCTCTTTTTCGTTTGAAAATGGTTTTGTTTCATTAGCAGTCGGTTCAAACGATGACCGCTATTTCAACCATCTACACAAACGGGCGCATTGATGCTGCGCCAAAAGAAATGAATCCCAGACCGGAGGCAATGCGAAATCGCGACCTGACGGCACCGGGTAAGAAAATGCTTGCCAGTCGACGGCAGGTGAAAACGCGACCGAGGCATCCGATTGGGCGAGTGCCCACTTATGAGGCACATCGGCACAACAGCGAAACTGGCACTGACAATCGTCGCTTGGCGTGCCGACCGGTTCGGCATCCGATGGTGAACAATCGCTTGCCACATGATGCTGGCAACACGACGGACCCGGAGCGGGACAGGAAGCAATTTCGCTGACCTGGGCGGCCCGCTTACAGCAGTTCGCGGCGGCGATCACCGGCGAACAAACCAGCATCAGCGACGCTAGCAACGCCAGCCCAGATCCGCAGATTCGTTTCGAAGTGCTCCAGCATCCCATGTAGGAGATTTTATGCCCGCCGACCGCGTTCTCGTAATGTTACTTGCAAAAATCCCGAAATTGTGGCTGGCTGGCCAACTACACATTCACCGATGCGAGCTACTTTGCGTCGGCCATGGCAGCCAATTGAACGGTTGCCCTGCCCTGCTCTTTTTCCAAATACGGGCGGCCGAATTTGACGTTTACGTGGTCCCAGGGCAGCTTGTCCATCAACTCGTACGGCTGGTGGATGTGTTTTTCGACGTCGATGCCGGCGTCGTCAATCGAGTCCCACCAACGCTTCGGATCCAAGTACTCCGTCCAGCCGTCCATCCGGGCGCCACGCTGCCACGCGGTCAGTATGACCTTGCCCATCCGCCGATCGCCGCGGCTGATGACGGCTTCCAACAGACTGGTTTCGATGTCGTGGCACTTGATCGTGACGCTGCGGATCTTGCGATGCGCCCGCATCACCTGGTGCGCCCATTTGAAATACTCGCGCCGCTGCATGCCGTTCCATTGGTACGGCGTGTGTGCTTTGGGGACAAAGTTTGACACGCTGGCCGTGACCCGCGCGTAACGACCGTTGACTTCTTTGCCGACCGTCGCGATCGCTTCGGCCAATTCGACGATGCCTTCCAAGTCGACGCGCCGCTCGCCGGGCAAGCCGCACATGAAATACAGTTTGACGCTTTCAAAACCGTTGGCGAATGCGACGCGGCAACCTTCGATCAGATCGCTATTTTTGATCTTCTTGCGAATCTGTTCTCGCATATCATCACGGGCCACTTCGGGCGCAAGCGTCATGCTGCGGCGACGATCGCCGGACAACAATAGCGGCAAGGTCCGAAGCTGGTCGTTGACTCGCAGACTGGGCACGGTCACGTTGACGTTGTGAGGTTTGAAAACTTCGTGAAGCCGTATCACCAACGGTTCAAAGTGCGGATAGTCGCTACTGGAAAGCGACAACACGCTGACTTCGTTATAGCCCGTGTTCTTGTAACTCTCCCAAGCCGCATCGACGATCGTTTCGACCTCGCGAATCCGCAGGGGCCGCTTGATCACCGTGCTTTGGCAAAAACGACACAGATGTGGACAACCCCGCATGATCTCCACGGCGATCCGATCGTGGACGCATTCGATGTAGGGCACGATCGGTGACGTGGGCAGCGGCATACCGTCCAAGTCGCTGATCGTGCTGGGCGCAATCGTGGCGGGCACGTCGTCACGCGTCCGATCGAGTGATGCGATTCGATCATCGGCATACTGCGGAACATAGAACCGAGGCACGTAGGCACAATCCATCGCACGTGCGACTTCGGCAAGCGATTCTTCGCGTTGCCCACGACCTTCGTCACCACCGGCAAACGTGCCATCAACGCGGCGATAGCGTTCTTTCAAGTCGATCCATAAATCGCAAACCGTCGGCAGTGCCGGTTCGCCGTCACCGATGATCATGACGTCGAAATAGTCAGCCATCGGCTCCGGGTTCTGACAACATGGACCGCCAGCCAGCATCAACGGATCAGCCATCGTTCGATCCACCGACATCATCGGGATTCCACCCAAGTCGATCATCGTCAACACGTTTGGCGAACTGATCTCGTACTGCAGCGACAGTCCGATCACGTCAAAGTCGGACAGCGCCGTGAAGGTTTCTAGACTGTAAAGCGGAATGCCGTGCTGGCGTAGCTTTGCTTCCATGTCGGGCCATGGCGTAAAGACTCGCTCGGCGCACCAATCGTCGCGTCGGTTCATCATCGAATAGAGAACCTGCAACCCGTGGTGACTCATGCCGATCGTGTAGGCATCCGGAAAGCCCAAGCAGAGCCTGCCGCGAACGGCCGCGTGGTCTTTGACAACAATATTCCGCTCGCCACCAACGTATTGGGCGGGCGCTTGGACGTGGGGCCAAACGCGGGCTTCGAGCAATCGGCGTCGTTGTTGGTCAATCATTTTCGGAAAACCCTAAGTGGACCCGCCACGCTGTGGGGGATCGAAACTGCAAAGCAGTCTACAAAACAGAACGCACCCTGCGACGGCGTCGCACGGCCACACAGGGTGCTCCAATTTGGGCAACCGGATGTGAAAAACTGTCCGCTGGGCTAAAGTGTGTCGAATCAAACCCCATCTTGGCAAGGCAATTCGAAAAGGTGAACGACGGTGAGCGAATTTGAAGTGGTCGGGAAAGTCAGTGATTTCGAAGACAACGTCGGCCAAGCGGTTCCCGTCGATGGTCGAATGGTGGCCGTGTTCCGCAAAGGTAACGACTGGTACGCGATCGACGACTTGTGTCCTCACATGGGGGCGTCCTTGGCCGAAGGCTACGTCGACGAACACACGGTGACGTGCCCTTGGCACGCGTGGCGGTTCTGTATCAAGGATGGAACGTGGGAGGACAACCCGCGAGTCAAAGTGGAATCGTTCGAAGTCAAAATCGAAGGCGACGATGTTATGGTCCGTGAAATCGAAAAGCCAAAATCCGACGAAAGCGGCGAGGATTGATCCCAACGTCGCGATTGAAATTTGTCACTGCGAAAGACTGTAACGCGTTGACTACCAAGTCTCGCCACGCAGTCTCGCGATTTCCATCGCATCTTTGTCGCCGCGTCCCGACAAACAAACGACCAAGTGTTCTTTGGGCGACATATCGGCTGCGATCGAGATGGCCTTGGCCATTGCGTGCGAAGTTTCAAGCGCCGCGATGATTCCTTCGGTGCGAGCTAACTTGTCAAACGCCGACATGGCCGCGTCGTCACCGCACTCGATGTAATCGACGCGATGAGTGTCTTTCCAATAACTGTGTTCGGGACCGACACCAGGGTAATCCAGTCCGGCGCTCATCGAGTGGACGTCGCACGTCTGGCCGTCTTCGTCTTGCATCACGTAGCTGTAACTGCCATGCAGCACACCAGGGCTGCCGAAGGTCAATGGCGACGCATGGTCACCCGGATCATGACCGCGGCCCCCCGCTTCGACGCCGACCAAACGCACGCCTTCGTCTTCGACAAAAGGATAGAACATTCCGGCCGCGTTCGAACCGCCACCAACGCAAGCGACAACGCAGTCGGGCAGTCGGTCGAACGAATCCCGGCACTGCTCGCGAGTTTCGCGGCCGATGATCGATTGGAAGTCGCGAACCATCATCGGGAACGGGTGCGGACCGATCACGCTGCCAATGATGTAGTGTGTGTCTTCGACGGACGACATCCAATCTCGCATCGCTTCGTTAACCGCGTCTCGCAAGGTCTTAGACCCACTTTCAACGGGACAAATATTGGCCCCCATCAACTTCATACTGAACACGTTCGGTTTCTGACGCCGAATGTCTTCGCTGCCCATATAAACCGTGCAGGGCAATCCGAAGTGGGCGCATGCCGTTGCCGTGGCAACGCCGTGCTGGCCGGCGCCGGTTTCGGCGATCACGCGAGTCTTACCCATCCGCAGCGTCAACAGCGCCTGGCCGATCGTGTTGTTGATCTTGTGAGCGCCGGTGTGATTGAGATCCTCACGTTTGAGCCAAATTTGTGCCCCGCCGATCTCGTCGCTGATCCGTTTGGCGTGATATAGCGGGCTGGGGCGGCCGACAAAGGTCTTCAACAGCCCGTCGAGTTCGCGCTGGAACTCGGGGTCTTTTCTCGCCTTTTCGTACTCTTCGGTAAGTTGATCGAGTGCCCTTGTTAACGTTTCGGGCACAAATCGGCCGCCAAATTCACCGAAACGGCCGCGGACATCAGGTACGGAAGCCGTCGCGTGCTCGGGCGAAACGGAATTACTCATAGTGGGGTATTTCGGGGGGCAGTGGATTGGTCGACATCGGATCTACACTAGCTGAACCCCGATTCTCGCTCGCACATAACATCCGGTCAACGCGATGGTTTCCCCAATGGTCCCGCTTCCGCCGATTCACACCGTCATTGGCGTCGATTTCAGTGGCGCTGCAAAATCGGGAAAGACGGCATGGATCGCCGAAATGGCCGTCCAGGGGGACTCGAATCGGATGGAATTGACGGTGTTGAAGTCACTTGGGTCGTTGGCGGGCTGCGATGATCGGGCAGCAGTATGCGTCTCCCTCGCCGATCGTATCCTGGCCTGTGCAGGGTCGCTCGTCGGGATGGACTTTCCGTTCGGGCTGCCGATCGAGCTAGGTTTGGGTGCGTGGCCCGACCAGTTGCGGCATGTGCAACAGTTCGACGGAGACGCCAAGGACTACGGTCGTTCGCTTGTCGCTCGCGCTCAACAGCTTGGCGACACAATGCACATCCGACGGAAGACCGATCGCGAAACAAAAACTCCGTTTGACTGTTACCACTATCGAATCATCTACCAGACTTTTCACGGCATGCGCGACGTGCTGGCGTTGATCTGTGATGATCCCGCAACCTCGGTGTTGCCGTTCCAGTATCCAAAGCTGCGCGAATGCAAAAGAATCGTTGTGGAAGCCTGTCCCTCATCGACGCTGAAACGGTTGAGCTTGCCGCACCAGAAGTACAAACAATCGGGCGGAAAACCTCCCGACGACAATCACAAAACCGTCCGCCGGTCGATCTTAAAAGGTGTCAACGCCACAGGCAAAAACGCGAACGTGCTGATTTCGCCTCACCATCGGCGTATCATCATGCAAGACTCTGGCGGTGACGCATTGGACGCCGTGCTGTCGGCCATCGGCAGCTGGCAAGCCTTTCGATCCGCCGACCACGTCAACATCGCCAACCACCAACGCTATCCCGCCGAAGGCCGCGTCTACGCCTAGACCCCAAATTTCACCTGTCACCTGTCACCAACTCCCCTTGCCTGAACTTCCCGAAGTCGAAACGATGCGCCGCGGCGTGCTGCCGATCGTCGGCAGCCGCATTGAGTCGGTTGATTGTCCGCCGTGCCTGCGTCGACCGATTCAGATACGTCCTCGCATCGATGCAATCGATCGTCGCCTGCGCGGACACACCGTGTCCGGCATCGGCCGGCGCGGAAAGCGCGTCATGATCGAATTCGACGACGGGCAAGTGATGGTGATCGAACCGCGGATGACGGGACTGGTGCTTCTAGCCGATCCGCCCACGACCGATCACTTGCGACTTCGGATCGTATTATCGGGTGGCCCCTGCGAACAACTTTTGTTTTGGGATCGCCGTGGACTCGGCACCATTCGGCTGTTGCACGCGACGGAAGTCATATCGATCGTTGATGCCAAATTGGGCGTTGACGCGTTGCAAATCACGGCCGACCAACTGCGTCAGAAGCTGGGCACCAGCCGCCGCGCGATCAAAGTCGCGTTATTGGATCAAGCGGCTGTCGCGGGCATCGGCAATCTGTACGCGGCCGAGATTCTGTACTTGGCCGGCATCGACCCGCGAACTCGGTGTGACAAGCTAACCGGGCCCCAGTGGTCGCGAATCGTGCGAGCGACGGGCGAAGTTTTGGAGCTTGCGATAAGTCACGAAGGCAGCACTCTGAGCGACGGCACCTACCGAAACGCCCTCAATGACGCCGGTGGCTATCAAAACTATCACCGTGTCTATGATCGAGCCGAAAAACCGTGTCTCCGCTGCGGCGGCACGATTCGGCGGATTGTCCAGGCCCAGCGAAGCACGTTCTTTTGTCCCAATTGCCAACGAAAAAGCGGGCTGCACAAATCGGTTGTTGCCGATGGAACGTTAGAATGATGGGGCTGGCCAACGCCCATCCCACCCAGCGACCAGGAATTCCTTCATGAATGATTCGATCAACCGACGCGACTGGCTCCGTACCGCCACGTTGCTTACCGTTGCCGGCGCCACCGCGTCGTCGGCAACCGCCGCCGATTCCGATCGACGTGGACGCTGGGACAATTCGATCGCCAAGGGCCTCGATTGGCTCGCGCGGACGCAATCCTCGCGAGGCCAATGGAACACCCAGGTCTATCCGACCGCAATGGCGGCGTTGGCCGGTACCGCGATGATCGCCAGCGGCAGCACCACGACTCAGGGCCCCTACGCAAAAGAACTCGCTCGAGCGTCGGACTACCTGATCAGCAAGTCGCGTGACAACGGATTGATCGGTGATCCGCAAACCGATTCGCGGTACACATACGGCCACGGTTTTTCGATGCTTTTCTTGTCGCAAATTTTAGGCGAGGAAGGATTGATCGACCGGCGGGAAGAGCTCGTCGAAGTGCTGACGAAAGCCGTCGAGTTCAGTGGAAATGCCCAAACAGCCGCCGGTGGCTGGGGCTATGTATCCGCCCGCGAAGGCAACGACTTCGACGAAGGATCCACCACGATCACTCAAGTGCAAGGCTTGCGAGGCTGTCGCAACGCCGGCATTCCCGTCAGCGGCAAGATCATCGAGTCGGCGAAAGAGTACATCTACGGATGCAAAAACCCGGACGGCGGAATCAGCTATAGCAGTCGCCAAAAAGGCAGCAGCCGCCCGGCCATCACCGCCGCCGCCCTGGCCGCACTCTACAACGCAGGCGATTACGACAGCCAGCATGTCCCCGAAATGTTGGTCTATACTAAAGATCAACTGCACGACATCAGCGACGGCACACGCGCGTTCGGTCACTGGCACTACACCTATCTTTACTACAGCCAAGTCGTCTATCGCCAAGGCGACGAATTGTGGCAACCGTTTCGTGATCGCTTGTACGACCGCATCGTCAGCGAGCAGCGACCCGACGGTTTCTGGGAAGGCCAAATCCACCCGGTCTACGTCACCGCGTGCAATCTGATCATGATGCAGCTCGACCGCAGCTATCTGCCGATCTACCAACGTTAGTATGACGGATACTCAAGAAAAGAGCTTCGCGTGATGCGTCGATTCAAATCGGTTTCGGCATTCATCGTTGTGATGGTGTTCGCACAGGGTTGCCAACGCGAAATCGCTTCGACGAGTTCACCGAAACCGACGCCGCCGGCATCGATGGTGGAAAGCGATCGCGTTGCTCCCGACACGATCGCCGATACGGCGAGGTACAACGATATCACTAAGGCTCGGACGACTGCCCGGGCACGCATGATCGCGTCACCCAACGATGCATCGGCAAGGTTGGCGGCCGCCGAAGTGGAACTTGCTGATGGACAGTTCCCACAAGTAATCGAATTGGCTCGCGGCGTGCCAAAGGGCAATTCGTCTTTCAATCTTGCTCAAGAGTTGATCTCCGACGCCGCAATCGCCTTGAACGATGACATCGCCTTCGATGCCGACGTGGCTTGGGCCGCGATGGAACATCTGTTGACCATGGAACCGAATCGGCACGATGTCCGTCATCGATTGGTACGCCTGCTCAACCGCCGCGGTTATCGGCATCGCGCCTGCCAGCATGTCCATGCTTTATGCCGCCTCGGATTGGCGACGGAAGACGAACTACGAAGTTTGATCCATCGTCGCGATTCGTATCCACCATCGCGCAACTACGATGTTGAACAAGCATCCGACATGAGTCCGGCATCGCAACGGCTTGCCCTTGCACGCTACCAGCACACGCACCGAAGAGACCACGAAGCCTACCAAACACTTGAGCCTGAGCAACGCGGTGGCTGGACACACCCAGAACACGCGGCCCTATTCGGTGCCGTGCTGGCTGAATCACAACAGCTCGAAGACATCCCGGCTTGGTTGAATTCGTGCCCAAAGAATGCAGATAGATACAGCGAGTACTGGTCGGCCGTCGGTGCGTTTCTGATTGAGCAACGCCAACCCCGAATGGCCGCTGGCGCATTGTTCCAAGCCATTGAAATCGACCCCACGAGCGACGTTGACTATAAACGCCTAGCCGTATGCGGCTTGTCTCTAGGCGATTCCGAGGCTGGAAAAATTGATTCACGAGCGTCGATAGAGCGGGCGTTGTTAATCGACCGAACTCGCGAACTGGCTTTGGCCACGACCAGCCAGGCGGAAATCACGGAATTTCAAAATGAGTTGACCGTGCAGTGGCTAAAACTCGGATTGCCGCTTGAGTATCTGCAATGGTCACAAATCCATTCGGCTGACAAACCCGATTTAATCGTCCGAATAGCCCGCGAACGAAACAAGCTGCTTTCACAGTCTGACTTTGCTACCCGATCCGCCGATGAAGCGACGTTGGGCATGAACCGTAATCCGTTCCCGCCACCGACACGGGAACAAGTACTAGCCTTCGCCACCACGACACCCAAAACGAAAGTCATTTCGAATGCGAATGACGCCGCGCAGGTTCGCTTTATCGACGTCGCGGTCCAGACGGGACTGACGTTTGAATACTACAACGCACCAACAAAAGTTGAGAAGTACTTTCGACTGCACGAAACGCTTGGTGGAGGAATCGCTGTCATCGATTTCGACCTCGATGGAAAACCCGACGTCTATCTCGGTCAAGGTTCAGGCGAACCACCGCATACGCTCGGAAAACTATCCGATCGCTTGTTCCGAAACGGTGGCCGAAAATTCACCGATGTCACATCCGATGCAAAAGCGGTCGATTTCGGTTACACCACGGGACTGGCCGTCGGCGACTTGAACCAAGACGGTTGGCCCGACTTAGTGGTCGGCGCGTTGGGCAGTAATCGTATTCTGATCAACCAAGGCGACGGATCGTTCATCGACGGATCGGATTGGATCAGCGATGCGACACCGATGTACACGTCATCGATCGCGATTGCCGACGTAACGGGCGATCGGCTTCCAGATGTCGTCGAAGCCAACTACGTCGACGACCCGGCAGTCTTCCAGCGACGCGCCCCGCCCAATGACGGCATACCTTTCAATGTTTCGCCGACGATTTACCAAAACGCGATTGACCGATTCTTTATCAGCACGGGTCGCAATCGATTTACGATAGAGTCGCTTGACCAAGACACCGAAACCGGTGGCAGTTCACTGGGCGTGGTGGTCACCGACATCGATTCAAAACCGGGCAACGAAGTACTGATCGCCAATGACTCGTGGCCCAACCACTACTGGGTTTGGCCAGACACCGGCTCAACACCCCAACAGAAGGCCGTTATCAGCGGCATCGCACTGGACAATTCTGGTACTGCAACAGCCGGTATGGGAATCGCTTCGGGAGACTTTGATCACGATGGCGAACTCGACTTCCACATGACCAACTTCTCGCGTCAGTCGTCTAGCTTGTATATTCAGAATTCAACCGGATCGTTCACTGATATTGCTGCGAGGTTAGGGCTGACCGCCGCGACGTTCCCGATGCTCGGATTCGGCACGCAAGCAATCGACGCGGACCAAGACGGCACGTTGGACCTGTTTATCTTGAACGGGCACATCGATGACTACTCCGTGATCGACCAACCCTTTCGGATGCGTCCCCAATTCTTTCGCGGCGTAAGCAACGGCTTCGAACTGCAAGCAACCGACGATGACGACTCAGGCTATGGGCAAGTCGAAACGCTCGGCCGGGTTTTAGCAAAACTGGACTGGAATGGTGACGGAAAAACCGACTTGATCGCCAACCATTTGGACGCGCCGATTGCTTTGCTCGAAAACCAAACGTCTTCAACGGCTCATTGGGTTAGCTTTCGATTGGTCGGCACCGAATCAGAACGCGATGCCATCGGTGGTCGCGTCACCGTCAGCGCTGGATCCACTTCATCGCATCAGTGGCAGACTGCTGGCGACGGATACCTTTGCAGCAACGAACGCGTGCTCGATTTTGGCCTTGAGAAAGACGCGGCGATCGACGAAGTCATCGTCCGCTGGCCGACGGGGACGCTGCAAACCTTCACAGACATCGCCGTCGATCGACGATACGTTCTAGTCGAAGGCCAGTCTTCATTCGTGCTTGACTAGGCCGTCCCGGCGACCAGGACTACTTTCGACTGATGTCGTAGGCGAACATCAAGTCTTGATCGCGGATGATCAACATGCCGTCAGCGATGATCGGGTGTGCCCAGATCGCGCCTTTGTCTCGCGGCAGATCCGTTTGCCGAGGCAACTCGAGTCGCCCACTCGATTCCCAGCCTGTACGACTGGGTTTTACCAAGTAAACACTCCCGTCTTTGTCGTTGTAGCAATAGAGGCGTCCGTCGGCGAAGGCGATGGATCCGCTTCGGTTCGGTCGAATCTTTTCTTCCCAAAGTGTCTCGCCCGATGCCATGTCCTGCGCCATCCACGTGCCACCGTTGGCTTTCGTGAATCCATAAATCACGCCGTCGACCAACACGACGCCACCGTGATGGTTTTGCATGGTCTTGTCGGCCAAGTGATAGATCGATTCGGTTGCTATTTTTCCGCCGCCATTGCCGCTCAACTTGATCAACGTATTCCCCGACCCATAGTCGCTGGTGTGATAGAGTTCATCACCTTGAAGGATCGGCGTTGGAATCACGGCGACGTTGTTACCAGTCGATGCGTCAGAGAACACCTTTCCGCCCGATGTGGTGTCGAAGGCAAACAGCCCCGGCTTGCTGGCTGTTACGTAAAACGTCGTTTCTGCGACAGTGGCTTTTATGGGAGACACATATTGAGCAGGGGCGTTAACGCCCTGGCTGGTCCAAACCTTTTCGCCGCTGCTGCAGTTCAGTCCGACCATGAAATTGCTTTCTCCCGGGGTCACGACGACCCGGTCACCATCGACCAACAACGACTCGCTATAGCCCCACGTGGGAACTTTGCCGCCATAGGATTCCACAACGTCGACTTTCCATGTCACATCGCCGCTGTCCCGATCGATGGCCGCGGCAACACCAACATCCGAGAGCACGTAGATGTGGTTCCCGACGACCGTCGGTGTACTGCGCGGTCCGCCGCCCCAACCTTGGTTATAGTCGTCACCATTGCTTGCTCTCGAAAACGTTGTCCTCCAGACTTCGCCGCCGTCCGCTGCGTTCAAACAAACTGCGAAACACCCGGCTTCGTCCGAACCCAGCGTGTAGATCCGCTGGTCGACGACGGCGGCAGTCGAATACCCTCGACCAAGGCCACTTGCCTGCCAAATTTGTGCCGGCCCACCGTCGGGCCACGATTCGAGCAAGGGCTGGGCTGCCGCATGTCCGTCGCGCTGGGGACCTCTCCACTGTGGCCAATCCCTGTCACCCGCGGTGCCGATGGACGGCGAGATCAGCGAGCAAAAGCAGGCGACGAACAAGCAGTTTCGCAGTTTCATAGCGATTTGAAATATCAGGCAAGGTGGGAAGGTGGGAAGCCAGAGTATAGCAAGGGTCAGGCCAGGGCAGTCAAAAATGCGACACATCGTCCCTCGAAACGTCGCCGGTTTGTAGCGTCACCATATCGCGATACTTCCCGCCGCGAGCCACCAACTCGTCATGGGTACCGACTTCCAGAACCTCGCCGTCGCCAAGAACGATGATTTTATCGGCACCGGTGATCGTGCTCAAACGGTGGGCGATCACAAATGCGGTTCGGTCTTTCAGCAGTTCGGCCAGACTGTTCTGGATCATCCGTTCACTCTCGCTATCCAGATTGCTGGTCGCTTCGTCCAAGATCAATATCTTCGGATCGGCCAAAATGGCCCTGGCAATCGCCAATCGCTGGCGTTGGCCACCGGACAGCTTGACGCCACGCTCTCCGATGACGGTGTCGTAACCATCCGGCATTTTGCAGATAAATTCGTCGGCCGCCGCCGCGGTCGCAGCCGCAATGACCTCGTCATGAGTCGACCGACGCCGCGCGTAGGCAATGTTTTCGCGGATCGTGCCATCAAACAGAAAGACATCTTGTTCGACGATACCAAGCAGACTTCGATAGCTCGACAATTCAATGTCACGAAGATCGCGACCGTCCAAGCTGATGCTGCCCGCCGTCGGATCATAGAACCGAGCGATCAAATTGGTCAGCGTCGTCTTGCCCGCGCCGCTGCGTCCGACCAGGGCAACCGTTTGCCCCGCTTCGATCTCGATCGACACATCGCGAAGGACTAACGGCGTGGATTCCGGGTACGAGAACGAAACGTCACGGATCGAGATCGCGCCGCGGACATCCGATCGCTTCAGCGACTTGGCGTTATCGCCCGTCGGCAACTCGTCTTCGATTTCCAAAACGTCCAAGACACGGTCTAACCCAGCCAGATTATTTTGAAACGTCACCGCGCTTCCGGCAATCGTCGCCAACGGATCCAACAGCATCGTCAAGTACACCAGAAACATCATCAGGTCACCGAGCGTCAATTGGCTTTCGATGATTTGATAGCCGCCGTACAACAACAGCCCTGTTGATGCCAACGGGATGATGACTTCCCAAATCGTTTCGATGATTCGCGTCCACCACCAAGTGAACAGTTGCTGGCGAACCAAGAAGTCACCTTCGCGAACGAACCGCGAAGATTCACTGCGACTTCTTGAGAACGTTCGCACGACACGAATTCCGCCAAAGGTCTCCGTCGCCCCCGCATCAATTTTCTGACGCTGCTTTCGAATATCGCGGTACAGCGGACGGATGCGATTGATCCACGTGCGGTGAGTCACCCAGACGATCGGAAGCAACAGCAAACCGCCCACCATCAATTTCCAATCGACCAACATCAGAATGATCAGGCTGCCGATAAACTGGATGATCGCGCGCCACGGATTGTAGATCATGCTGAAGATCAACTCGGCCACGCCACCCGCATCTTCGCGAATCAAACTAGCAACGCCGCCACTTTTCATGTCGTAAACGCGGTGAAGCGGCAGCTTGATCGCATGATCGAAAACGCGACGGCGGATCGCAACTTGCGTTTGGTTGACCGCCTTGGTGGCCGTCCATCGGCTGATCAGCGCAACGATCGTCCCCAATCCTGTCACCACAACGACCACGCCCGCGATCGCGATCAACAATCCCATTCGGGAATCCGGAACGGGGATCGATTCCAACCAGATCGGCAGCGGCTTCGGTGGCGTCGTTAGCGCCGAATCGATCGCAAGTTTCGTCCCGAACGGCGGAATCAATCGCAATCCAATTCCGATGGTCAAGAAAAACAAAGACACCGCGATCTGCGACCGGTGTCCGGCGATCAAGCCCAAAAACGCTCTGAACAGCTCCCAGAATTTGCGGTCGCGCGATCCTAGTTTCCGGGCGCTGCGATCACTGTGCGGATTCGTGTCAGAACGCGTTTTGGACGTATTCCGCTCGCGAACGGTTTCTCGATAATCATTAAATCGGCTGCGACTGGGATGGGTAGGCATGATTAAGTAGTAGTACCGATCCGCCGAATCGACAAGGGATGCCCCCCTGCAAGTGGCGGCGATCGTATCGGCGGGGCGAGCGACAATGGGCAATGAAGACGATCCTCACCACCACGCCGCGAGCCGCCGCAAACTAGAATCCTAGGATCGTCGATCCTGTACGTTGATCTGCGGCCGTCGATTCCCTTTGAAAGTCAAACCACCATGCGTTCAGTCTTGTCCGGCCTTGCCTGCCTTTTTGCCACTTTTGCAGTCGGTGATGAACCTGCGTTCCCGCTGACGGCAAAACGAATCGTCTTCTTGGGCGACTCAATCACGTACGCCGGCCACTATGTTGATGTGATCGACGCGACCGTTGTCGCAAATGGATACGGGCCCGAAATCATCAACCTGGGTCTGTCCAGCGAGACGTGCAGCGGACTTACCGAACCCGACCATCCGTTCCCGCGACCGAACGTGCAAACAAGACTCGACCGCGCGCTGTCGGTACTAAAGCCCGATGTCGTGGTCGCTTGCTATGGGATGAATGACGGCATCTATCACCCATTCAGCGAAGAGCGGTTTGCGATCTACAAAAAGGGCGTCAATGATCTGATCGACAAGGTGACCGCCAGCGGCGCCAAACTGGTCTTGATGACGCCACCGCCGTTTGACCCCGTTCCGATTCAAGGAACGGGCAAATTGGTACCAATCGATGCCATACAATTCGGTTGGAAAACGGTTTACGAAAACTATGACAGAGAAGTCATTAAGAAATACGGTGACTGGGTCAAGCAACAATCCGATCGCGTCGCGATGGTGATCGACCTGCACGCTCCCGTCACGTCCTACCTAGAAGCCAATCGAGCCGTTGACCCTCGCTACACGCTCTCGGCGGACGGCGTCCACATTACCAACGAAGGTCACCGCATTCTCGCCGATGCCATTTTAGACGCTTGGGGCTTGTCGGATCGAAAAACGGCCGACGAGGAAGATGTCAAGAAAACCGCGGCCCGTCAAGCCATCATGAAAGCCGCGTGGCTAACCGAAGTCGGCCACGATCGTCCGGGAATAAACGCGGGACTCCCCATCGACGAAGCCAAGCAAGAAACAAGCGAAATCAAGTAGGTTCCGCGCATCCTCGCCGGCGAGACGGGCATCGCTTTCCAAGTGGCCAAGCAACCTACGAACTTGCGCTTCGATAGCTCAACAACGCTCGGCGGAATACCCATCGACTTGCCAGCAGACTCAAGACCGTTGCCACCAAAGCCCACGCGATCAACATCCATTCTTCGTTGGTCCGTGGACTGATAGGCTTGGCGATCAACCGAGCGGGAACGTTGACGACCAACAGCACCGGAATCACGAAGGTGAAGAAACCGTACATCGGCGTCCCCCAACCCCGATTGTACATCTCCATCGGATAGCGGCTGAAATTGGTAATGTAGAACCAAAAGTTGTACAGCGTTTGGTTCCGTCCCAACCAAATGCTTGTTGCACTCAAACAGATCATCAGGCTGTACATCATCGCGACGCCACAGCCTAGAAAGATGACGTACAAAATCAACGACAGCGCCGATGGAACCATCGGATCCACCTCACGAGTCGCCAACTGGTACAGCGACACCGCCGCGATCAACATTCCCGCAAAGAAGTTCGATAGCGCGCTCCAATCGATCCGTCGAAACGACACCAAAAACTGAGTATCGATCGGCTTCAGCAACGCAAAATCTAAACCACCGGTTCGAATCAACTCGCTAAACTCTTCGGCATTCGGCATGAAGAACGCCTGCACGATACTGTTGATAAACCATGTCGTTGCAATGAACAGGAAAAACTTAGGCTCGTCCCACCCACTGTCTTGCCCGATGGTCTTGGTGTGCTGGAACAGAATCAAATAGAAGCCGACGTTCATTGCCGTCCATCCGATACTGCTAACGCACTGCAACGCAAAGTTCGTCCGAAACGTCATGTCCCGAACCAGACTATTGCGGGCGAACGTCAAAAACACCTTCGTGTAACTAGGCTCGACGCTGGTCATCCGATCAACCTCCGAATCCGCTGTACCGGCGAACGCCACGTGCGTAGGCAACACGACACACAATGATGAAGAATGCCAACCATGCGGCCTCGATGGCCATTTCAATCGGCAATTCATCCTCGGGAACTTTCCCCAGAAACACCGCCGCCGGGAAGTACGCCAAGTATTTGAACGGTAAAAAATTCACGAACGTTTCAATTCCAGGCGGCAGCATCGACAAAGGAAACATGTGGCCCGACAGGAAAAAACTGAACAACATATAGACGAACAGCAGCGATGACACTTCCAAGAACCAGAAGCCAATCATCCCGATCGCCGCTTCCAAAAAGAAACCGATCAAGAATCCCATCACCAATGATCCAATGAACGCGATCACGATGGATGGGGACGGCCAGCCGGAAACGAAGTAGCCACGGCAAAGATAGAACACCAGCGCGAACGGCAGCGTCGCAACGGCATAGTAGGCCAGTTTGTGAGCGATCCGTGTCAGCAGCAGAAATCCGATCAGGTCCACCGGCTGAATCAAATAGCGTTTGATCTCGCCTTCGCGGATCTCTTTCGCGATGCCCGACGCCAAACCCGGCATACTGGAAAACGCTCGAGCGATCATCGTCAATAGATAGTAGGCGACGATTTCGCGAAATCCGAAACCACCGATCGACGCTGCGTCCTCACCTTCGGCTTCACCGATCGAATCAAAAACTGCGTACCACAAAAATATCTGCGTAATGATCGGCAAGAACCGCATCAACGTCCCCAGCGCGAAATCACCTCGATAAACGAGACGTTCGCCTAGGGCCGTCGCCAGAATCGTTCGCCACAGCGACAAACGCTGGCGCAACCCGAAACGTGGCGGAGCGGTTGCAATGACAGAAAACAGCATGGCAAGTGAATTCGCATGGAAAGGAGCGACAACGATCAGGGTGGTGATACTCGCTATCCCGAATTTATGCGATCCCCGACCGAGGATTGATCCAGGGCAAGATGGCGCAGCGGAACCAGCGCAAGTCGAATTCGGTGCGGTAAACTGTGGTCTTGGTGATGCGAACTGCCGCGTCCACTACCCTGCCCTACCCCTCGCGTTTCCTCATTCCAAAAAGCACTCCTGCCATGACATTCAAGCTCACTATCACAACTCTTTTTCTTTCTAGCATGGCTTGGATGGGCGCCAGCGCGGTGGAACCCGTCACGTTGAAGTTGTGGGAAAACGGGGCGCCCGGCGTTACCGCAGACAAAGAAGGGGATGCCCCGAATTTGATCGTCACGCGAATCGATTCCGAGACGCCGACGGCGGGAATCGTGATCCTTCCCGGTGGCGGATACGGTGGCCATGCGATGGACCACGAGGGTCACCAGATCGCTGACTGGTTCAAATCGATGGGCGTGGCGTCCGCCATTTGCGACTACCGACTTCGCGGCAAAGGGAACGCGGGGAAGGGATACGGACACCCGGTGCCGATGCAAGACGCGCAGCGTGCCATTCAAACGATGCGAGCGGGCGCCAAACGCTGGAACATCGATCCGGACCGTATCGGCGTGATCGGATTCTCGGCGGGTGGTCACCTGTGTTCGACCGTATCGACCCAATTTCATGAAGCGGATCCCGATGCAGTCGACCCGATCGACCGATTCTCGTCTCTGCCAAACTTCTCGATCTTGTGCTACCCCGTGATCACGATGGATCCCTCCTTCACTCACGCCGGAAGCCGTCGAAATTTACTGGGCCAAGATCCTGACCCACAATTGGCGCTGTCGCTGTCCAACGAAACGCGAGTGACACCGCAAACGCCACCGACGTTCCTATTCCATACCATCGAGGACAAAGCGGTGCCGGTTGCAAACAGCTTGCGATACTTCGATGCCTGCATCGAACGAGGCGTTGCAGCGGAGCTTCACGTGTTCCCGGCCGGCCGACACGGCTTGGGGTTGGCCGCCGACACACCGGGCGCTTCACAGTGGCCCAGACTCTGTGAGAACTGGCTTCGCGGGCTCGGCATCGTGACCCAACCCTGACCCAACAACATACAACACACGTGACCCCGTTCAGCCCGTTGTCGTGAACAAACGCCCGCGTTGACGTGGCGCGTCGAAGGACGTTCCTAACTCACCGGCAAAACCGGGTTGCGGCTTTTCTTTTTCAATGGATTCGATCGCATCGGCAAAGTTACGTTTCGAGTCACCCAGACAAGCGGCGGTCAGACGTCGGACTTCCTCGGCATCGGTGATTTCAGCAAGCGGGCGGACTTCGGTGGCGGTTTGAGACAGCACCAAAATACGAGCTCCACAGCGGATCATCGTCAATCGCGTTCTCGGGTCGATCGCGGAACTGCCAAGATGTTCCATCACTTCACGCGGGATAGCCCCGGGAGCGATCGACCGCGAACCGTATTTCCGCGTCACCCAAACCATCGCGGCGAACAACCCCAAGACGACGGCCAAGCTGGATGTAACCGTGATCGCGGGGATCGCGAACTGGTTCTTGCTTGGCTCGGCAGTTTCGACGAGTGCGTCGGACGCATGTTCGCGAACTTGGAAGGCTGGGAAGTTTCCGGGGCGAGCGATTTTCGCTTGCGGCGTGACTTCGTCGTCGATCGCCATCGCGGAAGGTCGTTGGTAGACCGATGCGGTATCGAATTCCTGCGCCGCACCATCGGCGGTGACCAAGATCGCCATCGCAGACAACCAACAAAAGATGTGCCTGGTGAGCATGGGGAAGTCCTTGATGTTAGGCGCCGACAAGTTCGGTAACTCGAATACAGAAGTTATCGTTCATGACCAGAACTTCGCCTCGGGCAATCAAGCGTCCGTTGACAAAAATGTCGACGGGATCGCCGGCAAGCTTGTCGAGCGCGACGACGGAACCGCTGCGCAATTGAAGAACTTCTTCGAGTCGCATTTGAGTGCGACCGAGTTCGACCCGCAAATCCATCTCGACTTCGCCGAGCAGATCGATCGGTTGCCGCTGGGCCGGTTCCGTACCGGGCGTCAGATCGCCGAAACTGAACGGTTTCGGCTGGGCTTCGGTCGAAACGTTGTCGCCAACGGCTTCGTCCAGCGACGCAGTGGCTTGGTTGAGAAGATCCTCGATTTCGTCTGTATTGAGCTTCTTTTTCGAGTCCGCCGGATCAGGCCCAGCCGCCGCAACGGCTGGCTTGTCTGCGCTTGCTTCGTTTTCTTCGACTTCGTCGTTCGGATCAGCCACGTTCGTGTCCTTCCCTGGACGATTGGATCATTGAATGGAGAGTGTTTCACACGTGAAACACAAGTTGTGAATCACTGCTCGATCAGTTGATACGACTTAAAGCCGACGCCCAACAGCAAATCTTCCTCGAGCATGTGGTTACATTTCGTCAAAATGCCTCGTTCGAGCAAGCCCAAATTATTTTCGCCGAGCTCTTCCATCGAGCTGTTTCGGATTTTCATGCGAATGGCGTTGCGGAGTCGGCCTTCTTTGCTACCAAATTCCGATTTCATTTTCTCATCGTTTTTCTTCCGGATCAAACCGTAGAGATCGAGCTCGACGCGGTACGTCCGTTCCGTGTCGTGTGGGCTGAAGATTTCGCCATACATCCCCAACTGGAATTCAACGACCTCGTTCTCGTCGGATTCCTGTTCCTCGGCTTCGACTTCGCCTTTTTGAACCGACTGGATCAATTTCGCTTCAGCCAACGCACTGACGTCATCAGCGCTGGGAACAAAGAAAAAGAACATCGCCGTTTCAAGCAGCACGACAACCGCCACGAACGCGATGATCAACATGCGTCCACCGCCGCCGGATTGTGGTTCGGCTGCTACTTCGGCGTCTTCCTTCTCGGGTGCTTCATCTGCCATGGCGCTGTCTCGATTGTTTCGCTTGGACTGTGCGAATGGGATTCAGGAAATATTCTTTAGTTTCCACCGGGAATGACCACGGCGGCATTGCGTTCGGCTTCCGTACCGACAAGGTCGTCGACCGTCTCATCTAGCATGAAGACTTCGACACGCGAATTCTGGGAAACCGAGTTTCCTCGGCCGCTGCTACTCATCGGTTCGCTTGCGGCGGCGGATGAAATCCGGAAACGATTCGGGTTCAATTCCGTATTTCTGGTAAGGAACCGCTGGACCGCGGCGGCGCGACGGATACCTAACATCACAGCTTCTTCGGTACCTTCGGTTCGGGCTGCGTACTCGGCCGATACGTGGCCACGTACTTCGATCTTCTGCGGCTTGCCTCGCATCTGGACGGCCAGATCCGTCAGCACCGATTCGGTTGATTTCGACAAACGATCCGAACCGATTTCGAAAAACACAACGGAACCGACTGCCGTGACTTGTCCGGGCCGGATGATGCGCACAAGCGGTTCTTCGCCGGTCGGTGCCTTTTCAGGCACACCGCCGTTGGCCGTATCTTTTTTCTTGGCGCGTCCGGTCGTTGCAAGCGGTTTGAACGCCGTGCTACGCGGACGTGAATCGCCTGGTGCGAGCGCGTCAAGCGTTTTGGCGTATCCGAATTGTTGCTGCATCGAGTCGACGAGTGCTTGATACGTTTCTTCTTCTTTGATCTCGCTAAGCGACACCAACATGATAAAGAACGTCAGCAGCAAACTCATCATGTCGCCGAACGTCACAACCCACTCGGGGATGCCGATCACATCTTCTTCTTGATCCATGATTTACTCCGCAGCACGTTGTTTGGGCGGCAGGAATGTACGCAGCTTCTGGTCGATCGCACGAGGGCTTTCGCCGGATTGAATGGCCATGACTCCTCGAATGGCGATTTCAAGACTGATCACTTCGTTGCGGCTGATCAGACCCAATTTTTCCGCAAACGGGCAACAGATAACGTTGGCCACGATAGCGCCGTAGAGCGTCGTGATCAACGCAACCGCCATACCGGCACCAATCCCGGATGGGTCGGACATGTCTTGAAGCATCATGATCAAACCCATCAACGTCCCGATCATCCCATAGGCGGGCGCGAATCGCCCGAGTTGGTCCATGATGCCCTTTCCTTCGCGGTGACGACACTGGATGGCCTCGACTTCGGTCCGCAAGACTTCTTCTACAATTTCAGGCGTGCTGCCGTCGACAGCCATTTGGATGCCTGTTTTGACGAGCGGGTTTGCGATGTCGGCCACTTTGGATTCGAGTGCCAGCAATCCGTCGCGTCGCGCCGTTTCGGCCAACTCGACGATCTGCTTGATCAGTGCCAAGCGATCTTCACCCTTGTTCAATAGCACCTTCAGCGCGATCATCGGCGACTTCAGCATACTGCTAAGCGGGAATGCAATCAGCGCGGCCGCGACCGCTCCCCCGCAAACAACCATGAACGACGGGATGTCGATGAAGGCTGAAAAGGGAGCGTTACCTAACGCGATCGATCCGAGGATCAAACCGACGGCGAGGATCACACCGACGAGGCTAGCGATATCCATGGTTCGTTATCTATGTCGCAATGTGCGAGTACGTGGATGAAGGAAGTTTGAGAACACTCGTGTCTGCAGCGATGGACGTTAGGCCTAACCCGCCATCACTCGCGGCATCGGCATGAAGTGCTTTTTCTGTTGGTAGTCAACAGCACGTTCGATCACGACATCCATCGACTCGACAACAACAATGCGGTCGCCCGATGTCAGGGTGATGAAGGTATCGGGGCGTCGTTCGACGTATCGAATCAGTTCGGCATTGAGCACGAAAGGCTCACCGTCGAGCCGCGTTAGCTTGATCATCTACATCACCCCGTGTTTGGATTCACAATTCGCCGATGGCAAATTTCCATCGGAAACGCCCGTAGTGACCTCGACCCAAGGGATCGATGGCACTCGTTCGTCAGGGAATGCTAGGACACGGTGCATGCACGAGACGGGTGTGGCGAAAAAGAAACACCATCTTCTCTGGTTGGTTCGACTCACCCGTCTGATACGAGCGACAGAATCGGTATAAACCGACTTTCGAACGCCGAAAGTTGAGCCACAACACAACAAACGGCAAGCAACCCGACCTTTTGTACTAGCCACGTCGGGGGCGATAGAGATCAAGCGTGGACCGACCCGCCAAACTTGCATACGTGGCGACGATCTCCTTCAACCCGGTCAAGAACGTTGTTTCGGACAACGGTTCGCCCGCCATTGCTTTCCCGATCGCAAAGAAATAGTCCGCCGGAAGCGCAAACCCCAGTTCGATCGCATCGGCGATTCCGGTCACCACGATGACGGACTCGGCGTCGAACGTTTCGTCTCCGCCGTAGGGCGTCGACAACGTCAATCGGAAATCGGGAGGCACGTCGCTGGTGTCTTCATCCGGTTCATCGGCTTCGACCGCGACGGTTTCGATCCGCGTCACTTTGGCGGGACAACGCAGCCGATCACGCAACAGATCCGTTTGCAACAACATCTCCAACCCGTTCTCGATCCACTGTCCATAAGTCATGGGCAGCGCCGGAACGAGTTCGGGTTGCTGGGCCTGCAGCGCCGAAACTGCCAACGGCGACAACGACCGATCCGGCAGCATCGGAAGCGGTTCCTCGTCGTGATTGCGATGCGAGTTCGCTACCGCGACGGCCTCGAAAACCGTGACGTCATATCCCATAAATCGGCCGTACAGCGCCGCTTCGATTCCTAGCGGTCCGGCGCCGATCACGGCGATTGATCCGGGCGGGTCAAGGGTGGGTGAGTCGTCGATTTCTTCGTTTTGCATAGGGATCAATGAGGTTGAGTTTGTTGTTTGCCGACGCGAAACGCGTCCAGAGAGACCGCGGGCGTATTTCCCTCGATCAAATCGGACAGCACGATCGCGGTCCCCGGCGACAAGTGGACACCGCTGCGAAAATGCCCCGCCGCGACATATAAGTTTGGATGGTTGGGCACACGACCGATCATGGGGAAACCGTCAAAAGTCAATGGACGCAGGCCCGACCATTGATGAATCCTCGCTGCCGATGCCAGCTCGGGTGCCATCGCGACTGCGAACGCATTCAGCTGGTCAAGCATCGCTTCATCAGTGCCCAATTGGAATCCGACCTCTTCTTCGCATGATCCCACCAATGTCGAACCGTCGTCGCGGCACATCACATATCGGTGACCCACATTGACGACGGAACCCACGACGGGCCGTTCTGTTTTCAACAGCAAAATCTGACCACGGATCGGAATGATCGATTGTTCAAGTTGCAACATTTCGGCGACGCTGCCCGTCCATGAACCACCGCAGACGATCATCGCATCCGCCGAATACCATTGATCGCCGCAGCGGCATCGGGACGCGTTATCGCCGGATTCGATCGCTTCGACCGAAACATTTTCGACGATGGTCACACCGGCCGATCGACAAGCGGCCGCCAGAGCCTTCAAGTAGCGTGGTGTGCGAATTTGAGACTCATCGGGAACCCACCAAGCCGACGCAACCGGTTCGTCATTAGCCGACGTACGCGTGATCCATGACTTGATCGCCGGTTCGCGCCGCGCGACTTCGTCAACGGCGACCGCGTGACATTCGATGCCCAATTCGTCCCAGTAGCCGGTCATCCCGATCATCGAAGCGCGCTCGCCGGGCGTGTCGGCCAAATACCAACCCCCACACCGTCGCAGTCCGATGTCGATGTCCGTCAAACGCTGAAGCTTCGCGGCCCATTCGGGAAACAGCCGATGCGACAACCCGCGAAGTTGGTCGATCGGATCGGTGGCCGTGTCAAAATTCGCCGGGGGCAGAATCCCAGCGGCTGCCCAAGACGTCGCCTTGCCGACGCGACCGCGATCCAGAATCGTCACCTGGTAGCCTCGATTCGACAATTCCCATGCCGTCGCCAGTCCAATAACGCCGCCGCCGACGATCAGGATATGAGACTTCATGAAGGAATCTCCGGCGCAGTGGCGCCCTCGAGTACACGATCAATATTCCTAGCGAACTCGACCAACGACGACGATTCGTCCGACACGACTTGGCGAGACAATTGACGACGAAGGCCGTTGAGTTGCGTGACTGTATCGACGTCTTCGCGGACTTCCAGCATGGACACCTTCCAACCCAAATTGCCGATCCGATCCCGAGTCATTTCCAACACCGACGAGGTGCCCCAAGGGATCTCGGAAAACAGTTCACCCAGTTGGGTACGGACCGAGCGGTTTGATGCCACCCGATGCGACCGAATCGCGATCAAATAGTATCCGCCATCCATGGCCGGCCCCAACACGATATCGCACGTTTCCAATGCCGCCGCCGCTTGGCGCAGATCGTCTTGCGACAACAAGGGGCAGTCCGCACCAATCACGATCGCCGCGACCGGCGATTCGGAATGGACGTCCGAAAAAACGCTCGTGAACCACGTCTCCATTCGTTTGCCCAAGTCGCCGTCGGACTGAACGGTTATCGACCAGTTCTGTTCCAATCTCCATGCGACAAGTTGGCTCTGCAGCCGGCTTCCTGCTTCGGCGGGAGCGTAAACCAGCGTTCTTTCGTCGGCCGTCTGGGCAAGCGAGCGACACAAATGGTGGACAAAAAGTCGGTGCAGGGCGGCCGCCGCTTCGAATCCAATCGAGACCGCCAATCGCGTCTTGACTCGGCCGGGTTGCCAGTCCTTCATCATCAACCCGATACGAATCGACAGTCGCTCTTCGCCGGGAATGCGTTCAGCGGCTTCGGCGGGGTCAGCTTCGCGTGGCAACGGTCAAGGATGTAAGATTGAGTGGCGGAAATGCTTCGCAAGAACACACTCTTACGATTAGACTAAGGGAGCCGTGGGTGAACTTGCAGCGTCGTGACGGGGGACGCATCGCCGGAGCGGAAGCAACGGATTTTTGTTTACCGATGCAATAAAGCTTAACCACCCCATCCAAACCTGTTATCTTCTCACAACTTCATTTTACTCTCCATGGGGTCACGGTCGGCAGCCCATGTCGCAGCAACAGCTCACCTCGCAAAGATTCCTCGAAATCGTCGCTAAAAGCGGGCTCGTGGACGCCAAGGTTTCCGACCGCCTGGTCGTGAAGGTGCGCGAGAAGTTAGACGGCGGACTCCCGTCGAACCCGAAAAAACTTGCGGGAATCTTCAAGAAAGAAGGTTTGCTGACGGCGTGGCATATCGAGAAGTTGCTTGCGGGCAAATACAAGGGCTTCTTTTTAGGGAAATACAAACTGCTCGGCCACATCGGCACCGGCGGCATGAGCAGCGTGTATCTGGCCGAACACGTTCGCATGGGCGACAAACGGGCGATCAAAGTTTTGCCTAAGAGCCGCGTTCGCGACGCAACCTACTTGGCTCGGTTTCAATTGGAAGCCAAAGCGATCGCGTCGCTGAATCATCCCAACATCGTGATGGCGTACGACATCGACAACGAAGGCGATGTCCACTACATCGTGATGGAGTACGTCGACGGGCTCGATCTACAGCAGCTCGTCAAGCGTGACGGTGCGATGGATTTCTCCACCGCCGCCGAAGTCATCTCGCAAGCCGCGCGGGGCCTCGCTCACGCCCACGAACGTGGCGTCATTCACCGCGACGTGAAACCAGCCAACCTCTTGATCGATCCCGTCGGCGGCGTCCGGTTGTTGGACATGGGTTTGGCACTGGTGACGGCCGGCGACGACGAATCGTTGACCATTGCAAACAACGAGAACGTACTGGGCACGGCTGACTACCTGGCCCCCGAACAAGCGCTCAACAGTCACCAAGTCGATCATCGCGCCGACATCTACGGACTCGGTTGCACGTTGTACTTTTTGCTGACCGCCAAACCTCCATTCAGTGACGGGACGCTCGCTCAACGGATCGCCAAGCATCAAACTGAAATGCCGACATCGATTCGTCAACTCAGATCCGATTGCCCAGGCGAACTGGAAGGCATATGTGTCAAGATGATCCAGAAGGATCCGAAGTACCGCTATCAGTCCGCCAGCGAAGTTGCCGAAGTACTTACGAAGTTTGCAATGGCGGTCCCCAAAGGTTCGACAGTCACCGCAGGGATGGGAGCTCGACCGAACTTCGACGGCGCGGGGTCGTCTTCGATTTCGCTGGATGATCTACAGCGTTCATCCGTGGGCCAAGGTGACACGATCACCAACAAGAACGATGACACACTTGCCAGCGCTCGCAGCGAGTTGATCCGCGGCAATGGAATCAGCGCCAGTGATAGCGGACGTTTGGTGGATGTGAAGCAACGGCCGGACTTGATCGACGGCAGCTTCCTTGATCTGCAACTCGAATCGGGCTATCGCCCCAGCTCCAATGTCGCCCAACGAGGCTCGGCCTCCAACCCAATATCAGGCAGTATTTCATCCGTGGGTCGCCCCGCCATGCGATCGACGTCGACATCGGATGTCCATGAAGATTCGGGTTCAGGCAGCGGACGACGAAGACCATCGCAAGTCAACAAAGGACTTGACCCCATATTGATCGGTGCGTTGGTGACGGCCCTGTTCATCATCGCGTTGGCGATCGGGTTCTTTCTCGCGCGGGTCACGAGCTAAACGTACATGACCGTTGTTCTGGATCGCCCTTACCAATTTGTGCCACCTCATCGTGGTGATTGGTGGCCCTCGTTCATCCAAACGTTTCGCATCGTCGACTGGTATCTGAAGAAGGCCGAAGGCGTCGTCGCATACGAATGTCGCGGGCTCGAACACTGGGACGCGTCTCTAAAACGAGGCGACGCAATTCTGTTGGCGCCCAACCATTGTCGATACGCCGATCCGTTGGTCTTGGGATGGCCGGCCAGACAACTCGGATGCCACGTTCACGCGATGGCGTCATGGCACTTGTTCGCCAAAAGCAAATTTGACGCGTTCGCGATTCAAAAAATGGGCGGGTTCAGTATCAATCGCGAATCCAGCGACCGTGCATCGTTAGAAGCCGCGATCGGAATTTTGACCAAGGCCGAACGACCGCTGATTCTGTTCCCCGAAGGAACCACCAACCGAACCAACGATGTACTCAAGCCGTTACTCGAAGGTGTCGCGTTCATTGCTCGATCAGCAGCAAAACGACGTGAAAAAGAATCCGGCGGTCAGTTGGTCATGCACCCGGTGGCGATGAAGTATCTGTGCACCAGCGGCGCGCGGGACTGGGCCGACGAACAACTGAGGCAACTCGAATTGCATCTCGGATGGCGTCCACTGGCCAGCCGATCCATTTTGCAGCGAACGATACGGTTGGCCGAAGCCCTGTTGTCGCTCAAAGAGATCGAATACTTCGGCGGCGTTCGTTCGGGCGACTTACCCAGTCGACGTGATGGCCTGATCGAGCACGTTTTGGCGGCAAGCGAATCACGACTGGCAATCGCGAACGAAAACGCCGATGTCCGCAGCCGTGTTCGAGCGATCCGCAATGCCGTTGTCTCTGGACGGTTCAGCGCCGACACGCACGACATCTCCTCGCTTCAACATGACGCCGCGGCCGCCGACTTGGCACAAGAATTGATGTCCTATCCCGACGGATATCTGATGGCCGCCGACGTCACCGACACACGCATCGTCGAAACAATCCAGCGGATGCAAGAATCGTTCTTCGGCCGCGCAAACGTCGAGGTGCCACTGAAGGTCGTGATCCAATGCGACGCGCCGATTCGCGTTTCGCCCGACAAACCCCCGCGAGGCCAAGTCGATCCCGTCATGTCCCAACTGGAAAATCGATTGACGTCCATGATCGCCTCGCTATCGGCGGAAGCACGCGACGCAATCAGTTCCGGTCTGGTCTAAGCAACGCCCTGCCCCGCACCAACTTGAAATTCTAGCAATGCAAATCGAAAGGCTAACGATGAAGGCCCTGTTCACATCCGTTTTTGCACTCCTGACACTCTATGGAAACGTTGTCGCCGATGACAGACCCAACGTCATCATCGTCATGCCCGATGACGTAAGCCATGGGGTGTTTACTTACTACAATCCAGAATCGACTTCGCAAACGCCCAACATCGATCGATTGGCCGAAACGAGTGTCCGTCTGACCGACTTTCATGTTTCTCCCAGTTGCGCGCCGACTCGCGCCGCTGCGCTGACAGGCCGATCCAATAGCGTCTCGGGGATTTGGCACACCATCGCTGGCCGAAGTCTGCTTCGCAACGATGAAATCACGATGGCCGACATCTTCCGGCACAATGGATATGCCACCGCAATGATTGGCAAGTGGCACCTGGGCGACAACTATCCCTTTCGCCCCAAAGATCGAGGTTTCGAGTATGTTGCGTGGACCAAAGGCGGTGGCGCCGGCCAGCAACCCGATTACTGGGGCAACATGCATCACGCCGCCCACTACTGGGTGAACGACGCCTTGGTCGAAATGACGGACGAAGACGACGGATTGAAAGGAGCCTTTCTGACGAATTCGATGTTCAATCGAGCCTTCGAGTTCATGGAAGAAAACCAGAAGAACAACAAGCCGTTCTTCGTCTACTTGCCGACCGCCGCCGCACACAGCCCCTGGCCCCAGGGACCGGAAGATGCACGAAGCGGACTCAGTTCCAAGCCAGCCACGGTCGAAAACATTGATAAGAACGTGGGACGACTCGTCAGCTTTCTTGACGAGAAGAATCTCGCCGACAACACCATCCTGATCTTCTTCACCGACAACGGCAGCGGCGAATTCATGTATCGGGGCGGAAAGATCTCTTACTTTGACGGCGGAACGCGAGTCCCCAGCTATGTCCGTTGGCCCGCAGGCGGCCTGGGTGGCGACGGACGGGGAAGAGATGTGACTCCGTTGACGTGTCACATGGATTGGCTGCCCACTTTGATGGACATGATTGGCTTAGACGACGTCCCCAACCGACCAAAAAAACTGAAATTGCACGGCCAGAGTTTTAAGAGTTTCTTGGATGCCGACGCGGGCAACGATTCCGATTCAGATTTCCGAAACAGAAAAGTCACCGTCTGCAATATGCGGAGAGAAAAGTTTGATAAGTACCGAAATCTCTCCGTCAAAAAAGATGAATGGGACGACGATACGATTGTCCATAAGTGGCGACTGACCCGGTCCGGATCAAAATCCGAGTGGGAGCTTTGGGACGTACTAGCCGATCGAGCTCAGACAAAAAATCTGATCGCAGATCCAGCCAACGCCGACGTCGTGGCGGAACTCAAACAAGCCTATGAAGATTGGTACGCGTTAGTAGCAGAACGCCAAGACGAATTCGCCCGCATCGTGATTGGTCATCCCGCGGAACCAGTCACCCAACTCAACAGCCACGACTTTCACAACCAAGAATTGTGGAATCATAAAATCGTGGCTGAAGGAACAACGGGCAGCGGTTTCCTTGCCGTCGATTTTGCCACGCCAGGATCGTACCACTTTGATCTGCGCCGCTGGCCGAAAGAGGTCGAAGAAGAGTCAACGCTTACAACCGCGCCGAGCGGAAAAGTCTATGACGGCAAGAGCGTCCCCAAAGCGATCGACGTCGCCAGCGCGCGAATCAAGATCTGGAACGGAGACAATGTTTATACGGACCAAAAAAAGGATGCTGTAGCAGGCGCCGACGGCATCCCCTTTCGAATCGACAATCTTCCCAAGGGACCCGCATTCGTGCAAACGTGGTTTTACAACTCCGCCGGCGAACCCGAAGGCGCCGTGTACTACAACTACGCACGCCCGGCCGCGATCACGACGGCAGAATAGTCGACGGCAAAGCCGCGTGCCGCCAGTTCAGTTCAGGTAGGGTGCGTGGCGAGCACGCACCTTACTCCGCTCGTTCTCGATATTATTCCCACCCACACTGTCTCAGGACGACCATTATGTCGCAACATTCGATCTCACAGCGTCGCCAATTCTTGACGACCGCGGCCGCGATAACGGCGGCGCCGTACTTGGTGTCTGCCAAGGCATTCGCCCAAAGCGACGCCCCTGCTCCGTCCGACAAGATCACGCTGGGAGTTATCGGCATCGGGCCTCGTTGCACGTATGACTTGACTGCGATGCTGAAGCTTGGCGATGTGCAATGTGTGGCCATTGCCGACGTCCAGCAATCTCGACGCGATGCGGGCAAGAAACTGGTCGACGATCATTACGGCAATCAAGATTGCAAACTGTACCGCGATTTTCGTGAGCTTCTCGCACGCGACGACATCGACGCCGTGATCGTCGCCACCGGTGACCGATGGCATGCCGCCGCATCGATGTTGGCGGCCGAAGCGGGCAAGGATGTGTACAGCGAAAAGCCCTGCGGCATCACGATCGGCGATTGCCAAAAACTGGCCGACACGTTCGCGCGGACCGGGCGAGTCTTTCAAGCCGGCACGCAGCGGCGGAGCGTTCCCAATTTCCGCCGGGCCGTCGAGATGGCTCACGATGGAACGTTGGGATCGTTGCAAAAATTGGAAGCGACGGTGTACGTCCCGACGCTCGATAACAATTGGTTGCCCGCGCAACCGACGCCCGATCCAGCGATCTGTGATTGGAACCTGTGGCTGGGACCGGCGCGATGGAGACCCTACAACGAAAAATACGTGCAAGGCCGCTGGCGTGGTTATTACGACTTCGATTCCGGCGCGCGACTGCTCGATTGGGGCGCCCACACATTGGACCTATGCCAATGGGCCAACCAAGCCGACGACACGATGCCGGTCACTTACCAAGCAAGTGAGAACAACATCACGTGTACCTATGCCAACGGTGTTCCCTTGATCCTGGATTTCCTTCCCGATCCGTTCGGTGACCGCGGCCCCCGCTGGATCACGCGTCTGGGAACGTGTCCCGTTCGATTCACGGGCAGCAACGGTTCGGTCGAAACAGGCGACAGTGGTGAGATCGTGGTCAGCTCTGAGGACTTGGCCAGGAACATGACACAGGACAAGCAAGTCCGCGGATTGGATGTCACCGCGCATGCCAGAAACTTCTTCGACTGTGTCAAGGACCGATCCCAAACGGTCTGTAATCCGACGGTCATGCGCCGTTCGCACATCGCCTGTCATGCGGCAGCCCTTGCCTGGATGCTCGGTCGCAAGCTGACCCTCGATCCCGCTACCGAAACGTTTGTTAACGACGACGAAGCCAACCGACTGCGTCACCGCCCCAGTCGCGAATGGTCGTGATCGAAGGTGGCGTCGAATGACGGCGACCGAACCACCGTGTCGCGACAGAACGCCACTCTGTCAGCCAATGTGCGTCTGTATTCGGCACCCTTAATGGCAAACGAGCGATGTAGATCGCCGAGTCTGCGACCTGCAGGCGGCTCAATGAATCTGTGCATTTTCGATTTCATCCAGTGCCACATAGGCGGCGGCAATGCTTTCGCCAGACAACTTCCTTCGCCATCTTTCACTGGACGGGTTGCCGGACCTCAGCGCACGCCAATACAGCCATACCGAGACCGCAAACCCGACGACTCCGATCACAAGCGAAGGGACCAGCGAATTTCGATACAGCACGACTGCGTCGAACCCAATGGCAACGCAAACGGGAATCCACATCAGCCACCACACGAATCCGATGATGACGCCCGCACGCAGGTAACCCGATCGCGTGCTGGTCAATTTGCGGCGGATGTCGTCAACCGGTTTCGAGTAGTCAATACGCCTTAGTCGGGTAAGGACGAGCGCCGCTTGTGAAATCACGATCAGCCCATAGACATGCACGATCAGTCCATTAAGAAGGCGATGGGGAACATGCGTGTTTCGGGCCCAGCACTGCGCGCCCAGAACAATCAGTGCCACGCCAAATAGGATTTGCAAAACTTGTCCGCGAACCAGCGGCCGTAATGATTGTTCGACTCGATCCATCAACTGGCGACGCGTCAGCAATAGACGTCCGGCCAGATCCTGCTGTTCAAACGTTGCGTCAGCGGCTTGCCGATTCGCTGAGCGGGAAGCGATGCCGGAACTCGGATCGTAAACATCCGTGGGGGCAAGGGCCGGATCGTCGCTCGAATTTTGGTTCCGATTCTGGTTCCGATTCTGGGTCGACATGATCGACTGCACGTCCGATTTGATCTGACTGGCGTTCTGGTAGCGACGTTGTGGCTCTTTCTCGAGCGTACGCAGCACTACGTCATCCAGGCGGACGTCAATTTCGACTTTCGTTGACGGCGCGGCAAACCGGCCGATCGGAAGCTCACCCGTTAGCATTTCGTAAATGACGACGCCCAGCGAATAGATGTCGGCTCGGTGGTCGACGTTGTGTGTCCCTTCAAATTGTTCGGGTGCCATGTACCTTGGCGTGCCCATGACTTGATGGGTGCCGGTTAGCGATTGCTGCTGGCTTTCGTTTCCCAGTATTCGTGATAATCCGAAATCGGCGATCTTCACCGAACTATCGACGGACAACAGAATGTTTTCGGGTTTGATGTCGCGATGTACAACGCCTTTGTCATGCGCGTACTGTAGTGCGTCGCAAAGATAAGGGACGATCGCGAGTGCGTGCGGGGGTGTCAGTTCGCCGGCTTTCACGACGGCGCGCAGCGTCGAACCTTCGACGTACTCCATCAGGAAATAGTAGGTGTCGGCGACGTGACCGAATTCGTACAGGGCGACAATATTGGGATGGTTCAGTTTCGCCAACGTGCGTGCTTCCCGTGTGAACCGCAGCGCAAATTTGACGTCATGACCAAATTCTTCGGGCAGGATCTTGATCGCGACGACGCGGTCCAACCCTTGCTGACGTGCCTTATAGACGGCCCCCATTCCCCCGGCTCCGATCAATTCAATGATCTGCAGCGATGGAAACAACTCAGCCAGCCGCGCGACGCTCATGGGCGCAAACGCGGCGGTCGGTTTGCCGCCCACGTTGATCGCATCGTGAATGACTTTCGCGTCCGCAGGGAACCGGTCCAGGTATTCCTGGTCGCTCGGTGCCTCGCCACGACGTCGTCGATAGTCGACCTCCAACGCAATCAGTTCTGCCAATAGCGCGTCGCGCTGGCTCGATACGTCGGCAGCTTCTGTGTCGACAAGCGAATTTATCAGCGATTCGATTGATGGCGGATCCCCAGATTGCCATTTCTGTTCGAAATCGGCGCACAGATCATCAATCCGTTCCAGGGCTGCGATCGGTAGTTTTTTCCCACGCATGTTCATGATGTTCGAACACTTCTTGGTGACATTTTTCTCGAATCAGGTGCAGACGTCGCTCGATGGTCCGCTCAGAGCAGCCAAAACGCTCGGCAAGTTCCGCGTTGGAGTATCCCTCTAACTTGGCACCCGCTAAATCGCTGAGCTGCCCGACACCTAAATGAGAAAAAAACTCGGCAACCGATTCCTGCATCATCAAAACCATTTCAGGCGATGGCTCGTCCCCGATCGCTTCGATCAGGTTGCCATCATCGCCGGATTGGCCCAAGGAGTGAACCTGAACGTTGCCACCACGTCGTTGACGCTTGTCGCGTCGGCGCTTGTCGACGACCTTTCTTGCCGACATCCGCAGCAACAGTCGCCAAAGATCGTCCCGATCGGACAAGTCCGGAAACCGCCCTTTTTCGGCGGCGACGTAGAAGCTGTCGAAGACACTCAGAACGATGTCTTCTTCGTCCGAGACAGCTCGATTTTGCCCGTATAACCGGGCTCGAACCGCACGCACAAGACGGTCAAAGTAGTGCTGCCAAATCTGATTCGCTGCGGCCGAATCACCCGCCTTCACCAAATCAATCCAGTGGCTGACATTCGTGTTTTTCGACATTCAACAAGATCCCTTCATCCATATTACCACTTTCAACTGGCGGCCAGTGGTTGGGGTGTCCTCTGAGTTCTGAGAGGCCCCTCCGAAGTGAGAAAAAGTTGCACGGGCCCCTGGACCAGGGGGCCGTGCTACTCTGCTACCAACGTCACGGTATTTTCTGAGTACTGAATTCGAAAAATTGCTCCATCGGCGGCGACAACGGTTCCGTGTGAGTTAGCAAACTGGCCTTCGATGCGACCCGCCGTCACAATCGCGTACGTATCGCCGGACGATGGCGAACCCCCATTCGCAATCGAAATCGCTAACACGCCGTCAAGTTCGGCAACACCGTCGACGACAAGGCCAGGACGATTGTTGTCCCCCAACGAGACCTTCAACGTGCCGTCAGCCGACTGATGAAGATCACCTGTGACCTTCAGGCTAGGTTGCCCTGTTCCCGAAACCGAGACCACGCCACTGTTATAAACGGTCGCGTCGATCGTGCCGGATCCGTTTAGGTTGGCATCCGAGCCGACGTCAATCCAGCGTAGCGAAGACACCGTTCCATCATCGATAAATAGATCGCATTGGGCAGCGAGACGAATTTCGTTTCGCCCGGTCAGGTTCACCCCAGGACTCAAGACAACGGATTGCTTGGCGTTCGTCGCCGAGTTGCCTCGAATCTCGAGTCCTAGGAATTCAACGTCGGCATCGACACGAACCATGTTGGAAAGATCGCCCGTGTTTACGATTTGCGAAATCCATGAAAGCTGGGGCGTTCCACGGTCGGTCGCGTACGTGATCCCCGCGTTGGCATAAACGTAGTCCGACCAATTGCTGGCGTCCGACGCATTGTCGCCGTCGTCGCCGGTCCAGCGGTGGTAAGTGTTTGCGAACCCCTTCGGTTCATAGACTCGTTCGCCCATCAACAGGGTGGACAGCTCTTTGACGAGTTCGGGATGTTTGGCGGCGATATTGTTCGACTCGCCACGATCAACTTCCAGGTCAAAGAGACTCAAAACAGGCCCGACGCCGCTACCGTTTCCCTTCGCAGACTTTTTTGTTTTGGACGAACCTTCACTAACCAGCTTGAACTTACCGCGGATGATGGACTGGCCACCGCTGGCTTCGTGGATGATGAATTCGCGGTGCCGCTGTTGTCCAGCACCACGAAGCGTAGGGGCGATAGACACACCATCCACCCCCAGCGGCACGGGCTGACCGGCCAGTTCACAGAATGTGGGCAACAAGTCGGAAACATCCACAACCATGTCCGTGTTGGAACCTACCTTAAGGCTCGAACTTTCGTTGATCTTCGCCGGCCAACGCATCACCAGTGGGACACGAATACCGCCCTCCCAGACACTGCCCTTGAATCCCTTCAAGCCGCCGTTGACACCGAGTTCCCGGACGTTGTTGCCGGCAGGACCCCCGTTATCCGATTGAAAAATAACCAGCGTGTTGTCGGCGACAGAGTCTGATTTGTCACCATCGTTGTTGGGATCTTCCAGGGCGGCCAAAATGTTACCGAAGTGCGAATCGATCCGAGTGACCATTGCGGCCCACTGCTTAGACTGATCCGACAACGACGCGAAATCCGTGTCATCGGCATACGCATTGTCCCAGTCCGGAAGCTTCGCAATTTCACCAAACGGACCATGCGGAATCTGCACGGCGAGCAAGCCAAAGAACGGCTGTCCGGATTCGTTGTAGTTCTGGCCGCCCTGATGAACAAAATCTAGCGCCGCGAACGCATAAACGTCATCACAGTAAGCGGTCTCGGGATAGGTGGGATGATTCTGAAGGGCGGGAGTGCTTGGATACGCCTTGCTGCTTTGATACTTCGCCATCGAGTTGGGCGCCAGAAACAAACCGCCCGTCGAGCCCACGGGCGCCGGCGCAGTCCACAGCGTCGGTTGGAAAAACGTGTGCGCGCGGACGTGATGCAACTCCGCGACAACGTGTTGATATCCGTGCGAGGTTGGCAATGTTTGCAAATTATCAAGTGTCGGATTCTGCAGGTCCTTCGATCCTCCGTACCCCCACTTGCCCCAATAACCCGTAACGTAGTCGGCAGCGGCCAACGCATCGCCCATCGTGATGTCAGCCGCGCGGATGGCCTTCTTGGCGTTGTCCGGGTCGTTGCGATCAGCAAAGGTGTGGCCTTGGTGAAAGCCCGTTTGCTGCGAAGAACGCGCCGGCGAACAAACGTGACAGCCGTAGCCACGAGTGAAGTTGAGACCTTGCGCGGCAAGCCGATCCAAATTGGGCGTCCGCACATAGGGCAGCCCTCTAGCCTTCCGTTCCGCCTGTCCGTTCGGACCGATCGAACCCCAGCCCATGTCGTCAACATAAAAGTAAAGAATGTTGGGACGGTCAGGATCTGTGGCAGCGGCCTTCCGGATTCCGGCGACAGAAAGTGCAAGTGCCAGCAAAACAAGATAGAACTTCATTTCGGACTCCGCGAGGACAACTTTGAGCGATGGTGCAATTCAACTTCAAAAGAATAACCACTTGCGAGGTGAAACGTGGTTCGCATTGGCGACGCGTGCGGCTAAACGCTGTGCTTACCGATGGTCCAGCCGGATGGGGCGAGATGCTTTTGAGCGAATTCGGCGGACTCTGATTCCAACTCGGTCGCGAATGAATCGTTCCACCGATTGAGAAATCCGAACAGCGCGACGACGGCGCCGAGTTCCACGATTTGCTTCTCGCTATAGTGCTCGCGCAGATCTCGGAAATGCTGGGGCGTCACCGCGTTGGGTGCCGAACCGGCAGCCAACGCGAACCGCAGTGCCGCCTTTTCGGATTCGTCGAACAGCTCACTCTGTTGGAATTCCCAAACCGCTTCTAGCTTCTCGATCGGGACGCCTTGGTCGCGTGCTTCGCCGATCGTGTGAGCTTGACAGTACCGACATCCGGCGGCACCACTGGTGACATGCGCAACCAGATTTTTCAAAGCAAGAGGCAAACGATCCGGCGACTTCAAATTGCGAATCGTCCAAACAACGTTGCGAACGACCAGTCGCAGCCCCAGCCACCACGGCGTTGGGGCATCCTTTGCTTGCCCCAGGATGTTGCCGACCAACAACGTGAAGCTGCACAGGATCGCCGGTTGCCTGGCCATGGTTCGAGTCGAATTCGGCACGAACCCGAGATGCCCGCGCATCAGATCAAATAGCAACTTGCATTCTTTGGCTTCTTCGTCCGAGAGTGGCTTGAGTCCGGATTCCATGGTGCGTTTCCTGAGTGCGGATGCGTGTGAGTGAGTGGAACCAACATACCGTTCTATTGGATCACCACTAGCCACGCCCAAGTCTCGTCTTCCCGTGCCTCAAGTGGGTGGCAAACGGCCTTTGGTCGTATTCCGCGTTGCGTTGACCCGGTGTTCGCTTCAGCTAAACTCACTCTATGCAAAATCCCACCTCCCGACGCCGGTTTGTGCTTCGTTCGTTCACCGGCTCGATCGCAGGATCCCTCGCCCTGCCCTGGCTCACTTCACTGAAAGCCGACGATCCAGGCAGCGTTGTCCAAACCCACCGAGGCGCGGGAACGGGAGCTCGTCGTTTTGTTGCCGTCGGCAACTTGCTTGGGTTCCAACAGAATCACTTCTTCCCCGAAGACGCCGATGGGACGATTGACGAGACCACACTGCTAAAACCGCTCGCGTCCAACCGCGACAAGATCACGGTCTATCGTGGACTGGACCACGGGCTGCGTGGCGGACATTTCGCCGTTCACACTTTTCTATCCGGCGTGCTGCACCACGAGTCGAAAAATCGGGCTCAGGGAAACGTCACGATTGATCAATTCATCGCGGATCAGGTGGGTGGCGAAACGCGATTTCCATCTTTGACGGTAGGCTCGGAAGGCGGCATTCACGGCGGGTGTCAACTGTCGTGGACAAAATCTGGCGTTCGCGTGCCGCCGATCACAGGCCCGGCCGAGTTGTTCGAGCGATTGTTTGTGACTGAATCGGAAGATCGTCGTGCCCAGCACATCCGCGCCAACGCACTGCACGCTTCGATCTTGGATCGCGTCAAGGAGGAAGCCGGCGACCTAGCCAAGCGGATCAATCGGGAAGACAAGGACAAACTCGACCAGTACTTCACGTCGATTCGCGATGTAGAGAAGCGGCTGGCCAACCGCCAACGCTGGGCTGACAAACCCAAACCCAAACCGCCTTTCGAACGTCCCGCTGATAAGAACACCGTGGACGATTTGCCGATGCTTTATGAGTTGATTGCCTTAGCACTGCAAACCGATTCCACTCGCATCGCGACGCTTGAGATCGGTGGCAGCTTTCTGCCCCAGAATCTAGGCATCGACAAATCCTATCACGGCCTTTCCCACCACGGCAATGACAAGGAAGCGATCGCCAATTTGCTGACACTGGAAACCTATCAACTGGAACAGTTCAACAAATTCCTCACGCGACTTTCGGAGATTCAAGTCGGCGAGCAAACATTGCTGGACTCGACGGCCGTTCTGTTCGGCAGCGGAATGGGCAACGCCAATGCTCACACCAACACCGACCTTCCCGTCGTGTTGGCGGGCGGCGGGTATGGTCGTGGCCAGTATAAAACCGTCCCGACGTCCGGCGTTGCGAAGATACCGCTATGCAATTTGTTTCTCGACATCGCACAATGGATGGGAGTCCCATCTGACTCGTTCGGCACCAGCACCAGTACGTTTTCATGAACGGGAACGTCTCTCGCGTTGCGCGGCCGGTGGATATCTGTTCGCGTGTCTTCTTTTTCATTGCGTTCACGCTTGCTAGCGGTCACGCCTCGGCTCTGCAGACCGAAGCATCAACCACTGACGCAGCCCAGAACGACGATGTGAAGACCGTCACTGAGTTTCTCGGCACCTACTGCCTTCAATGCCATGACAGCGGATCGGCCGAAGGGGATCGCGAATTTGAAACGTTGCATCTGCCGCTGACCACGGAAACGCAACTGATCACGGCTGACGAGATCATCGACCAAATGACGCTGAAGCAAATGCCACCGCTCGACGTCGAACAACCGACCGACGCGGAACGGTTGGCGATCATCGAGACACTTCGAGGCTGCATTGCCGACGCCGGTGAGCATCGAAAGAAATCTGGTGGCCGCACGGTACTGCGACGTTTGTCGCATCGCGAGTACGAAAACACGTTGGCGGTCCTCTTCGATCGCCGCGTCGACACGTTGGGATTGACCGCGGATTTTCCAAAAGAAAACACGCTCCATCACATGGACAATATCGGCGAGTCGCTGATCACGTCGGGCTTCTTACTGGACCAGTACTTTCAAGCGGCTGATCGATTGGTCGAATCCCGTTTGGGTCAACCGGAAACCGAACCGAAGTCATGGCACTTTACCGACAATTTCAAACAGTACGAAGAACTGGAAGGCGCTCACAGGAGCGCATTGAAGAACAAGTTCCTTTGCCTCTACGAACAACCCAACACCGACACCCGCCAAGGTGGATACGGGCACATCGAAGATTTCTTGGAAGGCGTACCCGTATCGGGGCTTTACGACATCGAAATTTTCGCCCAAGCGATGCACCGTGACACGCATTATGACCCCCAAATTTTTCGAATCGATTTTTCAGAGCCATTTCAAATTGCGGTTGTTCCCGGCGACGTCACGAAGGGACACATTCATTATCCTCAAGCAATCGAACCGATTCTTGCCCAGGCCGTCGTGCCCGACGAAGAACCCGAGTGGTTGAAGTTTCGCGTTTGGCTGGAAGTGGGCCAGACACCGAGATTCATTTTTCCGAACGGTCCCTACGAGTCGCGCGCGTCGGTCATTGAAGTCAACAAACGCTACAACGACGAGTTCAAAAACAAGAAGGCTGCCAAGGGTGTTGGGCGGGCACATATCCTGTTGGAAGGCGAGCTCCCCCACATCCGCATCGGCGAAATCAAAGTCGACGGTCCGATCCAGGAGCAAGGCGGAACCCGCGAGGAAAAAGCCGTCTTCGGATCACATGGGTTTCAACCCGACACCGCCCTCGAGCAACTGTACTCCTTTGGCCAACGCGCCTTTCGTCGACCGCTCGATGAACGCGACCGCCAGCGAATCGAAGCGATCTATCGGCACCGACTTTCCGAAGACGCGACACCGCGACAGGCGGCCCTCGATTCCATCAAGTTGATTCTCTGCTCGCCTTCGTTCTTGTACCTGCAAGAGATCACGCCCGAGACGGAAGAACGATTGCGGCCGCACGACCTTGCGTCGCGACTTTCTTACGGAATCTGGGCCGCACCGCCCGACGACGCACTGTTCTCGGTCGCAAGTTCGGGCGAACTGACGAAGCCCGCCGAGCAAAAGAATCAAATCGAACGGATGTTGAATGATCCACGATCGGAACAGTTGGTTCACGGTTTTGTTGACAGTTGGCTGAACCTCCGTGACATCGGAAACCTGCCGCCGCCGCGACAAACAGCGGGCCAGTACTATGCCGAAGATCTGCCCGAATCGATGAAGCAAGAAGCGTATCTCTTTTTCAAACACATGCTGGACCAGGATGGCCCGGTGACCGACTTCCTGGATTCCGACTACACGTTCGTCGACAAGAAACTAGCGACGCTATACGACCTTCCCGAACGCAAGACACTGCGTTTGGCGGACGATTTCCAACGCGTGTCACTGGCCGGCAACGACCAACGTGGCGGTGTTCTTGGCATGGCAGGTGTGTTGACCGTCAGTGCAAACGGCGTCGATACGTCTCCGGTTACAAGGGGCGTTTGGGTCCTGGAGAGTCTGCTGGGCATCACGCCACCGCCGCCGCCCGATGAGGTACCATCGATCGACGCAAATGTCAGCGGATCGAAAACGATTCGCGAGAAACTAGCGAAACACAGCCAAGACGCGACCTGTTCGGTTTGCCATCGCAAGATTGATCCGCTTGGTTATTCGCTGGAACGTTTCGACCCGATCGGCCGCTGGCGAAGCAAGTACGCCGCACCCAACAAGAAAGCTCCCGCGCCAAAGATTGATTCATCCGGCACGTTGCCGTCGGGTGAAACGTACAAGGACTTCGCCGACTTCAAAACACTGTTACTGAACACACGACGCGAATTGTTCCTTCGCAACTTGGTCGACAAACTTTTGATCTACACCAGCGGACGACAAACCGAATGGTCCGACCGCAAAGAGATTGACGCCATCGTCAAACGCGCCCAAACCGATGGGTCCGGCCTAAGATCGATCGTGACGGAAGTGTTCACAAGCGAACGTTTCGTTTCTCGCTGATCCAGCGATGGACCTACCCAATAAATTCGGATTGATCTCTGCGGTCTTCCAATCTCTGCGGTGGAGAACTTTGCACCGCGAGAGATCGGAAGACCGCAGAGGTTTTCACTTTTGATTCTCGCCAGTGCCTGCCAATACCGGCGAAGGTCCAGCCACATTCCGTTTCCAAAAACGGGATGCCCTCCCTGCTCATTCCTCCTCTTTTGTCTTTCCAGCGATGAACCGACCCAAGGACTCCGAATTGTTCTCCGCGGTCATCCAGTCTCTGCGGTGGAGAACTTTGCACCGTAAGAGATTCGAAGACCACAGAGGCGTTCTGTGTTGATTCGTCGTTGACGGACGTATGATGACCATTCCCTTTCTTGCACACTCCCCTACAACGTTACGAGTTGGATTCGATCATGATCATTGGTGTCCCGCGTGAAGTGAAGACGGATGAGTACCGCGTTGCGATGTTGCCCGTCGGTGTGGAATCGCTGGTGCAAAGAGGACATAGCGTCGTCGTTGAAACCGGCGCGGGATTGGGCAGCGGTATCGCCGACCACGACTACCTTCGAGCCGGCGCCGAGATGGCCGCGTCGGGGGCCGACGTTTTCTCCCAAGCCGAATTGATTGTCAAAGTCAAAGAACCCCAGTCTGATGAGTACCCCCACATTCGTCCGGGACAGATTCTGTTCACCTACTTTCACTTCGCCGCCAGTCGTTCGCTGACCGATGCGATGATCGAGAGCGGTTCGACTTGCATCGCGTACGAAACATTGCGAGACGAAAAGGGTCGCTTGCCGCTACTGACGCCGATGAGCGAAGTGGCCGGTCGGATGAGCATCCAAGAGGGCGCCAAGTATCTTGAAAAGCCTCAGATGGGGCGAGGCATTCTACTGGGCGGAGTTCCAGGCGTTGCACCGGCGCACATCACGATCCTGGGCGGCGGAATCGTTGGCGCCAACGCGGCCCGGATTGCGGCGGGTTTCCAGGTCGATGTTGCGATTCTTGATGTCGACCTTGATCGGCTGCGATATCTCGATGACGTGATGCCTGCCAACGTCAACACTCTGTACAGTGACCGACACAACATTCTTGAACAGATCGAACGGGCCGACTTGGTGATCGGTTCAGTCTTGATTCCCGGCGCGAAGGCGCCGCAGTTGGTGCGTGCCGAAGATTTGAAACGAATGAAAGCGGGCAGCGTCATCATCGATGTCGCCGTCGACCAAGGTGGCTGTATCGAAACCAGCCGACCGACCACACATAGCCAGCCGACCTATGTCATCGACGAGGTTGTCCATTACTGTGTCGCCAACATGCCCGGCGCCGTGGGCCGAACCAGCACCTTCGCGCTGTGCAACGCAACGACGCCCTGGGTGATACGGTTGGCGGACTTGGGATTGGATGGAATCCTGTCGGCCAAAAGTCCACTGCGAGCCGCGATCAACATCCACGCCGGCAAAGTGGTCCACCCGGGTGTCGCGTCCGCGTTCGATCGAACGTGCGAATCGCTGTGACGATCGATGCCATTTCGATTTTAACGATTCAACATCAACGTGGCTTCCCGACGTACGCGAGCTTCCCCCAACTCATGTCACATTGAACGGTATCGAAGTACCTAGAAAAAGACTGCATCAGCACGTCTGGCATCCCTAGCCACTGGAAATACGTTTCCGATTCGTGCTCGGTCATCGTCGCCAGCGCGTCTCCCTTGGCGTACAACTTGCGAACGATCGGTTGATCGGTAATCGCGTGAGCGATTCGCAAGAATGGGGTCATCCATGGTTCGATCACGTACAGCCGCCCGCCCGGTTTCAAGATCCGGCGAGTCTCCGATAGCGATTCATTCAAGTCATCGGGCAAGTTCGGCAAGTGATGCAGCCCACCCTGGACGATCGCGATGTCATAGGTCGCGTCGGACATCGGCAACGAACGGCAATCCGCCAAATGAAGCTGGGCCGGGCCGCGGTAACTTTCAAGCAGCGTGTCCGACAGATCGACGCCCTCGACGTTGGTGAATCCGAGTCGCTGCAGAGCAACCAAGCCGCCACCGCGACCGCAAAACAGTTCGATCACGGACGACTGCTTGTCGAGTTGATCGACGCCGAACTTTCGCAATCGCTTGATGAACTTCGCAATCTCTTCTTCGGGTGTTTCAAACCGTTCGTAGGCGGCTTCCCAAACCGGATCGCAACAAAGCTGTCCAGCTTCGACGTGCCGAATCATCGCCGGCGTTTTCCCACCGTTGCTCATCGCGATCCCCCGGCGGCATCTTCGCTGGATTGCGTCGTCGAAAAGTTCCGCCGATGCATCTTCAACACGCCCGCCATCAGCGCCGCCATCGCGGTTTGAAATCCGATCGCCACCAACGTGACACCCGGAACGACCAATCGCATGGTTTGCGGGTAATCCAATCGACCGAAATCAGCTCGGTACCACTGGACGATCACCGCTCCAATCAAAACCGCGCCGACGGCTGCGGCGATCAATCCGAAAATGAGCCCCCGTTCGACGGTTAGTTTTTCCAAACGATCATGCGGCGGCATCATACCTTCCCGCGCGGCAAAGATGCGGGCCAGCGTCGCAAGCAGCACGCATTGCCAACCGAGAAGTCCGGCAAGGCTGGCCACCAACAACGTGTGAACATCCAGAGCCGCACCACCGATGCGAACTTGCGGAATCGCCAGCGCGTAACCGATTGCCGCGACACCGATCAGAACCAAGCCCGGTCGAAAGAACGTCCACTTGGGACTGAACACCAGAAACAATCGCAGCGTCCGCCAACCATCGCGAAACGTTCGCAAGTGCGGCCCGTGGTTCTTGCGTCCGTCGGGATGCAGCGTGATCGGGACCTGGGACATCGTCGCGTCGTGCAGACCGCTCTTGATGATCATTTCCGTTGCGAACTCCATCCCCGGCGAACGCAGATCCAATCGGTCGTACAGATCGCGAGTAAACCCGCGCATCCCGCAGTAAACGTCGTTGATTGGGATTCGAAACATTTGCCGGACCAACCACGAAAGCGCCGGGTTGCCGAACCAGCGGTGCAGAAACGGCATCGCGCCCGGCATCACTCGGCCGCCGCCGCGAGGCAGACGGCACCCTTGAACCAGATCGTATCCCTCACGCAGTCGTTCGACGAAAGCGGGAATCGCCAAGAAGTCGTAGCTGTCGTCGGCATCCCCCATGATGACGTACTTGCCATGCGATGCTTCGATGCCATGCATCAGCGCGGCACCGTAACCTCGCTCGGCGACGTCGATCGTTCGAGCCCCCAACGACTGGGCGATCGACTTGGACGCATCGGTGCTGCCGTTATCAGCGATCAACACTTCGCCGTTGATGCCCGCGTCGCTCATCGCACGCAGCGCCTTTTCGATGCAGATGCCAAGCGTGTCGGCTTCGTTGAGACATGGCATCACAACCGAGAGTTCTAGGTTATCGTTCACGTGGATGAGTTCGAAGAAGGCTTGGCGGGCATGGTTCGTTTAGACCACAGGATAGCGATCGCGGCGCCGACCGTGCACACCGCAAGCGGTTCGACCACCATTCGATATCGGTAAGCTGGGATTTCAAAAACGCCTGTCACAACGGCAAAGTAGCCAAAGATCAACACGATCCAAACCCCATGCATCCGCGTCGGTCGATGGAAAATCACGATGCAGGTTGCCGCCGCAAGGAAGAACAGAATCGTTGTATTGACCCATAACAGGTTGCCGGCCCGATGCCGAATCATCGCATCAACAACGTCGCCGATCATCGGCACATCGTACTGCCACGTTCGCTGGCCATAGAATTGACCATCGATCCCTGGGGTGGGTATTTCGGTCGATCGCGTGCGCCAAAAGTTGACAATCCGCTGGACAGCTTTGACCGCAAACCGTTTCGGATCTTGCTCAATCGCGTCGACGGCAACCTGCTTCATCAGCCGATCGGTCTGCGGGTCATTCAGTCCGGAAGCCACCAGTCCGCCAGCAACGGTCCACGTCAGGTCCCGATCGTCAACGACACCGACGCGGTCCAATCGCCCGGTCAGCAAAACCGCTGCGTCCGTTTCGGGAATCGGAAAGGCGCTTCCCGATCCGTCTTGGAACGTAACGATCCACAGATTGCGACCAACGAACTCCGTCAAGAATGGTTTGCCGAACAGCAACTGATTTCGGACCAACCAAGGACTGATGATCGTAAACGCCATGATGGCGGCGATCATCCCGTGCAGCAGTCGGCGAGACCAAGGAAATGGGCGTGACGCCAACCGGTTCAGCCTTCGACGGCGAAGATGCATCAACCCAACGAATGCGACGTGGACGGTCCACAACAGCAACACGATCGGGCGAGTCAGAAGCGTGATTCCAAACGTCACGCCGGCCCATAAAGCGGCCCACTTGGATTGCCGCTCGACATAGTTCTGGACCGCCGACAAGTTCACCATCAAAACAAAGATAAACAGGGTCTCGGACAACATCGTGGCGTTGTACACCAGCGAAGCAATCATCGGCAACGATGCCAGCAGCGCGATCGGGGTCGCCCTTGGAAGCTGGGTAATCCGTGCCGCCAAGCGAGCCGCGATCCAAACCGACGCAAGAGAGAGCAATCCTTGAATCGCGGCAATCCACATCAATGCGTCGGCCCCCGACAACGATCGGACGCTGGCCAAGAACCAAGGGTACATGGGCGTACGAAAGGCAATCGGTTGATCCAACATCAACCATTCGCCGCCCATGACACTGGTCGACAACAACCAGTATCCGGCCGCATCCATTTCGATTGTAACCGGACCGCGCGCTAGCACCGCCGCCGTTTTCACGGCAATCAGGGCGAGCAGAAGAACGGTTGCCAATCTACGCAAAGCGGGCCTCGTTACGAAAGAACGTCATCCCTGACATGCTAATCGATCAAGGCCTCGAGCGGATCACTGCTGTAGCATCGGCGTCAAATAACTATCGCGCCGTGACGAAGGACGATCCAGCCGGCGAACCGAATCGTCGTGCGTCGGGTTTTCCACATGCAGGATGAACTCTTCGACAAACAGTCGTTGAGCGTACAACACGCGATCAAACTGACCGATCAGATCGTGGTGCGGCGTGTACTTTCCAAAGATTTTCGCTTCCGTTTCGGATTGCAACGCGGCAACTTTTTTCCATTGGTAATTCAACCGATTGAAATGACGTGGGTTTCTGGCCGCCAACAACAGTCTTGCGGTCTCGTCGTCCCAACGATCCACCAATCGCTCGTCAAAACGATCGATGCCGCGAATGTGCAACACCGTCGCCTCAAACGCCTTGACCTCGGCGTGATACTGGGCCGCCAACCGACATAGCGGCGTCGTGTCGCCGGCGCGGGCGAGAACGGGTGCCGCAAAACAGATTGCCAAGATCGCGATCAGGTAGCGTGTCATCTTCAAAGCTCATTTGGTGCTTGAACTGTTTTGCAGTTCCGTTCCCGCGAACGGAGTCGCGGGTCCACATTGGGTTGCCCGTTTACTTGGATGGTGCATGGTTTGTGCCAATCGCCATTTTCCGTGCCAGACGGGATTTCCGAGGCGTGCAGCCAACCGATTGACTACACCTTTGTCGTCTTATCGATTCTTATGCTTCTTCTTTTTCTCTCGCCGTTCTTTTTGGCGTTTTGCCTTGTACTTCGGCTTGGAAGAACCCGACTTCGATGTACTCGACTTCGATGCCGATTGCGATTCGCCGCGGGCGGTCTGGTTCTTGATGACTTCCAAATACAACTGCCGATCTTGCAAATCGACTTTGGCGACTCGGACCGTCAACAGGTCTCCCAGCCGATATCGGTTGCCTTCTTTGGCCCCCTGCAGGATGTTGCCGCGGCGTTCGAACCGATACTTGTCGTCGGGCAATGTCGTGATCGGCACAAATCCATCGACAGGCAACTTGATGCATCGGGCGTGGATGCCGTCGGCGAACACGCGGCTGATGACCGCTTCCATCGTTTCGCCGATGTGCTTTTTCAAGAAGTGCAGCAGCTTCAACTCGATCAAGTCACGTTCGGCCTGGGCCGCATTGCGTTCCATGTCGCTGCAGTGAAAACCTAACTTCACCAGCGATGGGAATGGATCATCGGGTGTCTTCACACCATCGAGCAACTTTTGCACCAAGCGATGGACTGTCAAATCCGGATAGCGGCGAATGGGGCTGGTGAAGTGACAATAGTGTTCCATGTCCAGCGCGTAGTGGCCGTCGGTTTGCGGACCGTACACCGCTTTGTTCATGCTCTTTAGCACGGCAAAGTTGACCGCGTCTTCCAACGGCGTGCCCGCGACCATGTCCAACACCGCTTGAATCTCGAAACGACTCTCGACGTTCTCGACCTTCAGACCAAGGTCTTTGCAAAACATTGCGAGTTGCCGCAGCTTGCGTCGTTCCGGCGACGGGTGAATGCGGTGCAAGTACCCCAGCCCCAAGTCGTCCAGCCACGTCGCGACGGCTTGGTTGCCGGCCAACATGAACTCTTCGATGATCTGGTGGCTTTCGGTGTTCTCGGTACGGAACGCACCTTTGACTTTTCCCGATCGATCAAATTCCAACTTGATCTCGGGCATGTCCATCGACAGCGCGCCGCCTTTGAAGCGAGCTTTCCGCATCTGCATGGCCAACTTGTGCATCCGCAACAACAAATCGCAAACCGGTTCGCCCCACTTATCGCGGAACGTGTCGGGCGACGCCAAGAACTGATCGACTTGTTCGTAATTCAACCGCATGTCGCTGTGGATGGCGGCGTTGTGAACTTCGGTATGCGTGATCGTCAAATCGTCCAGCATCTCGATCTCGACCGTTTTGACCAAGCGGATTTTGTCCGGTTGCAAACTGGCCAAGTGGTTGCTGATGATCTCCGGAATCATCGGGATGACGCGATCGGGCAAGTAGACGCTGGTCGCGCGTTGCTTGGCTTCCTCGTCAAGCGCGCCGCCGATCGGAACAAAGTGGCTGACGTCGGCGATGTGTACCCACAATCGCCAACGACCTTCTTCGCGTTCCAGCGAAATCGCATCGTCAAAGTCGCGAGCGTCGAACGGGTCGATTGTGATCGTCAACAACTTCGTCAAGTCTTTGCGGCCCTCGGGCACGACACCGTCTTTGAAGGCATCGGCCTGTTTCCGGGCGTCGTCCAGAACCGCGTCGGGGAACTCGTCGGGCAGCGCGTATTGCCGCATGATCGTTAGTGTGTCGATCGCCGGATTGCTGCTGCTACCCAAGCGTTCCAAGATCACCGCTTCGCCGCCCGAACCATCGTCCAGCGGGTACTCGACGATTTCGACAAACACCTTGTCGTCGTTTTCCAGCGGCAAGCCACGCACATCGCCGACCGATACCGGTTGTTCGTAGGGCGTGCCGTCCAGGAACACGACCGGCTTTCCACCGATCACTTGAAACGTGCCGGTGAATTGTCGGCGAGCACGCTCCAGTACTGCGGTGACAACTGCTTCGTTGCCGCCTTTGCGGCTGGGACGGACCTTGGCTTCGACCAGGTCGCCCTCGAGCGCGCCGCCGGTCGATCCCGGTGGCACGAACAGATCCTCCATCAGATCGGCGCTCGCATCGCCCGAGTGGTTGGGACGTAAGAATCCGAAGCCGCCACCCATCGCACGGCGGAATGTTCCGCGAACGGAGTCTTGCGGACCACCGATGCTGCCGGTGCTCAGCACCAAGTGGTTCGATCCGTACACCAACCGACCTTCTAGCACTAACTGCTTGACCACGCGTCGGAGTTCGCGGTACCCATCCCCATCGAGGCTAAGCATCGACGCGATTTGTTTGGGTTTGCTCGGTCGGTAATCCACCGAGACGACCAATCGCATCAAGCGATCAGCCAATTCATTTGAAATATCCATCGCTCAAGGATAGCTGATTCCGGGGCAAATATGACGTGGGTCTCGACCGTTACGCACCATTTCTGCCCCATCGGGCGATTCGATTCGTTGATCGCGACGAGCATTTTTCATGTTTTGCGCGCCACCGGGTGCTAGGTTTGGGTGCCCAAACGAGTGGGGCATCACTCAAACCGTTCCTTTCTTGCGTATGAAAGCGATCAAATGTCGTCAGATTTCGAGAATTTCAACCAGGCCGACGCCATCCGGCGATTGAAGCAGGCCAGCCGCTTCGGGGCGGTCGCTTTGGTCGGGATCGGCGGATTGATCGGATTAGCCGTGTGGGTCTTTCTGTTCTGCCAGATCGAAGTGCCCAGCGGAAAGATCGCGGTGCTGACCAAGAAGACCGGCCAAGAAATCTCCAACGAGATGGAAATCGTGCCCGAGAGCATGTCGGGACAATACAAAGGCATCGAAGAAAAGGTGCTGACCGAGGGACGCTATTTCTATAACCCTTGGAAGTGGGATTGGGATGTCGTCAGCCAAGTCGAAGTGCCCGAGAACCGATTGGGCGTTCGGATTCGCTTGTACGGTGACGACCTCGGATACGGCAACCTGATTGCTGAAAAGCAAAGCGAGAAAGGCATCTTCGGTGAAGTACTTCGCCCCGGACGTTATCCCCTCAATGCGATTGTCTACGAAGCCAATACCGAACCGCAGCCGACGCGAAACAACTTCATCGAATTGGTCGAGTTGCATCAGCCGGTCGTCATCCCTGCCGGTTTCATCGGCGTCGTGACGCTGTTGTCGGGACCGCCGGCCGATGACCCGAATAAGTTGATCGTTGAAACGGGCAAGCGAGGCGTTCAAAAAGAAACGCTCGATCCGGGTGTCTACTACATCAACCCCTACGTTCAACGCGTCAACTTGGTTGACTGCCGCAGCCAGCGATTCAACCTTTCGACGGGCGGTGAAATGGGTTTCCCCAGCCGTGACGGGTTCTGGGTCAAATTGGATGGACGGATCGAGTTTCGCGTCGATCCGGCGCGTGCCGCCGAAGTGTTTGTGACCTACAACGACGGATTCAATGACCGTGGTAATGACGCCGTCGTCGAAGAAGAAATCATCCAAAAAATCATTCTGCCGAACGCGCGTTCGTTCTGTCGGCTACGCGGCAGCGATAATTCCGGACGCGACTTCATCCTGGGTGAAAAGCGATTGGAGTTTCAACAAGACTTCCAAAACACTTTGGAAGTTCTGTGCGAACACCAAGGCATCGAGATCATCCAAGCGTTGATCACGCGAATCTCACCACCTCAACAAATCGCCCTACCCGTTCGCCAACGACAAATCGCTGTTCAAGAAGCCGAACAGTATGTCAAGCAAATCGAACAGCAACTCAGTGAACAGAATCTAAAAGTTGAACAAGAACTGGTCAAACAGAAACAAGTCCTGATTGCCGTCGAACAAGAGGTGGTCAAGTTGACCGTCGAAGCTCAACGTCAACAGGAAGTCGCGGTCATCGGCGCCGAACAACGCAAGAAAGTCGCCGAAGTCGAATTGGCAGCCGCCAAGGACCAAGCTCTGGCGATCACCGCCAAGGGGAAAGCCGCCGCGGAAGTCATCAACTTCGAAAACGAAGCCGAAGCGGCGGGATGGAAGAAGTCCGTCGAAGCGTACGGCGATAGTGGCGACGAATTTGCTCGCTGGGTGATGCTGAAAAAGATGGCGCCAAGCTACCGCCAACTGATGATCAACACCGCCGACAGCCCGCTGATGGACATCTTCAGCCAATACAACGTCGCCGCTGAGAAACCAGACGCAAGCGACGCACAAAACAACAACCAAATTTCGGGAGACAAAGAATGAGTTTAAAACGACACAAATCGCTCGCCGGAATGTTGTTCAGTTTCGTTTGGGTACTGGGACTGCTTTACATCGGATTCCTGTGGTTCATGTGCCGCGTCTATGTGCCTGATGGTCATAGCTTGCTGTTGCGATACAAGGGTCCCCTCGTGTTCCATACCGCTGGTGAACCCGAACCCGGCCGACTCGCCCGCGAAGGCGAAATCGGCGTCCTCGAAGAGATGCGTGGGCCGGGCCGTCACTTTTACAACCCGATCTATTGGGAACGCACGATCGTGCCAGATCAAATCGTGTACCCCGGCCAGATCGCCGTCGTGACTAGCAAGGTAGGCACGCCGTTGCCGCCGGGTGAGTTCTTGGTGGATGGCGACTTGGACGGCGACAACCGCGCTAACCAAAAAGGCATTCTGCGAAAGGTATTCGGACCGGGTCGCTATCGTGCGAACCCTTACGCGTTCGAATTCAAAATTGTCGGTCGCGAAGTGATCAATGTTGGCAACCAAGAAAAGACGAGCGGTTGGGTCGAGATTCCAACGGGATACGTCGGTGTCGTGACGATGCAAACCGACAACACCGCGCTCGGTGTGAAAGCTGGCATCCAGGACAAGGTCATGCAGCCTGGTCTGTACCCCGTCAATCCGAAAGAACAACAGATCGACGTTATCAATGTCGGCTATCGCGAAACCAGCATCCAGGTAGCCGAGCAAACCGATAAAACCGGAAAGCCAATGTACGACGAGCAGGGCGAACCACTGGCCGTTGCCGGCACAGGGATCAACTTTCCCAGCAACGACGGCTTCGACATCCAACTGGACTTTTCGACGATCTGGGGTGTGATGCCCGATCACGCGGCGGAAATTGTCCGAACGTTCGGCAACATTGATGCTGTCCAAGAGAAAGTGATCGAACCGCAAAGCGAAAGCATTTGTCGCAACAACGGGTCCAAGATGGGCGCAGTCGAGTTGCTGATCGGTGAATCACGCGAAGAGTTTCAAACATCGGTCAGCGACGAATTCAAATCGGTGTTGGCCAGTAAGAACATCTCGCTGCTTTACGGTCTTGTCCGCCACATCTATATCCCCAAAGAAGTTCGAGAGCCGATTCAAAAGGGCTACGTCGCCGATGAACTGCGTTTGACGCGCGACGAAGAAACGAAAACCGCACGCATCGAAGCCAAGCTGCGTGAAGCCGAAAGCAAGGTTTTGCTGGAAGCCGAACGGACTCGCGTCGATACCGACCGGATGCGCGCTGGTGTGGCGGCCGAGGGCGAGAAGAAGGCCAAAGAAATCGAGGCATCCACCACACAACTGATTGCCGCGATCGATCGCGAAACGGCCGAACTGGATGCGCAAAAAACGGTCATGCTCGGTCGCGCCGAATCATCGTCCAAGCAGATTGCGGCCGAGGCGACGGCTGACAAATTCCGCTTGGCGGTGGAAGCCTTCGGTTCACCCGCCGCATTCAACAAGTGGGAGTTCGCCGAGCAATTGCCCAGCGACCTAGAACTAAAACTGTTCTACGCCGGCGAAGGAACCCTGTGGACGGACCTGAACAACATCCAGCCCACGTTGCCGCTGAAGAAGTAGTTCGGAACGCAAGAGTTGCAAAAAACAAACGCCGCGTGGATTGCTCCACGCGGCGTTTCGTCTTTCTCAACTCTCGATCGTCGTCGACGATTTAGAATTGCGTTTGATACTGGAAGTAGAAGAAGTCAGCGTCGTCGCTGCTTGCTACGCCCGGTGTCGTGTCAAAGTAGTCGCCCGCATTGAAGTGCGAGTAACCGACCAAAACGTTGTTGCGAGCGTTCAAGTTGACGTTAACGAGAACGTCGATTTCTTGCCCCAGTTCGCGATCTACTGCTGCGTTGCCCGCGTTGTATGGCGTCATGACAACGCTGTACGGCGTCGTGGCTTGGTCCAAGAAGAAGTGGTGATACCACAGCAACAGCGAAACCTTCTTGCTGAACAACGGTGTGATGAACTGGGCGTTGATGTCGTGCAAGTTGCGACGACCGAACAAGTCCATGAAACCGTTGTACTTGTGTGCAAGGGGGAACAAGTGATCGAAGCTATCGTCACCACGCGCGGCTGGAACGTCGTCGCCGCCCGATGCGTAGTCATACCAGAACCAAACGGTTGGCTTCCAATCGCCCAGGTCTAGCTTACGACCCAAACCGCCCGTGATGAACTCGGCGCTGTGGTCGCCGAATCCGGGACTGTTCGAACCGAACTGAACACCGCCTTCGAACTCGTATAGCAATCCGCCATCGGTATCACCAGCGACTCGTGTACCGATCGTGTGATAGCTGAAATCAGCTTGATCGTCGTTGAAGCCTAGGTAGTAGGCGTCAACCGTTCCGATGTCTAATCCCTTGCGGGTTCCATAGACGCCGTAGAACTGTTGATCTTCGTTGGCATCATCAATCTTGTCTTCGGTCGCTGCGTTTCGGTTGACCGGGTTGGTCCAGAATCCGTCGACGTCCCAATTTTCGCCAGTGTAAGTTCCGCGAACACCTTGGAAGGTGCGACGAGTGTTGGCCCAATCCAGAGGCGAAACCAAGCGTTGGTTCCCTAACAACAATTCTTGGCGACCTACGCGAAGCGTCAAGTCGTCCGTCAACTTGGTGTCCAAGAACAAGTTTTGAATCTCGCCACGATTCTCTTCGATCGGACGATTGTTAAAGAACTCTCCGCCCGAATCGGCATACAGGTATTCGCCGTACAGTCGGAAGTATTCGTTGACGCGATAGTTCGCGAAGAAACGCAACCGAGTCAGCCAGAAATCGTCATCGCGTCCGGTCAAGCCGAGGCCGCGCATGTTGTTCTCATTGTGGTAACGCACACGAGCTTCACCGCCGAGATCCAGCTTGCCGTTGGCCAAACCCTTTAACGAATCGCCGAGCATCGGCTTGCCGTCATAGCAAGGGTCGTTCAGGTAGCTAAAATCGTTTGCGAAGAACAAACCCTTGTAGGCACCCTTCATCTTCTCTGTCGCGGCTTCTGTTTTTTCTTTGGTGCAGCACGGTGTGTTGCAACAGTTACAGGGAGCCACATCCATCAAGACAGGTTGCGAATAGGTTTCGGCTGACATCGCGACGGGCGCGGGCGCCGGCACCGTGTCGGAGGTTTCCGCAACGGGATCTTCGATGGCAACCGGCTCGGGAATCACCACCGAATCGGCACCGTCTTGCAACAGTGAGTACACGGTAACTTGTTGAACCAAGTCACCCAACGACAAGTCCGTGACTCCGGGAGCCGCAGGCGAGTCCGCAAAAGCGGCTTGGCCGGTCATCAGGCTGCCCAGCAGAAATCCTGCGAGTGCGCGCCGGCGGGAAAGGTTGAGATTTTGCATAAGAACGAGGTTCCTTCCTCGACAAATTTGATTGTGTGCAAACAGACGAACGAAACTGGAACAATGGATCGAAGCCGAGTCGTTGGGATCCGCCTGAATCAACAACCTTTTGCCAACCGATCCATGGCGGCAAACGAAACACCCACCAACTCCGGCGTGCTGGTGTGCGTCTTGAATCAGGTATCGGCCGGAGAAAATTAGAATCATGACCTCGTTTCGACTGCCTCCCTATCCAGAAGAACTGTGTTGAATCACGCAATCGCGCAACTCGAAGTGCCCGACACTGTTGCAATCACTGCATCGGATACGTGCAGGGATGGCCATCAGCCACGTTCGACGTCGGCGACTTAGCCGCATCATTGGCACCTTTCGCGAAGGTACGCAAAGTTAACGGTGCCGAATGCGACGTAGCACGCGTGGCAGCGTGTTTCACGCGTTTACGGCACGTCCGTTGCGTACGATGGATCTCATCGGCATCGATGATGCACCGGGCAACCGGTACGTCGTTGCGCCGGTTCGCTAGGCGGAGCGATCCTTAAAAAAATTCTGACGAGGCTGTATCAGCCACGTCGCTCGATCGCAAAAGGGAACTTCGCACTTGTCGATAGCGACCGCCAACAACACATCATCGCCGAACCTGGCCGAGATCAAGTCACGCGTACGAACGAGACTGCTGATCGTTGGCGGGGGGATGGCTGCACACCAATTCTGTCGACAATTGGTGTCGAGCGGTTCGATCAAGAAGTTCGACGTCACCATCTTTGGTGGCGAATCGAGACTGGCCTACGATCGCGTCAATTTATCTCGCATGTTCGAAGGCAAGGGCGAAAGCGATCTCTTATTGGCTCGCCACGATTGGTACGACGAGAACGCGATTGAATTCAAAACGAACTGTGTTATTTCGCAACTCGATCGACCCAATCACGAAATTGTTGACGAAAAGGGCAACCGTTTTGGTTACGACAAGCTGGTGCTAGCGACCGGATCACGTGCGTTTGTACCGCCGGTCCCGGGAAGCGATTCGGAGGGCGTGTTTGTCTACCGAACGATGGATGACTTGGAGAGAATCCAACATCACGTTGTCCAGCGAAGTGCCACCGTGGGTGCCGTCATCGGCGGTGGATTGCTAGGACTCGAAGCCGCCAAAATTTTGAAAGATCTCGGGCTGCGGACGTCCGTGATCGAAATGGCACCGGGGCTGATGCCCCGCCAACTTGATCGCGATGGTGCTGCGAGACTGAAACAGCATGTCGAATCAATGGGCGTCGACGTTCATTTGGTTCGCCGAACGCAATCGATCGAGCCGGACGGATCCGGAGGGCTCTCGATTCGGTTTGGCAATGCCGATCCGATCGATGTTGACGTGTTGATCATCGCCGCGGGTGTGAGACCGAACGATTCCCTCGCTCGCGGTTCCGGTTTGGCTTTGGGACCGCGAGGCGGAATCGCCGTCGATGCCTGTTTGCAGTCGAGTGACCCCAACGTGTTTGCGATCGGTGAATGCTGTAGTTTTCGCGATCACATCTATGGCTTGGTTGCGCCGTGCTATCGAATGGCTGATGTGCTGGCGAATCGCTTGAGCGGCAACGACGTTGTGTTCCGAGGTGCAGATGAATCCGCCGAATTGAAACTGCTTGGCGTCCAAGTCGTCACGCTCGGCCGCGCGATTGGCGAATCCACCGAGGGTATCGTTTTAGCTCACCGCGACGAGCATTCGTACCGGAAACTGATCCTGGAACGGGGCAAGCTGGTGGGAGCCGCATGCGTCGGTCCCTGGGATACCGTGCCACAGATTCGCCATGCCATCACGAAACAAAAAATGATCTGGCCGCTGCAGCGGACGCGTTTTTTGCGAACGGGTTCACCCTGGGCACCCGGCGATTCGTTGCCCGTTTTCCAATGGCCGGCCGATACAATCGTGTGCAGCTGCATGGGAATCACTCGAGGCCAAATCAGCCAAGCGATCGCGGACGGTGCAGTGAGCGAAGAAGAAATTGCTCACGTCACAAGTGCGTCAACCGCCTGTGGAAGTTGCCGTTCGCTCGTGTGCGAAATGGTGGGTGGCGACGCAACGCAGATCCCCGCGCCGGGCTCGACGACGATGTTGTTCGCATCCATCACGGCTGGGGTCTTGGCGATTCTTTACATCACGTTTCCCGCACCGAGTTTCGCGACCAGCGTCACCGACTCATGGCGAAAGATCGACGTTCTTTGGCGGGACGACTTTCCTCGCCAAGTGTCGGGCTACACGACGCTGGGGCTGACATTGATAGGGCTAGTCTTTTCGCTACGAAAGCGAATGCAATGGTTCCAGTTCGGAAGTTACGCGTTTTGGCGATCGGTACATGCGGTTCTGGGCGTTTTGGTGATTGCATGCGTCGCCATTCATACCGGATTGCGGATGGGCGAGAATCTGAACTTCCTGTTGGCTTCCACATTCTTGGGTGTGGCTGCGATCGGATCGCTGGCAGGGATTGCCAGCGGTCTTGAATCGCGTACGAGCGGAACCGCCGCCGTGCTGGTCCGACGGTGGCGGCCTCGACTGACGCGACTGCACACGTGGCTGTTTTGGCCGCTGCCCGCTTTGGTGGTGCTGCATGTCGTTTCCTTCTATTGGTTTTCCGACGGAGGGAAATGAGATGGTGAAAAAATGGTTTGCACGTCCGACGCGACAGTGGTGGTTGTGGTCAGGAATCAATTTGGGGCTGATCGCGTATTTCGGCTATGCGTTCGTCGCACCGCCGTCATCGGTCAAGGCATCGCTTCTGCCGGGCGAAACGACTCATGGCCACTACCAGATCGAACTGGATTGCAATGCTTGTCACTCGCCGACGACGGATTCCGCCGAACACTCCGCTGGCAATGTGATGACCGATGCTTGCAACCGATGCCACGCCGATCAATTGAAACGGGTCAACGACACACACCCGGCGAAGAAGTTTCGTGATCCGACGAACGCCGAATCGTTGAGCATCCTGGACGCACAAGACTGCCTGACGTGCCACCGCGAACACGTCCCCGAGCAGACCGCATCCATGGGATTAACGTTACCGACGGACTACTGCTGGCATTGCCATGACGACGTCGGCGAGAGTCGTCCGTCCCACGCCGAAATGAAATTCGATTCCTGTGCGACGGCCGGCTGCCACAACTACCACGACAATCTCGCGTTGTACGAAAAGTTTCTTGACGATCACTATGGCGAACCGGACCACCTGATCACGGCGGTCGTTCCCGCACGCGACTTTGCTTCGCAGTGGCGCGGAGGCCACACTCACGTCGGCCCGCTGGGGATCGAAGACTCCGATGGCCCGAACAGAGCATCTTCGGATCCGACAATCCTTACCGACTGGTTCGAAACGGCGCACGCGGTCGCGGGTATCAACTGCAGCGGATGCCACGAGTCTCGCGACGCTGCCGGTGCGAACACCTGGAACGACACAGTCGAAATGTCCGTTTGCGAAACGTGTCACAAGCCACAAACCGACTCTTTCCAAACCGGAAAGCACGGGATGCGTTTGGCCATGGGGATGTCGCCGATGCAACCTTCGTTGGCGCGGTTGTCGATGCACGCCGGCGCCTCGCACCAGAACCTGAACTGCAATGCCTGCCATGCCGGGCATCGCTTTGACACGCAATATGCCGCGGTAGACGCCTGTCAGCAATGCCACGCCGATTCGCACACGCTGGCCTATGCGAATTCTTCGCATGCTCAACTTTGGCGAGCCGAGATGGCCGGTGAACTTCCAGCCGGCAGCGGTGTGTCGTGCGCCACTTGTCACATGCCACGCATCGCCGGCGATGACGGAATTTGGGTCAACCATGATCAAAACGCCGTGCTGCGTCCAAGTGAAAGCATGGCTCGCGAAGTATGCGGGCATTGCCACGGAATCGAGTACGCACTGAGCGCCCTGGCCGACCCGGATCTAGCGATCTCTTGCTACGACGCACCCCCGCGCGATCGTATCCGATCCCTAGGAATGGCCCATGACTATTTCGAGGCTCGTCGACAAAAGAGCAATCGCTGACGATCCCCCCACTGAAACACAAGCGTTCCATTTCTATGTTCCCTGCCCTACCCCTGGAGTCCTTGACCATGAAGCGAAATGAATTTCACACGACCGTTTCGACCCACAATCGATGCAACCAAGCTAACACTGCACTGGCTACCTTCGCGACAGCGGCGGCCGTCGTCGCCTTGCTGTGCACATCCGGCTGCAGCGACCCCGCCGCCGCCTCCTCATCACCGTCGTCGGTGGGTATCTCGCCACAAAAATTTGCCGACGGCGTTCACGCGGTGATGATGGCCGACCGTACGGTTTATGCGACGCACGTTGTCACGAACCTAAAGAAACAGTCCTCGCCGGTATCGGCCGACGAGTACTGGCAAGACTCGACCAACGCGATTCCGTTGCCGGCACAAATGTTTCGGATGGGCGCTGAATTGGTCGACGAAAACCCCGAAGCCGGATTCACGTACTCCCTTCGCAGCGAGTGGCCGCTGAACGAGCAACACAAAGCGAAAAGTGAGTTCGAGACCGAAGCGTTAAAGTACATCGCGGCAAACCCCGGCGAGAACTACTACGGCGAAGAAGAACTCGGTGGCACCAAGTACTTCGTCGCCGTGTATCCCGATCGCGCGGTCGCCGAGGCTTGCTGGTCCTGCCACAACGAACATCCCGATCGCGGCGCCGACTACCCCGAGTTTGGCAAAGACGATGTCATGGGTGGCGTTCTCGTCCGCGTGCCAATGCCGTAGGCGCGAGACTGACTCTGGAAAATTTACGTTTCTCTTCTTGGAATACACCACCATGACACCTGATCAAATTACCCTCGTGCAAGACTCGTGGGCTCAAGTAAAACCCGTCTCCGAACAAGTCGCCGAGCTTTTTTACGGCCGACTTTTTGAACTGGACCCGTCTCTTAAATCACTCTTCAAAGGTGACATGACGGAACAGGGCAAGAAGTTGATGGCAACGCTAAACCTTGCCGTTACATCACTCACGAAATTGGAAACCATCCTACCAGCGGTCAAGGATCTGGGGCGTCGCCATGTCCAATACGGCGTCCCCGACTCAAGCTACGCAACCGTCGGTGAAGCACTGCTGTGGACGTTGGACAAAGGACTCGGCGAAGCATTCACCGAGGACGTCAAAGCAGCCTGGACCGAAACCTACGTGACGCTAAGCAACGTGATGCTGAACGCTGCGAACGAAGGCCGGGCCGCGGGCTAGCCCGCCTTCCAAATTTCTGCACAAGACGGTGCTGATTTCTAAGGCAGCCGCGAAAACGCCTGCCATCAGACTAGGCAGGGACGTCCCCGCCGCTGGGGGAACCAAAGGTTTGTTTCCGAAACGCGTCCCGGCCGCTCGGCGCGAATCGGCACCATTGGGCGAAACATTGCAGTCGCCAGTTTCGCGTTAGGAGACATTCTTCGGCGTGAAACTTTTTTGGCGTGACGGTTGCTCCCTCCAGAAAAACCAGAGCGTTCAATCTGTGCCACTCTCCCCCTGAACTTTGGATCGCAAATGTTTTTCCGCGGACACCGACTGCTTCATGCCCAACTTTTGTGCCTTGCGACACTGACCCTATTTGCCGGTTGCAGCAGCAACGAAATCACGCTCGATGACTTGGAAGCAGCTGCGGCTAAGTTGGACAAGGCGAACGAAGAGAATGCTGCCGCCGGTGGCGAGGAGATTCCATCACCGACCGGTGAAGTAGCCAAGACCGACACAGCAGTGCGAGAGATGCTGAACGTCGAAAAGCCAAACTTGAAGTTTGGGTTCATCAAGCTGACCGACTGTGCCCCCTTGGTGATCGCGAAAGAAAAAGGGTTCTTCGAAGATGAAGGTCTGAGTGTCGAAATCGAGGCGCAATCGAACTGGAAAATCCTTCTCGACCGAGTCATCGACGGCCAATTGGACGGTGCCCACATGTTGGCCGGCCAACCCATCGGAGCGACCATCGGTATCGGTACGGAGTCGCCGATCATTACCGCTTACAGCCTCGACTATAACGGCAACGGCATCACGGTCAGTAACGAAATTTGGGGCAAGATGCAGGAGAATGACCCAGAGCTGAAGAAACCACAGCCAAAGCATCCCATCTCCGCGGCTTCGTTGAAGCCGATCGTTGATGACTACAAACGCGAGGGCAAAGACTTCAACATGGGAATGGTGTTCCCCGTATCAACCCACAACTACGAAATCCGATACTGGCTTGCAGCATCGGGTATCCATCCCGGCTTCTACAACGAACAAAACATTCAAGGCACCGTCGATGCGGACGTCATCTTGTCGGTGACTCCGCCACCACAAATGCCATCGACTCTTGAGGCCGGAACCATTCTTGGTTACTGCGTCGGCGAACCCTGGAATCAAAAGGCCGTCGTCGACGGCATTGGTGTCCCGGTCACGACGAACTATGACATTTGGAAGAACAACCCCGAGAAGGTATTCGGAGTTGCCGATCAGTGGAACGAAAAGTATCCCAACACGCACATCGCGGTCGTCAAAGCCTTGATTCGTGCCGGCAAATGGCTGGACGAAAAAGACGGAACTGGAAAGTTGATCAACCGCGAAGAAGCTTGCCAGATCTTAAGTAAAAAAGACTACGTCGGAGCCGACGTGGACGTGATTGACAATTCGATGACCGGCACATTCGTTTTTCAAAAGACGGACGTTCGGCCGATGCCTGAATTCAATGTCTTCTTCGACAATCAAGCAAGCTTTCCGCACTACAGCGATTGTGTTTGGTTCTTGACCCAGATGCGCCGTTGGGGCCAGATCACCGAATCCAAGCCGGCCAGCTGGTATGCAGAGACGGCTAAGAAAATCTACAAGCCGGAAATCTACCGAACGGCTTCGGCCATGTTGATCGCCGAAGGCAAAGTGTCGAAGGATGAATTTCCTTCCGCCGACTACGACGGGTACCGCCCCGTGACGAATGAGTTCATTGACGGAAATGCGTACGACGGAAGAGATCCCATCGGCTACATCAACAGCTTCACGATCGGAAACAAAGAGGACAGCACGCTGTCAAAACAATAGCTCGAATTCTCTCGCGACATTGTTAGCGAGATGCGGCAGGCGAACGCTAAGGCGACGAACTTTCGTGATCGGTTGACCGCCTCAATCGGTCGCGTTCGTGAAACGGCCATAGTGGTCGGGCGTTGTGGTCCGGTGCCCAACGTCCGACCCGGCCGTGGATTTTTCCGAAACATTAAAAGGTTTGAAATTTATGAATTGGCGTGGCAAAGCTCTTCGTTTTTGTGAAGTTACTGGTATGCCAATGCTGGAACCGTTCGTTCGGCTTGCAGCCGGCGAAGATCCGAAAGAACAACTCGCCGGCATTGCGAAGTATGTGTTGTTACCGTTCGTCGCGGTAATGATCTTCTTGGCGATGTGGTCGGCCGCCGCGAAAACGATTGTCACGGACAGTGGTCAACTTCCTAGTCCCACGGCGACGTGGGAGGCGGGAAAAGAATTGATTGCGATGCATCGCCAACAACGAAGCGATGATGCGGCAAAAAAGCAAGAAAAATTGATGTCCGCCGTTCAGTTCATGGCAGATGGAAAGGCCTTGGAACGGCGTGCGACGACCGCGAACGAAGCAGACAAAGCGACGTTGCTTTCCAACGCTTTGGTATTGAAGAAGAAAGCGGTTCAGGCGGCCAACTACAAACCGACGAGCGCCCCAACGTTTGTCGATCAGATCTACACGAGTCTGAAAACGGTCTTCTTCGGTTTCATCTTGGCAACCGTGATTGCAGTCCCGGTCGGTGTGCTGTGCGGAATGAGCCCTTGGTTCAATGCCGCCATGACGCCGTTCATTCAAATTTTCAAACCCGTGTCACCCTTGGCGTGGTTGCCCCTTGCAGCGGTTGTGATCATTTGGGCCTACCGCAACTCGCAACCAGGTGAAACCTTTTTCGATAAAGCGTTCCTGATATCGGCTGCGACGGTCTCACTCTGTTCACTTTGGCCGACGTTAGTGAACACGACGTTGGGTGTCGCCAGCGTCGACAAAGACTACTTGAATGTTGCGAGAGTCTTGAAGCTTTCATGGTCGCAAAAGCTTTACAAAATCATTCTTCCGGCGAGTTTGCCGCTGATGTTCGCAGGCTTGCGAATCAGCCTCGGCGTCGGATGGATGGTTTTGATCGCCGCCGACATGTTGGCTCAGAACCCCGGTCTCGGAAAATTCGTTTGGGATGAGTTCCAAAACGGATCGTCGCTGACGTACGCACGCATTGCGTTCAGTGTGATCGTGATTGGCGTGATCGGCTTGGTGCTTGACCGAACGATGATCTGCTTGCGAAACCTGGTCAGCTTCGGGAATAGCGCGGCGGCATGATCGATTCCTTACACGGACGTCAGCTTTCAACTTCCTGTCTCCACACAGGTGGATCTGAGCAATTGCCACGGATGGCTTTTTCAAATACTTCGCCCGCTTGAGGACTAAAAATGAGTGTTGCCATCCGACCGAACCCGTCGATTCAGACTCGCGTTCAAGCAAATCCGCCTCAACCGGTTCTACGGATGCAAAGTGTTTGCAAGGGCTACGGTGCGGGCGCGACGCGCAGCGAAGTTTTGACGAACATCAACTTGAATGTTCGTGAGGGAGAGTTTTTGGCGGTTGTCGGTTTCTCGGGAAGCGGCAAGTCAACCTTCATGAAGCTGTTGGCCGGACTCGAATCGGCAGACAGCGGTGTGATCGAAATGGATGGGACGCCCATTGCCGGTCCCGGTCCGGAACGCGGCCTCGTCTTCCAAAACTATTCGCTGCTGCCATGGTTGACGGTTCGCGGAAACATTTCGTTATCGGTCGACAGCGTCTTTCGCCACTGGGGTAAAGGCGAACGCCGAGACCACGTGGAAAAGTTCATCGAGATGGTCGGGCTCGCGCACGCCGCCCATCGTCGACCGCACGAATTGTCGGGTGGGATGCGACAACGCGTATCGCTTGCCCGAACGCTGGCGATGAAACCCAAGATTCTGTTGCTCGACGAACCGTTGTCGGCACTGGACGCGTTGACTCGCTGCGTCCTGCAGGAAGAAATCCTGAAGATTTGGGAAGAGGAGCGGCAAACATGCGTGATGATCACTAACGATGTCGACGAAGCCATCCTGGTCGCCGACCGCATCGTCCCTCTCAATCCTGGCCCCAATGCTTCACTTGGACCGGCCTTCACGGTCGAGCTTGATCGCCCCCGACGCGCAACCGAACTGAACTCGAATCCACACTTCCGCGGCCTGCGAAATGCGGTCACGAACTACCTGGTTGCGGTTCGTCAAAAGAGTCGTGACGACGAAGCCGCTAAGTCCGTGGTGCCGAAAATCGAGTTACCCAATCTGCAACCACGCAGTCTAGCGCTGCCGCGAAAAGCGACCATGAATTCACCCTTAGTAAGCAAATAAAGGCTTGATCGTATGGCGGGATACGTCGAAATGTATCGTCTCGGAAAAACTTACGACACGCCCAATGGGCCTGCCGTAATTGTCGAAGACTTCAATCTCAACATGACCCTGGGTGAATATGTTTGCCTACTCGGGCATTCGGGTTGCGGCAAGTCAACGGTACTGTCGATGGTTGCCGGTTTGAATCCGATCTCTGAAGGCGGCATCGTCGTTGCCAACCACGAAATCGAAGGTCCAGGACCTGATCGAGGTGTTGTTTTTCAGTCGCCTTGCTTGATGCCTTGGATGACCGCGATGGACAACGTGATGCTGGGCGTCAATCAAGTCTATCCGCACGGCACGAAAGCGGAAAAACGCGACATCGCGGCCTATTACTTGACGCTTGTCGGTCTCGGAAGCTCCTTGACGAAACGTGCAAGCGAGTTGAGTCAGGGTATGCAGCAACGCGTCGGAATCGCTCGTGCGTTTGCCTTGAAGCCCAAGATGCTTTTGCTAGACGAACCCTTCGGAATGCTGGATTCGCTCACCCGCATGGAGCTTCAAGAGATTCTTTTGGAGATCCTTTCACGCGACAAAATCACGACTCTGATGATCACCCACGATGTGGACGAAGCTCTGTTCATGAGCGACCGTGTCGTGATGATGACCAACGGTCCGCGGGCAAGCGTCGGAAAGATCTTTGATGTCCCGTTCGACCGCCCACGAGTCCGCGCCGATGTAATCGATCATCCCGACTACTACGACTACCGAGCCGACATGATCGGATTCTTGGAAGAACAAGACCACAAGAAAATGAAAGAGAACGCTGCGAAGCTCGAGGCGGCCAAAGAGTTGCAGGAGCAGTCATGATCGCGCAGACCGACATTTTGACAAAGTCACTGCTAGTCGATCTTCGTACGTTCCAGGTACGTGATGGGCGAATCGTTGACCATGATGACGGTTGCTGTGCGCGGCTGGCATCGAAGTCCATTGCGACTGGCATGGCTGAAGTCCTAGTCGGTATCGATGGTGAAGATGACTTTGGTGGTGCCGTCTCGATTCCGATTTATCGCGGTGGCGAGATTGTTAGCACGGTCGTCATGGCGATCGCGCCCAAGTCGGCCGGCGTTGGCGTTTTCGAAATCTGGGAACCCGTCGAACCGTACGAGGAAGTTCGCTTGCGAGGCGGATACTTTGCCAGTCTCGAACGGTTTTCGAATGTCAGTTCGTATGTGCGGTTCGAAAAAGGAAACGGTCTTCCAGGTCAAGTTTGGTCGCTTGGAAAGGGGATCATTCACGACAACCTTCCCGAGCATCCCGGGTTCCTGCGTGCCGCCGGCGCGTCGGCCGGTTTGTTGCAAACGGCAATCGGAGTCCCCGTGCTTAGCGAGAATCTGATGTCGGCTGTCGTGCTGATCAGTTCTGCCGCGACGCCAATTGCGCGTGGTTACCAAGTCTGGTTGGCTGACGAAGACGGATTCGTATTGGATGCGGCAGCCTATCAAGCCGTTGTGGAAGAAGACCGCTTCGCCATCGGGACGAAAATATCTGCAGAGACACCGTTGATTGCCCTCGCTCGCGATTGTGGCGGAGCCGTGATATCGGGCGCCGATGAAGTCACCGAAATGAGTCGATCGGGTGCCGGCGCCAATCTATTGGGTGGCTTGGCGATTCCGTTTTACAGCGGCGAAAAAATGCAAAGCATCACAGCTCTGCTGTTCTAACTTCTCTCCGTTTTTATTGACAACAATGTCTTCAACACTGCCTATCACCGAGCGACCAAACGACTTGATCGGTCAGTTGCTTTCCGAGCAACAATCGATGTCGGCGGTAGAACGTTTTAGTGCGCGGCATGAAGCAGGTGATTTAGAAACTGAGACGATTCCTGCACAAGCGAGATACTACCGTGACTTGCTTCCGGCCTCGCCTCCGGGACCCGGCCAGCAGTTTGCATTCGAGGTGAACTTAGATACTTGCAGCGGATGCAAAGCTTGTGTGGTTGCATGCCACACCTTGAACGGCTTGGAAGAAGACGAGACATGGCGTCGCGTGGGAACGCTGACCATCGGCGAATCTTCCAGCGATCCGTTGCCGGTGATCCAGCATGTGACGACGGCCTGTCATCACTGCGAAGATCCTGGGTGCTTGAACGGTTGTCCGGTCAAGGCGTACGACAAAGATCCGATCACGGGAATCGTTCGTCACTTGGACGATCAGTGCATCGGTTGCAAGTATTGCACGATGATGTGCCCCTACGAAGTACCTCAGTACAGTGATCGTTTGGGGATTGTTCGCAAATGCGACATGTGCCACCAACGTTTGAGTGCCGGGGAAGCGCCCGCTTGTGTGCAAGCCTGTCCCAACCAAGCGATTGCCATTTCCGTTGTCGATCAGGATACAGCGTTTTCCGCCGAGTCCCGTCTCGCACCCGGCGCTCCGCTGTCGACCATCACCAAACCCTCCACTCGCTACACCACATCGCGAGAACATGCCGTACACGCGGCGATGCCCCAAGATACGGGTATCGACCATGTCGCCGAAAGCCATTGGCCCTTGGCTGTGATGTTGGTTGCGACCCAAGCGTCGGTCGGCGCCATCGCCGTCGAGCGATCGATTGCATTGATCGGATTCACGGGAGGCTTGGGGACGTCGATCGATTTGATGCGTTGGACGACGTTGGTTGCGTTGCTGATCGGTGGAGTGGGGCTGAACGTGGCACCGCTGCATTTGGGAAAACCGCTGCGAGCATGGCGAGTCTTCCTCGGACTGAGAACCAGCTGGCTCAGCCGCGAAGCGATCGTACTTGGAAAATACATGGGACTGTTGTCCGTCGCCGTTGGATTGGCATGGTTGCCCGCCTTCGCGGACTATCTACCCGACGCATTGGTGTCGATGATCCCAGTCTGGGCCGCCGATGTCACCCTGACAATCGCGTTGCTGACGGGGCTGATCGGTTTGTTCAGCAGCGGCATGATCTATGTCGCAACCCGTCGACGGCTGTGGCGAATGGAGCGAACGATGGCTCGCTTCTTTGGCTCGGCTGTGGTTCTAGGTTTTACGACGGTCGCGATCGTTTCTACCGCATTGGATTACCAGGTGATTGCAATCGCAACCGGTGTGCTCGGCGCCGCGTCGATGGCAATCAAGTTGGCTTGGGAGTGCAAGATCCTGCTGGGAAGAACTCCGTCTTCTCTCGGCGATAACGAAGATCATCGCAGCCAGCGGTTGGTCCAACGTGAACTCGGCCAATGGGCATCCCTTCGGTTGACGATGGGTGGTGTTGGCGCAGTTTGTCTGATGCTCGGATCGGTGTCGTCGCCGGCTTCGATGTCGCTGGGGTTGGCTTTGATCGGCACATCCTTGGTGGCTCATTTGGGCGGTGAACTGATGGAACGCTTACTGTATTTTTCAAGTGTGGTGTATGACCGCATGCCGGGGACATTCAGATGACGATCGAAGCGGAATCCAAGTCCACCGAAACTGCGCGTTCGCTAACGCAATTCAACTCGTCCACATCGCGACGTCAGTTGCCAATGCTGTTGCAAGCCCGCGACGGAACGATGACTCGCGAACTGTTGCTGCACCCGGGCCAGCACGGGCTCGGCATGACTCACGAATCACTTGCAGCCGACACCACTACAACAGCCGTTTGTGGATACTGCAGCACCGGTTGCGGGCTGAAACTGCATGTACGTGATGGCCAAGCCGTCGGCCTGACACCCGAAACCGACTATCCGGTGAACCTTGGCATGGCTTGCCCCAAAGGTTGGGAGGCGTTGCGAGTTCTGGAATCCGACGATCGTGCGACCGTACCGAAGCGACGTAGCAGCGACGGTGACTTGGTCGAATTGTCGTGGAACGACGCCCTAGAGCTTTTTTGTTCGAAATTCAAATCGATTCAAGCGAAGCACGGCAACGATTCGGTCGCATTTCTGAGCACCGGCCAAATGCCTTCCGAAGAAATGGCGTTCTTGGGCGCCTTAACTCGTTTCGGTATGAACATCCGACATGGTGACGGCAACACGCGTCAGTGCATGGCGACCGCCGTGACCGCATACAAAGAATCGTTCGGGTTCGACGCCCCGCCGTTCACTTACGATGATTTCGAACAGAGCGATTGTTTGGTTTTCATCGGCGCCAACCCTTGCATCGGACATCCGATCCTATGGGAACGGGTGCTTCGGAACAAAAACAATCCTGAAATCATCGTCATCGATCCGCGCCGTACCGAAACGGCCATGGCGGCGACGGATCACGTTCCATTGAATCCCAAGAGTGACCTCAGCCTACTTTACGCGATCACGAATGAGTTGATCACAAACGATTGGCTCGATCGCTCGTTCATCCGAGAACATACCCATGGCTTCGAGCAATTGAGGTCGCACGTCGCTCGCTTCGACGCCGAATCCGTCGCACGTTCCAGCGGTGTATCGGCGGATCAGATTCGACGCGTTGCAGCGAAGATCGGATCGGGGAAAGCAGTTTCGCTTTGGTGGACGATGGGCGTCAATCAAAGCTACGAAGGCACCCGAACCGCACAGGCGATCATCAACATCGCACTGATCACCGGCAATATCGGTCGACCGGGCACCGGCGCTAACAGCATCACCGGCCAATGCAATGCGATGGGCTCGCGACTATGGAGCAGCACCACCAATCTGTTCGGCCACCACCGATTCGACCTTGCCGAGGATCGAAAGAAGGTTGCCGAGGCACTTCACTTTCCCGTCGAATCGATCCCTTCCGAACCGAGCTGGTCCTATGACCGGATCCTCGAGGGAATTCGAAACGGCGAGATTCGCGGCCTCTGGGTCGTTGCGACGAATCCCGCACACAGTTGGATCGACCAGGACGATGCTCGCGAGCTTCTCAATCGCCTTGATTTCTTGGTCGTTCAAGACATGTATGAATCGACCGAGACGGCTCGTCATGCGGACTTGATTTTGCCAGCCGCAGGCTGGGGCGAAAAAGAAGGCACGTTCATCAACAGTGAACGGCGTTACGGAATGCTAAAGAAGGTCCGACAATCACCTGGACAAGCTCTCGCGGACTTTCAAATTTTCCGAGCCGTCGCGCACTACTGGGGACTCGGTGAAAGATTTGCCGAATGGACGGATCCCGAATCGGTGTTTCGAATCATGCAACGGGCAAGCGTCGGTTCGCCGTGTGACATTTCGGGGATCGAGGGATACGAACACATCGACCGCTGTGGTGGCATTCAGTGGCCATGGACCGCGGCCGATGCGGCAACCAGCAACGACAATATTCCGCCGATCCAGCGCCGTTTGTTTGCCGATGGAACGTTCTGTTATGCCGATGGCCGGGCCAAGTTGATTGTTGACGAAATCACGCCGCTGCCCGAGGTCCCGGACGATACCTATCCCGTGATGCTATTGACCGGGCGTGGCACCGTCAGCCAATGGCACACGCAAACGCGAACCAGCAAGAGCCCTGTCCTCCGGAAACTCTATCCGAAGGATCCGTACATCGAGATCCACTCCAGTGATGCTCAATCGATGGGCGTTTTCAACGGCGACTTGGTACGAATCACTTCACGTCGTGGATCGATCGTTGCTGCTGCAATGGTGACACCGACGGTCCGCCCCGGTCAAGCATTCATGCCCATGCACTATGAAACGACGAATCGGTTGACGCTTAGCCATTTTGATCCTCACAGTCGACAACCTAGCTACAAAAACTCTGCGGTAAGAATCGAGAAGGCGTAAACACCATGTCAGACGAACCATTTTCCGACGAGCAAAAACAGTATCTGTCCGGATTCACGTTCGGAGCCGATGTCGCACGCGCCGTCAGCGGCTTGCCCGTGTTAAGCGGTCGCGCCGCACCGGCCGGATCAATGTTGTCGGTTGGGGGCGGCGGCGCCGATTTGAATGGCCAAGTATTGCCGGTCGGCCCCGAGCGGATCGCCTTGCAGGCTCAAGCAGACACCGAAAAATCCGGCCGCAAACTTTGCAAAGAAGAACTCGCCAAACGCGACAAGAATCCGCTGGACATGTGGGACGAAATCGTTGCCCGGTCCAAGGCGGGTCAATTCCCGAAGGGAACCGATGTCTTTTTGACCAAGTGGCAAGGATTGTTCCATGTCGCACCGGCACAGGATTCGTTCATGTGCCGAATGCGTCTGCCGGGCGGCGTGCTGCACGCTTGGCAATTCCGTGGACTGGCGGATCTTAGCGACGTATCGGCAGGCGGTTACGTCGATGTGACCACGCGTGCCAACTTGCAATTGCGGGAAATCCCCGCCGATCAGGCAGCCAACATTCTGTACGGGCTTCGCGAACTGGACATCGTCACCCAGGGATCCGGCGGCGACAACATTCGCAATTGTACGGCCAGCGCGTTGTCGGGCATCGACGAATCCGAGTTGATCGAAACCATTCCGCTTGCTAAGCGAATGCACCATCATATTTTGAATCACCGCGAGATGTTTGGCTTGCCTCGAAAGTTTAACATCGCTTTTGAAGGCGGCGGACGAATCGCTTCGCTGGACGATACCAACGACATCGGGTTTCGCGCCGTTCGCGTCGATGAAACCAACGCGTCCGACGATCTGCCAGCGGGAGTCTATTTCCAACTGACGCTCGGTGGCATTACCGGGCACAAGGACTTTGCGCGCCCGACGGGCATCCTGCTTCGCCCCGATGAATGCGTCGACGTGGCCGGCGCAATCGTGCGAGTGTTCGTAGCCAGCGGTGATCGCACCGATCGAAAAAAGGCTCGCTTGAAGTACGTGTTGGACGATTGGGGTTTCGACAAGTTCGTGGAAGCCGTCGAAGCCGACATGGGTACGCCTCTACGCCGCGTCAACGCGAATCGACTGACGCCGTCGAACGCCGAAGACCGGTTGGCACATGTCGGTTTTCATCGGCAAGCACAAGCGGGACGCCAATACGTCGGTGTCGTGCTGCCGGCTGGACGGATGACCAGCGACCAAGTTCGCGGACTGTCCGACATCTCGCAAACGTTTGGCAATGGCGAAATTCGCTTGACCGTTTGGCAAAACTTGATCATCCCTCACATTCGTGATGCCGATGTCGACCAGGTCAAAGCAGCCATCGAAGCGATCGGTCTCGATCACGATGCCAGTTCATTTCGGGCAGGCCTGGTCGCCTGCACTGGCAGCGCGGGGTGCAAGTTCGCCGCCAGCGACACCAAGGCGGATGCGATGCGAATTGCGGAAACACTTCAGTCACGCTTCCAACTTGACGAACCGATCAACATCCACGTCACCGGCTGCCACCACAGTTGCGCCCAGCACTACATCGGCGATATTGGTTTGATCGGTTGCAAAGTCGAACGAGGAGACGACATGGTCGACGGTTACCACATTCACGTCGGTGGCGGATGGGGCGACCGGCAAGGCATCGCTCGCCTGCTTTTGGAATCGGTCCCTTCGGACGAGATTCCCGAAGTGGTTGCATCCGTCGTGGGTGGCTACATCGAAAAGCGACTTGGCAACGAAAGCTTCACGTCATTCGCAAAGCGTCAGACGATCGACGATTTGAAAACACTATTGACTGTAAATGCATAGCGGACATCGGTTCCCTTGCTTCCTTCACTAACGACACGCGACGATTCTTATGAGTAGCTTCATTCCCGCGACGGCGCCTTTCAATGAAGAACAGCGTGCTTGGTTGAACGGATTTTTCTCTGGTCTGATGGGCGTGCAGAATGGTGCGACGGCAGCGGATGCGTTGTCGGCGGCCGGTTTCATCAACACCCCGATTACTGTTGAAGAAGACGCCGAAGACGACTTCGCTTGGCACGATTCGACGCTGCCGATCGTGGATCGAATGGAATTGGCGGAAGGAAAACCGATCGAACGCAAACTGATGGCCGCCATGGCTCAACTGGATTGCGGATCGTGTGGCTACGTTTGCCAGACCTATGCGGAAGCGATCGCATCGGGAACCGAAAGCAACTTGACGCTCTGCAGTCCCGGCGGCAAAGAAACGAAGCAAATGATCAAGCGATTATTGAAAGAGGGTGGTGAGTCCGACACACCCGCGGCAAGCAATGGAAACGGCAACTGCGCAGCGATGCCGACGGGTTACTCGCGGTCACGCCCCTTCGAAGCGAAACTGATCGAATCGCGACCGCTCAATCAAGAGGGATCGGCGAAGGATACGCGTCACGTGGCGATCGACTTGTCCGGCTCAGGTCTGACCTATCATGTGGGCGACGCGTTGGGTGTGTTCCCGGTCAATTGCGATGCTTTGGTTGCAACGATCATCGAACGCATCGGGGCCGATGCGACGTTGAATGTGACCAGTCCATCGGGAATAAGTAAATCGTTGGCGGCGGCCTTGCGTGAAGACTTTTGCTTGAAAGATCCGTCAGACGAATTGCTGGCGTTGGTCACGGATCGCGCCTTGGACAATGACAAACGCGACATGCTTCAAACGATGGCGGACGAAGGCGTCCCCGAGGGCTTTGACGTGCTGGACGTATTGGAAGTTGCACGATGCGATGCGATGACGGCAACGGAGTTTCTGGAAACGCTCGATCCGCTCAACCCACGTTTGTATTCGATCGCTAGCAGCACCAAGATTGTCTGCGACCAGGTTCACTTGACTGTCGGCAAGGTCGTCTACGAACGCGAAGGAAGAACTCGTAAGGGCGTGGCCAGTACCATGCTCGCCGATCGCGTCGAATCGGGTTCGACGGTGCGAGTATTCGTCCAACCCAACCACGGCGGATTCACGGTTCCCGCCGACCCCCATCAGCCCATGATCATGGTCGGCCCGGGGACGGGCATCGCGCCATTCATGGCGTTCCTGCAGGAGCGCGACGCGACGAAGGCGGCCGGCAAGAATTGGCTGTTCTTTGGTGACCAGCACGAATCTTTCGATTTCCTCTATGAAGACGAATTGAAGGCCTACGTCGATAGTGGACTGCTGACGCGTTTGGATACCGCATTTAGCCGCGACGGAGATCGCAAGGTCTACGTCCAAGATCGCATGCGAGAGAATGCCGCCGAGCTTTGGCAGTGGCTGCAGAGTGGTGCAACGTTTTTCGTGTGCGGCGATGCCTCGCGGATGGCGGCCGATGTCGAACGAACTCTCGTCGACATCGCCGAGGAACAAGGCAACATGAGCACCGACGAAGCGAAAGCCTATGTGAAAAAACTCGCCGCGGACGGCCGATACGTCCGCGACGTTTATTAGTTTTTCACTTGCCTATACGGGGTCGTATGCCAAGTTGGGCGATAACCATCGCTCGACTTCGCGAATCGTTTCGCCTTTACGCTTTGCGTAGGATTCGATTTGATCCTTGGTGACGCGGTCGACCGAGAAGTAACGTGCTTCGGGGTGGCCAAAGTACAAGCCGCTGACTGCCGCGCCCGGGTACATCGCGTAGCTGGATGTCAGTTCGACGGTGGTGTTGGCGGTTGCGTCGAGCAACTCGAATAACGTCTTTTTTTCGGTGTGGTCCGGGCAAGCCGGATAGCCCGCTGCGGGACGGATGCCGCGATACTTTTCATCAATCATTTCTTCGGCCGACAGATTTTCGCTCTGTCCGAATCCCCAATCCACGCGGGCTCGTTGGTGCAGCATTTCTGCGAGAGCTTCGGCTAGTCGGTCGGCGATGGCTTGAACAATGATCGATGACTCGTCATCGAGTTCGTCTTTGTACTTCTTTGCTAAGGCTTCGGCGCCGATGCCAGCAGTCACGACAAAGCCACCGATATAGTCTTCGCGACCGCTATCAACCGGTGCGACGTAGTCGGCAAGCGAGCGATAGTCGGTCGTGCCTTTGCGTTCCCATTGCTGACGCAGACAGTGGAACCGTTTCGCTTCGGTCGTCCGCGATTCGTCGGTGTACACGATGATATCATCGCCATCGGATGCGGCCGGCCAAAACGCGTAGGCAGCTTTGGCTTGCAGCAAGTTTTCGGCGATCACTCGATCCAACATCGCGTTGGCCTTTTCGTAGACCTCTTTGGCGATTTCGCCAACGACTTTGTCTTGGAAAATCTTGGGGTACTTGCCCTTCAATTCCCATGTCATGAAGTACGGTGACCAGTCGATGAACGGTCGAATTTCGGCAAGCGGAATATTGTCCAAGACACGCGTGCCCGTGAACGAAGGCTTGTCGATCGCGACGGTCTTCCAATCTGTCGCAAATCGTTTTTCGAGAGCCTCGGCATAGGTGACCAGTTTCTGTTGTCGATCGCGGTAACTGGCGACCAACTTCTCTTGTTCGACGACGTTGGCTTTGATGAACTCGTCACGATTGTCTTGGTTGAGCAACTTTTCGACGACACCGACACTGCGACTCGCGTCCAAGATGTGCAACACCGGGCCATCGTAAGCTGGGGCGATGCGAACGGCGGTGTGCTTCGCACTTGTCGTCGCGCCACCAACCAACAACGGCATCGTCATACCGGCGCGTTTCATTTCACGGGCGACGTGGACCATCTCATCCAAGCTGGGCGTGATCAACCCGCTCAATCCGATCATGTCCGCGCCATGCTTGACCGCTTCTTCCAAGATCTTTTCGCACGACACCATCACGCCCAAGTCGATGACTTCGTAATTGTTGCACTGTAACACCACGCCGACGATGTTCTTACCGATATCGTGGACATCACCTTTTACCGTTGCGATCAAGAACTTGCCGCGTGCATCGTCGCTCTCGATCCCCGCCAGACGCTTTTCCTCTTCCATAAAGGGTTCAAGGTAGGCAACCGCCTTTTTCATAACACGCGCGCTTTTGACGACCTGGGGCAAAAACATTTTGCCTTGGCCGAACAGGTCACCCACGACACCCATGCCATCCATCAAAGGTCCCTCGATGACTTGCAAGCACTTGTCGTAGTGCTGTCGTGCTTCCTCCGCATCCTCGACAATGTACTTGTCGATGCCCTTGATCAACGCGTGCTTCATCCTTTCTTGGATCGTTCCCGATCGCCACGCCAGGTCTTCGCCGGACTTTTTCTTGGTGCCGGTGCCCTTGAACGATTCGGCGAAATCCAACATCCGGTCAGTCGCGTCGGCGCGACGGTTCCACAGAACGTCCTCAACGTGTTCAAGCATGTCTTTGGGAATTTCTTCGTAGACCTCGAGTTGGCCCGCGTTGACGATGCCCATGTCCAAGCCAGCTTTGATCGCCCGGTAAAGGAACGCGCTGTGGATGGCTTCGCGGACGACATCGTTGCCACGGAAACTGAAACTGATATTGCTGACGCCACCGCTGGTTTTTGCGCCAGGGCATTCTTTCTTGATCCGGGTGACCGCATTGACGAAGTCGACGGCATAGTTGTTGTGTTCATCCATGCCGGTGGCGACCGTCAGAATGTTGGGATCAAAGATGATGTCTTCGGGTGGGAAATTGACCTGGTTGACGAGCAAGTCGTAGGCTCGTTTGCAAATTCGAACCTTATTGTCTTCGTCGGCGGCTTGGCCTTCTTCGTCGAACGCCATGACGACGGCGGCCGCACCGTATTGACGAACCAAGCGCGCGCGGCGAAGAAACTCAGCTTCACCGTCTTTCAATGAAATCGAGTTGACGATCGATTTGCCTTGAACGTTTCGCAGGCCTGCTTCGAGAACTTCCCACTTGCTGCTGTCGATCATCACCGGCACGGTCGCGACGACTTCGTCACCGGAAATCAAACGCAAGAATCGCGTCATCGCTTCGGCGCCGTCCAACAGCGCGTCGTCGAAGTTGATGTCGATAATCGTTGCGCCGTTTTCAACTTGTTCGCGGGCGACTTCGACGGCTTCTTCGTACTTTTCATTGCGGATCAGGTTGGCGAATTTTCGGCTGCCCGTCACGTTGGTGCGTTCACCGACCATCGTAAAGGGAATCTCAGGCCGCATCGCCATCGGCAAGGTGCCCGACAAACGGGTCAAAGTCGGCAGCGATTTGATCTTTTTGGGCTTCGAGCGTCCGATGCGATCGGCCATCGCCGCGATGTGATCGGGGGTCGTACCACAACAGCCGCCCAGAATATTGACCCAACCGTTGTCGGCGTATTCACCCACCTTGGCCGCCATCGCCGCCGGGCCAAGATCGAACTGCCCCATTTCGTTGGGCAAACCCGCGTTGGGGTGACAACTGATCGGTATGCCTGCGACTTTGGACAACTCTTCGATGTGCGGACGCATCACGTCCGGTCCCATCGCACAGTTCATTCCCACCGATAACAACGGAAAGTGATTGATCGCCGTCCAGAATGCCTCGACGCTTTGAGCGCTGACGAACGTGCGACCGCCATCGGCGAATGTCCCCGAGGCCATCACGGGAACCCGTCGGCCACCGCCGTCGAAGTAGTCCGAAATGGCGAACAAACATGCTTTCAAGTTCAGCGTATCGATCGCCGTTTCGGGCAACAGGATATCGACGCCGGCTTCGCAAAGCGATTTGACTTGGGCTCGGTAGCTGTCCACCATTTCCATGAATTCGGCGCCACGGTGGGCCGGGTCTTCGGTGGTGCTGATCGCCAATTGGCGGGTCGTCGGACCGATGGATCCGGCAACGAAACGTGGCTTGTCGGGAGTCCGCTCAGTCCACTCGTCCGCCGCTTTTCGGGCACATGCGACGGCCGCGTGGTTGATCTCATCGACCAATTCAAGCGGCAAATCGAATTCGATCATGCCGACCGGACTGGCCCCGAACGAGTTCGTTTCGACGATGTCGCTGCCGGCTTCGTAGTATGCGGCGTGGATACCGGTGATTTTTTCCGGATGGGTCAGGCACAGGATATCGGAGAAGTTCTTGAGGTCCTTATGGTGCTCAGAGAACCGTTCACCGCGAACACCGGCTTCGTCCAGCCCCAAACGCTGAATCATCGTTCCCATGGCACCGTCGAGCAGCAGGATTCGCTCGCGGATCAATTCGTTCAGTTGGGTGTCGGTCGAGTCGGCTTGAAGCATTTTTGGCTGCAGTTTCACGCGGGTACAAACGGGGATCGGTCGGGAATGAACCGGCTTAATCTTCGTTGTCCAACCGGGGTTTCACAACCCGAACAAATTGGTTTTGACGTTTAGTCTTGCCTGATCGTTCAACTTTGGCTATTCCGCAGAACCCTAAAGATCCGGAAGCATGATTCCGATGAGTAAGAACAGAACCACTTGGTTCGGGTTCATGGCATTTTTGAGAACGGGTCAATCAAGGTCTCGTCGGCGGGAAATCCCGTCGCCAGTTCACTGATTTGCACCGTTCACCCTCGACACCAGGAAGATCGCATGACCGTCTCGCCAAATCGGCCTCTAGACGGCAATCGCCACGCTCGTTCACACGCTGATCAACACGGCAGCCGACCGGGGCATGCCGATCAGCCCGAACAGTCGCTCGATTCCGAATCGCTCGCCTTACCACCGATCCTGTTCAAGCTGCGTGACGTGTCGCCTCCCGCTACGACCAGTCGAATTACGAGCACCGCTGCGCCGCAGACTCAAAAAACGGCTCCGCCGAATCAAATCCAAACGTCGCCGAATCAGAATGGCGCTCTGGCGACGGAATCGCTGGCGACGATGGGCATGAATTCAGTAACGGATTCAGCGCGACCCGCAATCGAAACGCAGCCAGCTGCCGATCCCTATCGAGCAACATTGCCCTTCCGAGGCGATTCTGCGGGGTCGGCAAAGGTGGCGCCCGAGTTGCCGAACACCACTTCGGGTGACGCGGCAATGCCTAAGCCCGAACGACCAACTTCGGACACCCGTCCGGCAGGCCGGACGTGGATGGAGGCGGCGATGGCCCACCGAACGGTCTTGGTCTTGCTTGCCGCAGCGATCGGTTTTGCGTTTTGGACCAGTCGCGGTTCATCTGATCCATCAGCCATCGATTCTTCGCTGGCAAAGATCGACGATGCGTTAGAAATCGACACTGGCGAATTGGCTGTGGAGATTCCGACGGTGGACTCGGCAATGGTCGCCAACGCGAAAGCGAAAGCCAAAGAGTTATTGCCGAAGCCGACGGAAGAAGATCTCTCGGCAGCGATCCTTGCGATCGAATCCGACGCACCGCCGGTCGCCCCAACGGCCCCATCGGTTGCTTCCTTGAGCCCGCCTCAACCGTCTGGCAACGAACTGTCCACGCCGGGGTTTGATCCGGCGATGCTGTCGACGAAAACACTCGGCGCGTCACCTGTATCCAGCCGAACACCCAACGCGATGGCCGGCGACATTGCAAGCGGTTTGCCGACACTCGAAGACCTGGAATCGCCGGCGAACGTCAACAGTGGTTTCTCGGGCACAAGTTTGAACGGGGCCAACCCGAACGTTCCCGTCATGTCAGCCACTCCGTCAGCCGTGAGTGATTGGTTGCGGTACCTACCGCCCGCCCATTCCGGTTCACCTCAGTAATTCATTCTCCTCCCCCATCTACGTGTTGCCATCATGAGCTCGAACGAACAAGCATTCGTAAAAGCATTTGCTCGCCGAAATCGAAACATCGACTCAAAACAGCCTCCGATCGACAAGGCTGTCGCAAAGGTTTCGAGCGCGCCGGAATTGACGTTGGACAAGAAGGTCGCCGGCACGGCTACGATCTGGATCGATCCGATCGAAGGCGAAATGGCGAGAGGCGATGCAGCCCAATCGGCAGTGCCCCGACCGCACGTCGAACCGGCCCACGTCGAACCGGCCCACGTCGAACCGAGGCGCCACACAGAACCGGGGCAAGCAGAACAGATTCAGCCTGAACCCATTTGGCGCGACGACCCTGGATCGCGACCCGCGGCACCGAAACCGGCGCCGTCGGCGGCAAAACAGTTAGAAGACGATCTCGCAGCGTCGGTCCACGGACCAGCCGGAACGACAAATGACGAAAACGGCATGGTCGACGAGGTCGCCCGCATGGTGGCTTCGCTGCAGCAAATCCACACGGCATACGCAACCGTCGAGTCTCGTGAACTGCATTGGCAGGGCACGCTGACCGATGTCGCGACGGAAAACACAACACCTCAACCGGCACGACCGGCAACCGCCCCGCAACAAGCGGTCGAATCGCCGACCCTGAAGCAACCCGCTGCTCCGAAGCCAACCATTGCACCGGAGCCAACAACTGCACCAGAGCCCGTCAATGAAGCAATGAGCACGTCCCAGCCTCGCTCGAAGGGGGCATTTCAAGCGGCGTGGGAAGTCGACGTGTTTGACATCCCGAAGCCCGTTGCCGATCTGTTCTTCAACGAATCGCTGTTCCAAGACCTTTCCGATCGGATGGCGGAAGCCGTTGCCGGCGGACTCCACTCGATGTTGGTGACCAGTGCTAAACGGGGCGAAGGCCGAAGTTCCGTCGCCATCGGAATGGCGTTGGCCGCTGCTGATTCGGGTATCCGCGTTGCTTTAGTTGATGCCGACATCGACGACCCGACGCTTGCCGATGACATGCGTTTGGATTTGGAATTTGGCTGGCTCGACACGTTACGAAGCGGCTTGTCGGTCAAGGAAATTGCCGTTCACGCCGTCGAGGATGCGTTGACGCTGATCCCGTTGATCGGCAACAACCAGTCACATCCCGCAACGGCAACGGAAATCACCCTACTAATGGACGAGCTTCGCCAGCGTTTTGACTTGATCATCATCGATGGACCGGCCGGAAACTCAGCGAGACTGCAAACATTGGCGTCGACGATCGATAGCGCGATCATCGTTCGCGATGCGAGTCGCACCGACGCGACCTCCGTGGACGACTTTGCCAAGTGGCTCAACCGTTCGGGCGTCCAGGGCGTTGGCATGGTCGAAAACTTCAGCCGACAAGTCCAAGCTTAGCGATCAACCGCTAACAGCAGCCTTCCGTACCACAGCAATCGTCACCGATCACGTTCATCTTGATCGAACGCTTCGGTTGGGTCGCCGGCGCGGTGGCGGATGCGTCCGTTTCGCCGACTTCGGCTTTCAAGCCGATGAAGTCTTCCACGTAGGGCGGTTGCATCAATCGATCAAGCGTCGCGGAAGCGATGGGAATTCGCACGCCACGGTCAAAGCAATTCCCGTGGTCATCGATCACGTGTTGGTAGGGGCCACGATAAATCACCGCATCGGATTCGATCGCGCGATCGTCCTCGAAGTGTCCCTTGTACGCGATCACCGTTGCCGATCGAAATTCGATGCCTTCCACCGTCTGCCATGGATCGCGTTGCAACACGGGCATTTCGACGCCATGAAATCCGGCGCGAACGAAGGCGTCGATGAATTCATGTTCTTCAAAGGCACCCGAGATGCATCCGCTCCAAAGTTTGGCGTCGCGTTGCATCTCCATGGGGACCGGTTGATCGCAAACGATGTCGCTGATTACCGCACGACCACCGGGACGAATGACGCGGAAGATTTCGTCGAACAGTTGTTCTTTTTCCAACGGATCGACCAGGTTCAACACACAGTTGCTGACCACGACATCGACCGAGTCATCCGCAATCATCGGTCGTTCGTTTCGCATTTCGGCGATGAACGATTCGAGTCGCTGCAAATCGGCTTCACAGGTCACCGGATGTTCCACCAAGTACGCGTCGACGACATCACGATCGACGGCCAAGTCTTGGATCTTGCCTTTGAAGAAATGAATGTTCTCGAATCCGATTGCGGAGGCGACTTTGGCTTGGCTCTGACGCGCCAGCTCCAACATCGTGTCGTTCATGTCCACACCGACGACCTTGCCTGCCGCACCGACGACTTGCGACGCGATGAAACATATCTTGCCGCCACCGCTGCCCAGATCCAACACCGTCTCGCCCGTACGGACCCACTTCGACGGATCGCCGCAACCGTAGTCGCGATCGATCACTTCCTGAGGAATCACTTTCAAATATTTGGCGTCGTAGTCAACCGGGCAACAAAGCTCGACTTCGCGCTGACCTGCGGCGGCCGAGTAACGATCACGAACGGCTTGTTCGGTATCCATTGATTGCGATCCATGTCCGAGTCATCGAGGGCAACACGTCGTCAAACGACGCATTGCAAATGCTTGAAGGGGCAAGTCTGCCATTCAACGCCGCGTCCGCCTAGCCTGCGAGTTTTGCCAATGGGCAGCGGACGTCGACGTGAATGCACGTCGCACCTTAACTCAAATGACCGAACGTCCGTGACGATCGCCATCGATCCGCAATCGCCGGCCCCCATTGAGTGCGGACGTGGCCGTACGGGTCACGACACCTGGGCTGCTGGACAACACACGAATCGCCCCGTGGCGATTCGGCGGAATTACTATTTACCGGAGGCCGATTCTGTGGCCGCCTCGCGAAAGGTGAGGTTGTCGTACAGGACGCCTGTGGGCTCTCCGTCTTGAGCTTCCGTTCGAAATCCGAATTGCAAGAGTTCTCCCTCGAATTCCTTTTCGATGGGGATCGAAATGGTGTGACTTGCCCACTCTGACTTGCTTGCCGATGTCGTTTCGAATTCGAAAGCGGCCATCGTTCCGTATGACTGATCGCTTGATTTCAACACCTTCACGAACGCGAACGTTTTTGACTTTCCGCCCGGTGAGAGCGTTCCCCCGTTTGCGCAGGTCGCCTTGTAGTCGAACTTGAATTCCCATGTCTTCCCACTATCCCCAACCGCGACGGGGTTATCTCGAAAAACGATTGCGTCGAGCCAAGACTCAGAGCCTCCATGGGCTTTCGCTTCGTTGTAATCGCTGTAGATATTGAGGTGCCGGGTTCCCTGTGGCCCTGTACTTTCGCCTTCCTGGGATGCATTGTCCGCAATGCCCGAAAATCCTGATCCGCCGTTGGGCGCGGGGAAGGTTCCGTAACTGAACAGTGGCGTCTTGTCGTTTTGAGTTCGATCCGACGGTTCGCCTTGCCAGTTTGCACCGTAAGTGGTCCAACCATCGGCCGCGATATCGTTGGGTGTTGCTTTGTCGTCATCGGCATCCGCCGTCGCCATACGCTCAAAGTCTTGGGTATAGGCGGTCAGTTCGGCCGAAGCTGAGCTGCAAATCGTTAGCCCGGCGATCAGGCCGCTTGCAAGGAAAGGTCGAAGAATCATCAGAGGCTTCCGGTTGTCAAAGTAGTTAGGTGCCAAAGCAAAAAAGTGGAATCGTTATCGCATTAAAGGTTTCGAGTCAGCTCGACTCGAGGACGTTTGCGATGCGGCACGACAGTCTAAGCTGCTGGCCTGACCCGTGATAGCGTTTCGTCGTCGGTCTAAATTCGGATTTGGATTCGAGCAATCAGGCTGTCCCGGAATTCTTACCGGATTCACCGCGGGAACCATGCTGACCAAATGCAAAGGTAGGCCACGACCGACACCAGTGCCGTGATCGCGATGGATTGGACGTGAGCCGGCTGCTTGACTTGAGCAATCATTGTGATCGCGAAAATGATCGTGACGCCGACATTGCCCCACGGGATCATCGGATAGATCCAGGTGAAGTTCGAAAACGGCCACAATGGCTTGAGTGCCCAATCGCTTAGCCCTTCGGCGCCCGACACGACGGCATCGGCTGGAATCTGTGACAGCGCCGCGACGGTGGCGACCAACACCCATACCAACCACGTTGGCCGCGAAAACGAATGGCGGACGTCAACGGATGGCGCAAGTTCGCGCAGTGGCCTCCATCGCGTCATGGACTTCGCCGCTCGTCCGATCAGATCGAATCGATAGTCGATCGATGCGAGGCCAAGCCCGAGGAAACAACAGGTCAGCAGATTGTGCCCCCAGACACGATGGCCGACTTCGAAGCGCGACATGTCAAACAACATCGGGACGCCGTCCCAATCGGGGGCAATCGCCGCGACCGCCGCCAATACGGCAAGCTTCCATCCGAAACGACGATGCAACCCCGTCGCCAGGAGGCCGTTCATCCCAAGCAGGGCATGCTCAAAGGTCGTCATGTTTTTGCTTCATCGGGGTATGAACGGACCCACCGCCGCCTTCTAACGCGGCAGTGCCAACTAGCTCTGAACAATCGGGACGCAGCTTACCGGGATCGACGAGCGGCAGGTGACATTGCTCGCTCCAGCGGTGAGTAGTACGCGTCAACGGATTCAATATAACGTTCATAGCTTGCCGTTTTGGGCCGCACACTTTCGACGATTGCCGGCTCGACCCAAATCCAAACGCACACTGACGCGATTGCAAACAGCAACGATGTCGCGAATAGATGTCCGACCTCTCGCTTCCAGTCCCTTCGCCAGATCATCCATGCGATCCAGCCGATGCCGAAAATCGCGATGCTTGCAACCGGCCCGCGATGAGCCAACCACTGTGCATTTGCTCGGCGGAACCACTTTGATCCGAACAACCAAGTCTCGGTATCCGGCGTGACTTGCGATTCGACGATGGCGATGAATCGGTCTGCCGTCGCGCTCACCTTGATTGGCAAACCCAATGATGCCCAACCGACTTGCCACTGAAAGGCGAGTTGCAGTGCGACCGCGACGATCGCACTTGCAATCAGCAAACTGCGGATACTGAACCGGAGTCGCAGCCGCGATCGCATCGCCATACCCGTCAACATACAAATGCCCCAGGCAAAGACAAGTGCGGTTAGCATCCAGTCTTGAACCGTGCTGCTGATCTGCCTGGCGGGACCGACGCCGAGAAAAACAAAACTGATACCGATCGCGACGAAAAACATCAGTCCCAAAGCAAACGAGAAGGATAGATGCGCCGACTGTCGTCCCGTCACAAGCCAAAGCATCAGTGCCATCGCTGCCACCAACATCCACGGGTCTATCAAGGCGATCGATATCGCACTGGCAGCCTCGGCAAGCGGATTGGATTCAACTCGGATTGCGTTCGCGAAAACCAATGAAGCAGCGACCAAATCGTTTTCCCATGCGATAGCGTCGGCGAGTCCGCGTTTCGTGAACTCGCTGACTTCACCTGTTTTCTGTTCAAGCGTTTCACGCTCCTTCCACGCCCACACTCGCAGTTTGGCAACGTTCGTATCGTAGCGAATCTCTGCGCCCGATCGTTCGACCGCGAAATCCGCAATGGCAGTTGCCAAGGCGACCAGTTCGGTCGGTGAAGGCGAACCGGGCATGGGCGATTTCACTTCGGACATCCGCAGCAAACCGCGAATCAACTGACATACATCCATCACCAACTCTTGCGAGATGAATCGATACCGCAACGACTCGGTGGTTGTTGCGACCGGATGCCCAGCCAGCCGATGCAAACGAACCAGTCCGTTGATCGCCGGCTCGCCGAGAGTCAATTCTTGAGCCGACGTGATCTGCTCGGCAAGCTCGATCGTTCGTTGCCAACTGGCCGCATTGTTGACGACGAACTCAAGAGCTTCGTCGAGGTCAACAGCTTGCTCGGACATGCGTCGTGCTTCGATGATGCCATACAGCGAGTTTCCCCCATCAATATCGCGTGCCTTGGCCAAAACTTCCTGCCAATCCGTTTCTCGCGGCGTGTCTTCATCGTTCGACATCATGGGCGGCCACAGCAAACGGGCCCGAACACGCCACCATGTCCGATTGTCAGGATCGAGCTCGATCGCCCGGCGAATCAATTCGGGTACGCGACCAGCAGCACTTGCATCGAAAGCATCCCGAGCGACTTCGATTCTCGCCATCACGTCTCCGTCAAAGTCCCCGACGCTGAACCGATCGCCGCCTGCTACTTCGGTGGCGACATCGGATGCGAAAAGCGTACAGGGCTGACTGAGCACCGTCGCCGCGGCGGCGTGGAGCTCCGCGTCGTGCGGATGTTCGGCCAACACTCGGTCAATCGCACGATTCCAATATTCAAGCTGGCGATCGGGGAACTGCTGCGTTTGCGTTCTGCAATCGACGACCTTCCCAAGGGTGGCCGAACGAAGCGTGTGCAGCGACATCGCGAACTCCTCCGAGCCGGTTCGCGATCGCCTGTGCATGCGGATCACCCCGACCAAGGCTACTAAAATCAGCCCGATCAGCGCCCACTGAGTTCGTCTTTGCATCCTGTGGTTGTAGCATTTTCGACTCTCGCGGACTGTGTGCAAAACGGCTGGGGCTTTCGACGCGTCCGGCGATCGATAGAATCCGTTTCCGCGACGAGAACGCTCTCGCCGACGAATCTCGCCTGTTTCCCCATTGTCCCGATCGCATGACCGACTCACTTGCATCCACCCCTCTCGACGGCTGGCACCGATCGGCAGGCGCCAAGATGGTGCCTTTTGCCGGGTATTCGATGCCGATCCAGTACTCGTCGATCGTGGCGGAACACCAAGCCTGCCGGACGTCGGCGGCGTTGTTCGATGTTTCGCACATGGGGCGGTTAAAATTCGAAGGCAACGGCAGCGAAGACCTGCTCGACCACCTGCTAACGCGGCGGGTGTCCGACATGCCCATGGGCCGCGTTCGCTACGGACTGATATGCGACGAAAACGGTGGCGTTCTTGACGACGTACTGGTTTCGAATTTGGAGACCCCGTCGCAGAAGCGTTTCCACCTATTGGTTGTCAACGCGTCGAACCGCCAAAAGATCATCGATTGGATCACGCCTAGGATGGATGATTTCCCGACCGTGACGATGTCGGATCGTACGGAGTTGACCGCGATGATTGCCGTGCAAGGGCCGCGTGCGATGGACGTTTGCCAGCGACTGTTCAAGTCCGATCCGACCAAACTGAAGTACTATCACGCGACGATCACCGACCAGATGAAAAAGCCGGTCATTGTTAGTCGCACGGGCTATACCGGCGAAGACGGATTCGAGTTGGTCGTGCGGGCCGAAGAAGCCAATCGCGTTTGGGAAAATTTGATGTTGGTCGGCCGCGATGTCGGTTTCACGGCCGCCGGCTTGGGTGCTCGTGACACATTGCGGATGGAAGCAGCGATGCCGCTTTATGGCCACGAACTGGACGAGACGATCGATCCGATCAGCGCCGGATTGTCGTTCGCTTGCAACCTAAAGGATCGCTCGTTCATCGGGTCCGACGCGATCGCGAAAATTGCGGCCGGCGGACCGTCACGCGTTCGGATTGGTTTATTGCCCGACGGCAAACGCCCGGCACGCGACGGATTGGACGTTCTGACGCCAGAGGGCAAAAAGATTGGTACCATCACCAGTGGTGGGCCTTCGCCGACGCTCGACCGCCCAATTGCGATGGCATACGTCGACGCCGAATTCGCGAACCTGCCGTCTTACCAGATCGATATTCGCGGCAAGATGGTGCCTGCGACGCCGACCGCCCTGCCCTTTTACAAGCGTCCCGCTCACTAACCACTAGGACTCAACTCACCATGTCACGCGATCCGTCAAAGTTGCTGTACGCCGAAACTCACGAGTGGGTGGACTTGGTCACCGATGCCGACCAATCGATCGCAACGATCGGGATCTCGGCATTCGCGATCGAACAACTCAATGATCTCGTCTACATGGACCTGCCCGAAGTCGGCAAGTCATTGACGGCGGGCGACGAATTCGGCGAAGTCGAATCGGTCAAAGCGGTCAGTCCGCTGTACAGCCCGATCGATGGCGAAGTCGTTGAAGTCCACACCGAATTGCCCGACAGCCTCGAGAAGCTCAACGACGATCCGTACAACTTCGGTTGGATCATCAAAGTGAAGGTCGGTGGCGATACGGGACGCGACAAATTGATGGATCACGCAACATACGAAAAACAATGTGGTGAAGCCGGTTGATGATTCGGCCAGGACGTTTGATCGCGTTTGCCGCTGGCGATGCCGCGGAAAATATGGCGTTGGACCAGGCGCTGTTGGAATCGATCGATGGCGGGTCGGAACCGACGCTGCGGCTGTACGGATGGCGCAGTCCGACGCTATCACTGGGATACTTTCAGTCGCATCTCGATCGCCAAACCCATGTCGAAAGTGCCGGTGTCGATTGTGTCCGCCGTGCGTCGGGTGGTGGCGCGATACTGCATGAACATGAATTGACCTACAGCTTGGCCTGGCCGATGACAGGCATGAGCGCTGGTGCGAACAAACAACTGTACCGCCAGACGCACGCAGCACTTGCCGACGCGATCGCTGATTTTGGCGTTCGAGGCGCACCGTTTTCGATGACGGGACGGAATGTTGTCGAAAGAGTGGACGGCGAATCAGAATCTGAATCTGAAACGACCGGCGACCCATTTCTTTGTTTCCAACGACGGACCGACGATGATTTGATCGTCAATGGCTACAAAGTGCTTGGAAGTGCTCAGCGAAAAGGGCGACGTGCCGTGCTCCAGCATGGTAGCTTGCTGGTTCGAGCCAGCCGGTTCGCGCCCCAGCTTCCGGGCATTTGGGATTTGGGAGGCACATCTGAATCGATTACCGAACTGGCCGATGCCGTCGCTGAAACGATAAGCCGCCACCTCAAAATTTGCTGGAAGCTTGGCTCGTGGAGCCCGGTCGAGCGTGAACGTGCCGAACACTGGTCGGCCGAGCGATTCGGAACATCGGCATGGCTCGAACGCAGATAGCCCAACGCTCGTAGCCCCGTCGGGTGGTTTGGTCTCAAAAAAAGCCGCAAGGTGGTTTGGATTTACGTTAATTGTCGCCAACCGGGATTTTCTCCGCCGTGAAAGTACCTAGAATGAAGCTGGCGTTCGAGTGAAACGACGAGACGTCGTGAATCATTCAACATGGGTTCACACTCAGTTTTTGTTTAAACGGTGCGAGCAATCGTATCGCCGTTGGGATAGGCTTATCGTCAAACAGATCCCCTTTGGGCGGCTGTGATCTCGGATCACGCACCCCAATAAAGACGGTTTCGTCGTATAAAGTTCAAGAGAGGTTGATCGATGCAAGTGAAGCTGAAGGTCCTGACCGGGAGCCATGAAGGCAAAGAAATCGCCGTCTTAAGCGAGAAGTTTCTGGTTGGACGCAGTGAAGTTTGCCAACTGCGACCGAAAAGCGAGTCGGTCAGTCGCAAGCATTGCATCATTGTTTTGAAGGACAACCGCGTGCTGGTCCAGGATTTGAATAGCCGCAACGGAACCTTCGTCAACGACAAGCGATTACCGGTTGATAAGGCAAAGGTGCTCAAGGGCGGCGACGAACTTCGAATCGGAAAATTGCTTTTCGAAGTGGTCATCGAACACGGGCTGCAGGCAGCGAAAAAGCCCGAGGTATCCAACTTCGGCGACGCCGCGGCGCGAACCGTCGAAGCGGGTTCGCACGACAGTCGTTTCGAAGCGGTCGACGTCAGCGATTGGCTAGACGAAGCAGATCAGATTGACCGTGTGCGAAAATTGTCCGACCCGGAGACTCGCCAGTTTCGATTGGACCAGAGTTCCGACATCGAAAAAACGTCGGCAGAGACCGATAGCTCTGACTTGTCCGTCAGCGAATCGACGGAATCCGTGAAACGAAGTCGGCCGGACAAGAAAGACAAGAAGGCGCCCGGGAAGTTGCCCGCGGATTTGAAGAAGGCCATGACAGATAACTCGCGTGATGCTGCCGACAATGCGTTGAAACGATTCTTCAGCGGACGTTGATCGGATCGGGCAGCGATAGCGGTCGGGCAAGATCGTTTTCCGTTCGCGAAACCCATCCGTCGCGTAAATGAGTTTGCTTCGCCACCGACACCAAGGTTTGCATCGTGGATGATTCCAATGCTCTGCTTGCCGACCAGTTTGGTGCGGGTCGAGATCGAGCGTTCGCCAAACTGATGCGACGCCATCACGACCTTGTCTTCGGGTTGTGTCTTCGCATGCTTGGCCACCGCCAAGACGCCGAAGACGTGACCCAAGAGACATTTTCTCGGTTGGCGAGGTACTTGGACCGCTGGGACCGCCAACGACCGCTCGAACCTTGGCTGGTGACGATCGCGGGCAACCGTTGCCGAACTTTGCTTTCGCGAAAACGTCACCACACTTCGCTGACCGCTACCGAAGAACCGGTGACGACGGTTGCGATTGACCGTCATGACGCGGACCTTTTGGCCGAAGAAGTCCAGTTAGCGGTCAACCAATTGACCCGTGATCAGCGGCAAGCATTTCAAATGTTCCACGAGCAATCGATGGAGTACACCGAGATCGCCCAACGAATGGACCGGCCGGTGGGCACGATCAAAACATGGGTCCACCGTGCGCGACTTCAACTGATCGAGTCGCTTCGACAACGTGACGTTGTTGACGTTCGGTCGCGTTCGTCATCTCCCTCAACTCGCTTCGGAGGCCCGCGATGACCATCACTTGCCAAAGATTCGAATCGCGAATGCAAGACTACCTGGATCGGCGAATGCCTGTCATGGCGGACGAAGCGCTTGTCGACCACGCGCGCGACTGTGTTGACTGTCACCAAAAATGGATGACGTGGCAGTCGATTGATTCAGTCACGCTGCAACAACAATTGGCTACGCAGGCGCAGAGCGAATCAGGACGGGTCCGCCCGATATCCAGGCTTGCGATCGCGGCGGTCGTTTTGATGGTTGCGTCTGTATCGGCAGTGCGTTTGATAGAAACCGATCCGACCGACGAAGCAAGTTCGGCGGCGGTGCTCAGTTCATCAACGACGACCTACGCTGTATCGGATACGACACTGATGGCCGACGTGGACCCGATCGCGTGGTGGCAAGACGTCCGCCCGGGCGACTGGATCAATGAAACGATGCCCGCGATGCGATCTGTCCGCGAAGGGGTGGCGCCGCTGGGCCGATCACTGCGACGAGCGGTTACGATTTTGACAACCGGCGGCGGAGATCAAACAACATGAAGCCGCATCCCCACAGATGGTTCTTGGCGATCGCAATCGCTGCGGTCTTCTCCCCCGTTGGCGTGCAAGCCGAACAGCTTTTTCAGCTTCGAAACGGGATGGTGCTGCGCGGCATGATGGCCGAGATCGCGACGCTGAAGGAAGGCTTCGGCGCCGCGTCGGCGGGCGAAACCCATGTCCGTCCGATCTGGTTGATCGACGACGGATTGCGACGGATCTATATCCACGGCAAGGGCATGAGCGACGGAAACCCCATCGATGTTGCCGATCCCACGCAAGCGATCGAGTTATGGCAAGCACGTCCACTTGGCGGCAAAGCGGTGGCCGGCTTGGGCGCGATCATGGGCGTTTCTCCTTTCAACGAATTCGGCCGACGTCAATTGACGATGCGAGGTCCCGAGGGACAGGTCAACGTGATCCAAGGCATCACAGAATTGAATTCCCGCTACGCCAAACTGGTTGCATTGAAAGGAAAACCGGCACTGTTGTGGGACATGCGGGTCTCCACCGCGTCGATCGACTCACCGACGCTGAAGCGAATTTTTGATCGACGCATTGCTGCCGATGACTTGGAAGGCAAGCTCGAAACGGTTCGCTTTTTCACCGATGCCGAACGCTACGACGATGCGAAGGAAGCGCTTTCATCGATCGAGAACTTGCCCGCCGACATTGATCGTGAAGCGATGTTGATTTCGTTGACCGAGCGACAAGCGATACAGTTGCTCAATGAAGCGAAGATGCGATCCGCGTCGGGCCAACGCCAATTGGCGCGAGGCATTCTTGAAAACTTCCCCATGCAGGAAGGCGGTCGTATCACGCGGATCCAAGTGCAGGACGAGATCGCCAAACTGAATGAATCGGAAACGCAAGCGAAACAACTGGGCGACCAACTGCGTGAACATGTCTCGGGGCTCGACGCCGGCCAGGCCGCACCGCTTGCACCGATCGTCGATGAGATCACATCGGGGCTGTCGCCGGACACGCTGCCGAGATTGAGCGATTACGCGCGACTGGGGAAATCGGCGGAGATCGCGCTCGATGATCGCGTCGCACTTGCAGTGGCCGGGTGGTTGCTGGGAAGTGGATCGGGTGAGCAAAACTTGAGCGTCGCAACGGCATTGATCGCCGTGCGTGATTTGGTCGCCGAATACTTGGGGACCGATGATCCCGGTCGGCGTGCGGCAATTTTGGAAAAATTACGAACGTTGGAAGGTGCCCAGGCCGAGTACGTCGATCGAATGCTGCCATTGTTGCAGCCACCACTGCCGTGGCCAGAGGGATCGGCCGTGGAAGGCGCGGACGGATTTTACAGCGTCGATACCGGCGCGGCGCTATATGCGATTCAGTTGCCACCCGAATACACCCCGCTTCGATCGTATCCGTGCGTTGTATCGTTGCACGGTGCCGGCGGATATGCCGAAGACCAGATCGATTGGTGGGCCGGAAAGTACAGCGAACACAACGGCGCTCGCATGGGCCACGCATCGCGGAACGGATTCATCGTGGTGGCTCCGGTTTGGAGCCGATCACAACAAAGGGACTACGAATACACACCGCTGGAACACGAGCGAATCTTGGTCAGTGTTCGGGACGCAATGCGACGCGCATCGATCGACTCCGATCGTGTGTTTTTGTCGGGACACGGCGAGGGGGGGACGGCCGCGTGGGACCTTGCACTTGCTCATCCCGACATGTGGGCCGGCATGATTCCGATCAACGCCAACCCTGATAAAACCGTTCATCACTACGAACTCAATTCGCGTTACATGCCGATGTACATCGTGATGGGTGAACTTGATGGCATCCGCGCGGACGGTTCGATCATGGATGATTACATGTCGTTCAATCACGATGCGATCGTGGTCATGTACCGTGGTCGTGGTCGCGAACCGTTCTTTGACGAGATTCCGAAGTTGTTCGAATGGATGACATCAGCCGCCCATCGCCGACGCGACATTCCTGAACAGATTGATGTTTCGACGATGCGAAACGGAGATCAATTTTTTTGGTGGCTGGAATTGGGACCGCTGAAGCCCGACGTCCAGATCGACCCGATCCTTTGGGACCAAACGTCTCGCATTCGCAGTGCGAAAATTTCTGCGTCGATCGGCGCCGACAATCAAATTCGCATCAGCAGTGTGCCATCGGACACTTTCAAAGTGCTGCTGAGACCACAACCGGGGATCGACATTGCGAACGAAATCATCGTGCGCTCGGGCACCCGCCCCTACCGGTTCCAATTCGATGGATCGTTAGAAACGATGCTGGAAGATGCTCGCCGACGCGCCGATCGCAAACGAGCGTTTTGGTTCGAAGCAACGATGCCGTAAACGGTTTATCGATTGGGTGAGCCGCGACGCGTGAGCGGCCGGGTAACACATGTCACCCAGAGCCTTACGGCCCGCGGCTCACCAAAACCCGACGAAACCGACAAGTACTTTCCTATTCGATGAGGCAACTCCGATGCAACGACGTGATTTCCTGACTCGCCCAGCCTTGATCGCTGGTTCGGCTGTGCTGGCGTCGACCGGTACCGCTACATCGAAATCGATGGCCGATGAATCGACACCGCCCGCATCGGAGCGTCGAATTCGGCAATCGGTGATGGGATGGTGCTTCAAAGACATCCCACCGATCGAACTTGCCAAGCATTGCCGCAGAATTGGTTTGGAAGCGATCGAAGGAATTTCATCGGACCACTACGAAGCGGTGACAAAACTGGGATTGAAAATTTCGTTGGTGGGCAGTCACGGATTCGCCAATGGACCGCTCGATCCCGACAACCACGCCGAGGTCGAAAAGAAATTGCGAGATGGCATCGATTTGGCCGTCCGCTACGGGGCTCCGAATGTGATCACGTTTACCGGCATGAAGAAAACGGGAATCAGCGACGAAGCGGCTCGCCAGAACTGTTTGTCATGCTGGAAACGAGTGATTCCGTATGCGGAATCCCAAGGTGTCGGCATCGTGCTGGAACATCTCAACAGCGTTGACGATTCTCATCCCATGAAAGGCCACCCGGGATACTGGGGGGACGATATTCACCTTTGTGCGGATTTGGTGAAAGAAATCGATTCTGCCCAATTTCGATTGCTGTTCGACATCTATCACGTCCAAATCATGAACGGAGACTTGATCCGCAATATCAGCCGTTATCGTGAAATTGTGGGGCACTATCACACCGCCGGAAATCCGGGGCGTGGCGAACTGAACGATACCCAGGAAATCAACTACCCGGCCGTTATCCGATCCATTCGCGATACGGGCTACGACGGGTACGTCGCTCAGGAATTCATTCCCACATCTAACGACCCAATTTCGTCCCTTGAGCAGGCTTTCACGATTTGTGATGTGTGAGCTTGGTGTCCGGGCAGTTATTATCAGGTGTCGGTCGGCGTCCTAACGTTTGCCCGCGGCGGTAACCCGATGGGCCTCTGCGGTGTCAGTAACGGAAGGTCCCGATTGTCCTTGCCCCCTCCCTACCCTCCTGAATCTCGCGATCCAACGAACCTTTGGATCGTGACCACTTCGGCACCCGCCGAATGTGACCGCCGCTATGACACCCACCCCCGCCCTCACCTCTGACCATGAACCTGTCGGTCTCGACATCGAAGACTACCGGCGGCTAGGGGTGCGTCCCAACGAACTTCGGGTGGTGGTCATTCGCCGTGCGGCATCCCGGTCAACACGATCGTTGGCCCGGCAATTGCTAAACACTCATTCGAGCGACCGATCCGTCCAACTCACGAGAGTTGCAACGTCGGCGTATCGATTGATGGATCCGCGACTACGAACAGATCTGCAGCAACGCGCGCACGTCGGACGAATTCTGCCCGGAGTATTGCGGGAGTCGACGCAAACAAACTTCTTGAACGCATCCGAAGATGGACTCACCTGGCAGAATGCGACCGAGGCTCGACCCAGCGAAGATGAAGAGGATGCAAACGATTGGATGCCGATCTTGGATCTTGGCCCGATCAAGCAACCCGTTGTCCGCAAAGACGCCGACGCTTGGCTCTCGACATTATCGGATGGCGATCTCCTAGAGACATCTTCGAGCACGAGGCGGTTCCAACGCATCCGCCGGCGACTCTTGCCACCATGGCTTTGGTTTGTCGTGGGTGGGCTTATCGTTGGAACCGGATGGGGCATCGCCTCGGTTACGCCTCATTGGAACACCCTAACGTTTCGTTTGGCGAAAACGGATTCGAGTCCCCCCGAGCCCGATCCAAGCCAGGCTATCAGTCGCGTCGACGGGCAAACCAATTCGACCGATTCAACGACGGCAGTCTTGCAAGACCCGTTTGTATCGAACGCTGAGACGGTAACGAAAGCTGAAATATTGCCTCCGCCGATTTCGTCGCTGGCAATCCCGCCGGACAAATCGCAGCGTCCCGAAGCGACCGTCGTCACGTCAATGGTTCCTTCACCCATGGTTGGCGTTTCGTCGAAATCGGCATCGAATCCCGCAAAAAAGGACGTCTCCCCTGTTGCTCGTCCGACGAAAGGCCCGCATGAAGCGGAAAATTCAGTCGAAACGACACCCGGTAATGTTGCGGCCGCAGAAAACATTTTGTCCAAGATCGCGACTGCTCGGGACGGTGTTCTGCGAGACGAAATTTGGAACGAGAGCTTGGCGTTCTGCGAACGCATGTTGGTCGAAGAGTCATTCGATCCCTGCAAGAAGGTGGCCACAAAACTGTCATCGCTTGCGGCGCAGGGCGACAGCGAGAGTCGCCAGAGAGCCGTGTCGGAGATCTTGGAAGCAGCCGAACAGATGACTCGCATGAAAGCGGGGATGACCAAGAAATCGAAACAGAATGAATCGAATTCGGATAACGAGACGGCCGAGTCGATCGCGACGCTGGGACGATATCAATGCTTGATGCTAAGGCAATGGAATGACGATTCATTGTCGCGGCTGTCGCAATCTTCGGACGTACGCTTAGCGTCACTGGCACGTCAAGAATTAGCGATCGATACGGATGCGGAAAGCGACAGCCTTCAAGTCATGGCCGAGCGTTGGCTCAACCATGCGACACGATCGAATGGACGTGCGGCGGAATCCATTCAGTTACATGCGATCGATTTACTGGTCCGTTCCGCCGCGACCAGCGATGGTTTGCAGCGACTAGAGATTGTTCGTAAAATTGACGAACGCGCCGAATCACTGCCCGTCCATCTAAGGCCATCCACGCTGGCGACAAAGCCCTTGAGGAAAACGACGCCCGGCGCGGCTCAAGTTCGCGAAGAAGCCGACGGCGTTGTCGGACTCGAAGCGTCTGGTCTACGCGGCCGTCTTTACGGTGGTCAGCACGACGAAGACCTAGGCGTACAGATCAACTATCAAATGGACGTCGCCATCAAACCGTCCATGTTGAAAACGATCGCTTCTCGTTTAGATGGTCAACCAACGCCGACGTTCATCCGCTTCACTGGCGTGTTGGATTTGGATGACGAAACACGCACCAAGGTGTCGATCGCACCTGGCATCGCATCTCCGATTCAACAGGTATCGATTGACGGCAAACCGATCCAGTTTGATCCCCTCGATTTGGCCAGTGAGCAAACGCTACCCAGAGGTCGTCATCGAATCGAATGGTCGATCGCCGTCGATGGGCTTTCTCGCGACGCCTTTCTAGGCATTCACGATGCCGAATCGGGATCTCGATTACCGATCACCGCAGTCACGGTCGACGATGATTTGGCCAAGCGAACATTCTTGACGGTGGCGATGCTGCGAAACAGCGACGATTGATGCTGTTGTTTCAAGCGAATTGCTGCGCCGCCTGAAGTCAGTTTCGGATTATTCGCCGAACTGCTTTGCACGGCCCTACAATAAGCGGACGTTGAATTGGAACACGCACGTAGGAATCGCTGGTATGAACGCCATCATGGCCCCACCCCACCCAAGCACCCTGGCCGAACTGACTCAAAGCGGTTGGCAAACAAAGACCGTCAAACAAGAAATTCGCGATAACTTCACGCGCATGCTTGCCTCTGGCGAGGAACTGTTCCCCGGCATGATCGGCTATGAAGACACAGTGATTCCTGAGATCAATCTGGCTCTGTTGGCCGGTCACGACATATTGTTTTTGGGTGAAAAGGGCCAAGGCAAAAGTCGTATGATGCGGATGCTGACCCGTTTTTTGGACGAGTGGATCCCCTACATCGACCATCCGGATCTGCCGATCCACGAAGACCCAAGCCTGCCGATCACTTCTTTGGGAAAACGCTTGATCGCGGAACATGATCCGGCGGATATCCGGATCGGGTGGTGGCATCGCGACCAGCGATATGCCGAACGACTGAGCCCCGGGACCAAGTTCGCTGATATCATCGGTGAAATCGATCCAGCAAAGTTGACCGGCGGTGTCAGCATGAGCGCCGAAGAAGCCTTGTCCTTCGGATTGATTCCCCGGATGCACCGGGGCATCTTTGCGATGAACGAACTACCCGAACTAGACGAATTGGTTCAGGTCGGCTTGTTCAATATTTTGGAAGAACGCGACGTCCAGATCCGCGGCTATCCGATTCAGTTTGATATCGACGTGGTGATTTTGTTTTCGGCGAACCCGTCGACTTACAATCGAAGCGGCAAAGTGATCCCGCAGTTGAAGGACCGAATCGGCACGATCGTGCAAACGCACTACCCAGCCGAACGGGATCAGGGTATCGCGATCCTGCAGCAAGAAGTCGGCGAGCAACTCGATGGCGACTATCCGGTCTCGGTGCCCTATTTCATGTACCAGATCGTCGAAGAGATCACCAATCAGGCAAGAAAGAGCAAGTACATCGACCAGGCCTCCGGTGTATCGGCTCGGTTTTCATTGGCCAACTTTCGCACCATCGTGGCGTCAGCTCGGCAACGAGGAATTGTGCACAACGAACGTCCCGCCGTTCCAAGGATCAGCGACTTTGGTCACCTGTACGCCAGTTCTTTGGGCAAGTTAGAACTTGACCTGATGGGCACGCATCAGATGAGCGAGCGGCAAGTACTGGATGCCGTCGTAGCGCAGGCAATTGCCGTGGTCTTCGGGGAATACGTCGAAGAACACGGATTGGGTGAGATTGCCGAAATTTTCCGTGGCGGCGTGCGTATCGAAGTCAGCGACATGTTGCCAAGCAGCGATTATGCAACGCGACTGAAGAGCGTCCCGCCGGCTTGGGACAAAGCATTCGAGGTCAATGCGGGCGAAAGCGAAGCGGTTCGCGCATCCTGTGTCGAATTCGTCTTGGCGGGCTTGTACAGCATGGACAAGATCAGCCGCAGCCAACGACACGGCAAAATTCAGTACGAAGTCTGATTGAATCCCGCGTAGTTCTCTCAACCAGTGTTGGAACATCTTATGAAGTCTCGCGTCGGCGGTATCATTCACGCCTACCAGAAATACGACCCCGGTTCGTTTCCGCCGCCCACGCAGGAACCGCCGGACTTGGTCTCGCCCGCTTTCGAGCAGGCGATGATGTATGGCAATTATCGTGAACTGACCGAAGAAGAACTCGCGCGGGCGATCAAACTGGACCCCAGCCAAATCGCTGGATTAGGGCCGAGCCTGGATATGCTGCGGGCGATGCTGGAGGAACGCAAACGCAAAATCCTTGAAACCTACGAGGCGAAGTCCGTCCAAAAGAAGGCTCGCAAGGCATATTTCAATTCGTCGAAAAACGTGCGTGTTCCTAAGAATCAGGAGAAGGCGTTTCGCCAAGCAATCACGTATGAACAACCCTACATCATCGAACAAATTTGGTATCACGCCGATAGCGACAACAGCGAGCTTGCCCGCAGCCTGATGAACATCAGCGCCCGAATGAGCGACAAGCACAACATCGAGGAACTGGAGTCGAAGTATGACTTCACCGGCAACGAATCGACGTCGATTCCGCAGGCGCTGCAGATCAAGGAAGAACTCGAAAAGATCGATGAACTGTTAAGCCAGTTGGAACAGGCGTCCAAGGATGCCCAGATCGGCATCATCGATATGGAGATGCTGTCCGAGTTCGCCGACAAAGGCGATATGCAGAAGCTAGAAGAGATGCAGCAGCAACTCGAAAATATGATGCGAGAGCAGGCCGAGCGACAGGGTTTGGAGAAGGACCCGGACGGCAAGGGCGGGTTTCGGTTGACGCCCCAAGCGTACAAGATCTTCCAAGGTCGTTTGCTGCAACGAATCTTTAGCGAACTCGCCCCGTCGCGAACAGGTCGCCACGAAGGCGACATTGTCGGCGAAGGTGCCGTCGAACTTCAACAGACCAAGTCGTACGAGTTCGGGGACAGCGTCGCCAATATCGACTTGCCGCAAACGGTCATCAACGCCCTTTTGCGTCAGGGCGATGAGCGCCCGATTCGGTTGCGAAGCGACGACATCGAGGTCCACAAGACGCGGAATCACCCCAAGTGCGCGACCGCCGTGATTATGGATATGAGCGGTTCGATGCGGTACGACGGACAATATGTGAACGTCAAACGCATGGCCTTGGCGCTGCAAGGGTTGATCAACACCGAATACCCAGGCGATTTCTTGCGTTTCATCGAAATGTACACGTTCGCAAAAATGCGAACGCCTGGCGAAATCATCGAACTAATGCCCAAGCCAGTCACGATCCACGATCCGTGGGTGCAACTTCGCGCGGACATGAGCGATCCCGATATCAGCGAGGCCATGGTCCATCCTCACTTCACCAACATCCAGCACTCGTTGCAACTTGCGCGACGGAACCTGGCAAGATGCGACACGCCAAACCGGCAAGTGGTTTTGATTACCGATGGTCTTCCAACGGCGCACTTTGAAGACGAACAACTTTACATGCTGTATCCACCGCACCCACGCACCGAAGAAGCGACGATGCGAGAAGCGGCAATGTGCAGCAAGGAAGGCATCACCATCAATATCTTCTTGATTCCCAGTTGGTCACAAAGCCAAGAAGACGTCCAATTCGCTCAGCGACTTGCTCAAACGACCAAGGGCCGCGTCTTCTTCACCAGCGGCAAAGACTTGGACCGATTCGTTTTGTGGGACTACGTCAAGAATCGACGCGAGATCATTGGTTGAATGAGTCCGGCTTTTCGTTTCCAAGACGATGCTATCGGCCGGTCAATCTTCCACCAACAAGTCGTCTTCTAGCAGATGGCAGTAGGCGTCATAGCGGCGTGCGTCGATGCGGGCGTCCGCGACGGCGTCTTTCACGGCACAATCGTCTTCACTCAAGTGCAAGCAGTTAGGATAGCGGCAAGCGTTGACGTAGGGCCGGATGTCGGGCATCAGACCGGCAACTTCGCCGGCTGAAATATCCCACAACTGAAATTGCCGAATGCCAGGCGTGTCGAAGACCGCACCGCCATTGGCCAGGGGGATCAATTGCGACGTTGTTGTCGTATGGCGTCCCTTATCGTTATCGGTGCTGACCCGCCCGATCGCCAACCCGAGCCCCGGTTGGACAACGTTCAGCAAACTGCTTTTTCCAACACCACTTTGACCCGCCAAAGCGGTTTGTTTGCCGTGCAAGAGTTCCCGAAGATAGTCGACACCAACGCCGGATTCAGCGGACGTCATCAGTACTCGAAAACCCAGTGCCGCGTAGGCGCCGATCAGCGATTGCAACGATGTCGGATCGACCAAGTCGATCTTGTTGATCACGATCACCGGCTCGACGTCACACTGTTTGGCGGTCAACAAGAACCGATCGATCAGGACGGGTTTAAGCCCCGGTTGCGCTGCGCTGGCGATGATCAACAGGTAATCGATGTTAGCAACAATGACGTGTTGTTGGCCGCGGCTAGTTCGACAGATGATGCCGTGCCGCGGTGCGACGCGTTGGATCATGCCGTCCTGAGGCGTTTCGGCGCGAAACCAAACGTAGTCTCCCGCGACGACGGCCGAGCGACCGTCAATGCTGAGCGATTTCAAAACTTGCCGGATGGCGCACTCGTACATGGCACCGTCGTCGGCCATGACTTTGCACTTCAATCCGTGAGCACTGATCACGCGGCCCGAAATCAGGTGCGCCGTGGACTCGGCATCATCGGAATGACTTTCCGTTGCAATCGTCCGTTTGCGGGTCAGATCACCCTTCCCACTGACGCGTTCCCCTTGGGACAGGTCCGCCATTTCCTTACCGCCGGTAAAGTCTCGCGTCAAATCACCTCCCCGCACACGCCCTTGGTGATTCTTGCGGAAGTCCGTTCGGTGTTTCGAGCTTTTCTTTTTCTTAGGCATGGGTGTTGGATACCGCGACATGCTGGGCCGCGGATACCACTTACCTGGGCTTCTAGTTGTTAACCGCCGGACCTGGGGTGTGCTCGGCTGCACTTTCGGGTGTCAACGTCTTGCCCATTCCATCGCTGTCGCGGTTTCGCACCTGGATCGACGGCCCAAGAATCTCGGTCAGTTCGGCTTCGCCGAGTTCTTCGTGCTCCAGCAATGCTCGGGTGATTTTTTCGAGCTCCGCCCGATGTTCCCGTAACAGTTGCTCTGCTTTCTGATCAGCTTCCAACAGGATTCGGGCGACTTCTTCATCGACCAATTCCTGCGTGTGTTCGCTGAACTGACGCGTCTGGTGAATCTCGCGTCCCAAGAACGGATCTTCGTCGCTTGTCTTGTAGCTGACGGGCCCGATTTTGGCACTCATGCCCCAGTGTGTGACCATTCGACGCGCGATGCTGGTCGCCCGTTCGAGGTCATTTTCGGCGCCGACACACGTTTCGTTGTAGATGATCTTCTCGGCCGCACGGCCACCTAGAAACACGATCAATTGATGGTCGAGTTCACGTTTGCTGATACTGAGCCGATCCTCATTGGGGACATACTGGGTCACGCCCAACGCTCGACCACGTGGAATGATCGTCACTTTGTGGACGATATTGGCGCCATCCAAATGCCATGCCGTCAACGTGTGGCCGGCTTCGTGATACGCCGTCTTTTCTTTTTCGCTCTCTTGCAAGACTTCTTCGCGTTTTGCCCCCATCAGGATCTTGTCGCGAGCATTGTCGAAGTCATCCATATCGACGACTTTTTTGTCCTGACGCGCCGCCCAGAGTGCCGCTTCGTTGACCATATTTCGAATATCGGCACCGGTCAGCCCCACCGTTCCGGCCGCCAAGCGATGCAAATCGACGTCATCGGCAAGCGGCACGTCACGCACGTGAACTTTGAAGATTGCCTCGCGACCCTTCATCGTAGGTCGGCCAACGGTGATGTGCCTGTCGAACCGTCCGGGGCGTAAGAGCGCGGGATCCAACACGTCGGGTCGGTTCGTTGCGGCGACGACAATGACGGCTTGATTGCCGCTGAACCCGTCCATCTCACCAAGAATCTGGTTCAGAGTCTGCTCGCGTTCATCATGTCCACCGCCCAGCCCGGCACCACGCTGGCGACCGACCGCATCGATTTCGTCAATGAAGATGATCGCCGGACTGTTTTCTTTGGCTGTTTTGAACAAGTCACGAACGCGGCTGGCACCAACACCGACGAACATTTGAATGAATTCGCTGCCGTTGACGCTGTAGAACGGCACACCCGCTTCGCCAGCGACGGCGCGAGCGAGCAGCGTCTTACCCGTGCCGGGAGGTCCGTTCAGCAGGACTCCCTTGGGGACGCGTCCGCCCAGTTTTTGAAACTTTTCGGGCGTCTTCAAGAAGTCGACGATCTCCTGCAGGTCGGCTTTCACACCATCCAACCCGGCCACATCGTTGAACGTGACCATCTTGTCGCTGGCTTCGAATCGTTTGGCCGGGCTCTTGCTGAAGCCCGACAGAAAGCCACCGCCCATCATGTCGTTTCGCGAACGGCGAAGCATCATGAACAAAAACAGCAACACACCCAACGGCAGCCCCACCATCAAAAGAAAATACAGAATTTGTTCCGTGTTATCTTTCGATAGATAGCTGAAGTCGACCTTTGCCTTTTCCAGCTGGCTTTGCAGATCGACCACCCAGCCGGCATCGGTGGATCGGTTGAAGGCGAACTTTTTTAAGTACTTGTCGGGTTCGCCGTCGTCACCCTTGCGAACTTCTTTTTTGCCTTCGATTTCGACAGGCGGTGCTTCAGGCCGCGTTTTGAACGTGCCGTAAACCTGTTGCTCGCCGATCAAGATGCTCTCGACGTTGTCCCGTTCCAACTCTTTTTGAAAGAAACTTGCCGAAACCAGAGATCGTTCCTCGCCGCGATTGTAGAACAACATCACAACCAAAGCGGCCAAGATCAGTGCGATCAGCAACGAGTTGTTGTTACGTCGGGGCGGTTGATTGTCCCCGCCTTGGGAACCACCGTTGCCTTCGCGACTGGAATTTTTGGGAATCTGGTCGTCTGACTTCTTATCCATTGTCTGCCTTCAGGCCTTACTATCAGTATCTGCGTTGCCGGTCGCTCGGTGGGCCAAAGCCCGGAAATCTCTAAGCCGGATTCGCATCAACGAACCATCGGCCGTTGAATTGTAGTGTTTCGGGTCAAGAGTGACTAACCGACGACTCGCTTCCCGCTATCGCATCTCGGACCCGCCGGGATGCAGCGGCGTCATCGACCCAAGTGAGCTCGACGGTGTGACCCGTTGACGCAGCCGAAACGAGATCGTCCACCAGATCAGCGAGCGAACATCGACGGATCGCCGCGATTTGGTGCGACGTGTACCCGTCTCGAAACAGCCGCCACGTCCAATAGGCGTCCTCGGCCGTCGGCGGGGCACCCGGTTTAGACGAATCGGGCGCCGCGCCCGTCTGGGAGGTCGATTCCGATGATGGCGGCGTATCGTCGCGGACGCCCATGACTTGTTCCGATGGCCGTGTTTCCGATGGAACCCTTTCTGGTTCGCTGGCATCGATCGGGTCGAGCTCGACGCATTCGACATCTTCGTGCGGATCCACACAGCCGAGGATCAATTGAACCAAGTCGTAACCAAATTGCTCGACCGTTGCCGGGCCGACGCCGGTCACATTTTCAAGTTCGGACGCCGTTCGCGGCATCGCCTCAGCTACTCGGTCCAGAGTCGAGTTGGTCAGAATCCGGAAGGCCGGCACACCCAGCGCCGCCGCCGTTTTTCGCCTCCAACGCTTCAGCGTCTCCGCAACTTCATCGACCTGAGCCGAGCGGACCTCGCTGTCAGCCGCTTCCTCACCAGTGGCTTCGTCATCAGCCGTGCGTGAGACAGAGTCGACGACGTCGGTTCCCGGCGATGACGTCTGGACATCACCCGATTCGATCGCTCGAGATGCCTTCGCCAAACGTTTCGCCAGCGGTAAAGGCATCCGAACCGAAGGCGGCAGCGTGACACCGCCCATCATCACTTCGGTGCCTTCGGCCGTCATTTGAATGGTCGGTCGCCGCTCGTCGACTTCTTTTTGTTCTACGAACCCCGCTTCGGCCAACGCATCCAACACGCTGACGATTTCCGACTGTTTCAGTTCGGACAACAACCCATACGTGCTCAATCGATTCAGTTTCCACTGCTGCAGCTTTTTGTTTTTCGATCCACACAACATCTGGGCAACCATCGTTTTTCCGAATCGCCCGTGCATCCGAGTCACGCCACTTAGCACCACACGAATACCGCGAAGTAGCGCCACCGGATCGACGCCTTTCATCTCGACCGAAACCGACACATCGGATGCTCGTCCGACGGTTCCGTCGACCGGCGCACATCGGTCACACGTACCGCAATTATCGGCTTCGGTTTCGCCAAAGTAGTTTAGGATCACGCGTTGTCGGCAGCCCGCCGTTCGCGCGAAACGAATCACCGATTCAAGCTTTTCGGTCTCGGCGGCCTTTCGCTGTGCCAGTTCGTCGAAGTCAATTTGCAGATCTTCGAAACGCTGATCTCGATCGGTAAAGTGAATGGCGCGGCCGCGAAACGGCGGGACATAGTCAAACGCTTTCAATCGCCGCAATTCTCGCAGCGTTCGGACGAGTGCATCTTTTTTGACGCCCGCCATTTCGACCAATCTCGCCGGCTTTACAAAAACGTCTTCGTGCCGGCGCCGGCCGACGATTTTTTCGATCGCCAACATCACTTTACGTCGCGTCCGGGCTTCCTTGGGAAGAAAGTCCAGCATCGACGGCGCGTCGCTATCGATCCGCAGCATCGCGTAATTCGCGTTCGAATCGAGACGGCGCAATACGCCCGCTTTGGCAAGCAACGTTTCCGCGGTGCCGATTGCTTCGCTGCCATCTTTGACTTTGATGCCGTCACGCACTTGATCCAGAGTCAGTTCGATCGGATCCTCGTCGCGTGAAAGCAAGTACTCGTAGACCTTCTTGACCGTTTCCTTCGATGGATAACGGTTGTCAATAAAGAACTCTTGGATATAGCGATCGCTGTAGCTGAACATCAATTGGCAATCGCTTTTGCCGCCGTCACGCCCTGCCCTACCCGCCTCTTGATAATACGCTTCCAGGCTTCCCGGCATGTTGTAGTGAACGACGAAACGAATGTCCGACTTGTCGATTCCCATCCCGAACGCATTGGTGGCAACGATTGCCGACAACTTGCCCGACATGAAATCGTCTTGCACCCGCCGACGCTGAATCGGATCGAGCCCAGCGTGGTAAACACCGATCGGCCGTCTCGCTTTTTCAGGCAACCACTCCGCCAATTCTTCGCAACGCTTCCGCGTCGCCGCGTAGATGATCCCGGAACCACTTTGCGATTGCAAATACGAGAGCAATGTGTCGTTCTTTTCCTGATCCGTCTTTGCGTGCGAAACGCCGAAGCGAAGATTCGTACGCGCGAACCCGGTCACGAACGTGCAAGGATCTTTCAACCCCAGCGACTCAATCACGTCGTCACGAACCACCGGCGTTGCCGTCGCCGTCAGCGCAATCGTTTGGACGTTGTTCAAATATCGCTGGCGAAATCGTCCCAATCGCGAATAGTCGGGACGAAAATCGTGGCCCCACTCGCTGACACAGTGGGCTTCGTCGACGGCAAGCAACGCAACGTTGGCGGACTGGCAAGCCTCCAAAAACCGACTATTGCGAAGCCGTTCCGGAGCGACGTAAACCAGGTCCAACTTTCCCGATGCCATCTCGTTCATGACGTCGGACTGCTCGGTCGCCGACAACGTGCTGTTGATCAACTTGGCCGCGATTCCCAAACCCTGAAGCGTGTCCACTTGGTCTTTCATCAACGCAATCAGCGGCGAAACGACAATCGTGGTGCCTTTTCGGGCGAGACTCGGAAGCTGATAGCAAAGGCTCTTGCCGCCGCCGGTCGGCATCACGCACATCACATCGCGGCCCGACGCGATCGCATCGACCACGTCTCGTTGTCCGGGACGGAATTCCGTCAAGCCGAAGCGACTGAGCAGCGTGGTCGGATCGGGTGTGTCAGCCATGACGATCGTTTTCAGGACGAGAAGAAAGCGTACAATTGGTTCGTGCTTCAGTCCTATCAGTATAGGGTCCGCGCACATCCCGTCGTAGTCCGCCAACCCCCGGAGATAGACCGATGGAAAACGAAGGATCGTACATTTGCGATAGTTGCGGCGAAGAAATCGTGATTCCGTTGGATCCGGTCGAAGGCCGATCGCAAGAATACGTCGAAGACTGTCCCGTTTGCTGCAACCCCAGCGTCATCCACGTCGATTGGGTCGACGACGAACCTCGAGTCTGGGCCGAAGCGGAACAGGATTTGAACTGAGTTTCAGATTCAAGACGCTCGTGTCGAATCGGCGACGCTATGATTCGAGTTGTTTTAGAACTTGGCCAACGATCTTCTGGATCTTTTCCGTCGTCGTTGTTTGATCGGCACAGATCCCGACGGCGTCTTGAACCATGACATCGATTTTGCGTTGGTCCTCGTCGATCGCTTCGCGTTGAACGGAGGTGATCGAGACTCGCCCAGGCCCCAAGTCCCAACCGCGTGATCGTGCGCCGGCGCGAAATCCTTCCGGGAATTCACCAAGCCCAAGCATGATGTCGAACAGCGGCAACAGTTGGTATTGCAACTGCATCGCGACGTCGATGTTGCCAGCCTGAACGTTACGGTGGATCGCGCGCGTCAATTCCGGCACAACGCCGCTGGTGGCGTTGGTTCCACCGTCGCACCCGGCAAGCAACATCGGCACCAAAGCGACGTCCCATCCGGTCAGGAATGAAAAGTCGCTTCGCATCGGGCGTATCGCTGAAATCATTCGCATCATGCTGGGCAAATCACCCGTGCTGTCTTTGATGCCCACGATCCGTGGACAATCCGATGCCAATCGAATGACCGTTGCGACATCAATCGGCGAAGCAAACATGGGAATATTGTAAACCGTCACGTCGATGGAAACGTGGTTGGCAATTTCACGAAAGTACGCGTAAACGCCTTCGCTGGAAAGTCGATAGTAGAACGGCGAAACGATCGCGACAGCGCGAGCCCCCATGGCGCCGTATGCTTCGCAGGCTTCGATCGTTTCACGTGCGTTGGCCTCCGCGGCACCCACCAAAACCGGCACGCGTCCGGCCGCTTGAGTGATGACGATTTCGGCGATGCGTCGACGTTCGGTCGCGGTGAAACGAACGAATTCGCCGGTGCTGCCGTTGGGATACAGACCGTCAACGCCGTGGTCGATCAACCAATCGACGTAACCACAAAGAGTGTCTTCATCGATGCGCCCAGACGAATCGACGGGCGTGATATTGGGAGTCAAAATCCCACTGATTCGTTCAGACATTCTTTATCTATTGAATTCGATTGGTCGATATCGGGACGTGGATTGGCATCCGTTTCAGAACCAGCCGATCGCCACTAAAGAATACCTGACCACCAATCCGGCAACGACGACGCTGACCATGCTCATCAGTTTAATCAAGATATTCAGGCTTGGGCCGCTGGTGTCCTTGAAAGGATCGCCGACGGTATCGCCAACGACAGCGGCTTTGTGGGCATCGCTGTTTTTGCCGCCGTGATGACCGGCTTCGATGTACTTTTTCGCGTTATCCCACGCTCCGCCACTGTTGGCCATAAAAACGGCCAAGCAAAATCCACTGGTCAAACTGCCCGTCAACATCCCGATCACTCCGCCAACTCCCAACAGCAAACCAACAACGATCGGCATCAGCAATCCCAACATGCTGGGAAGGATCATCTCTCGCTGTGCGGCGAGGGTGCTGATCGCGACAGGCCGTTCGTAGTCCGGCTTGGCGCTACCGTCTAAGATCCCTGGGTTTTCCAGAAATTGCCGACGAACCTCGATCACCATTCCCTGTGCCGCGCGACCCACCGACTTCATCGTCATCGCGCAAAACACGAATGTGCTCATCACGCCCAAGAACACGCCGACCAAGACGCGAGGATTCATGAGCGTCGTGTCGTAGTAGGTCGAAAAATCATGCAGCGTCGCATCGGCAACGGCAACCCGCGTCGCCGGCGCTGTGTCGCTCGAACCGGCCGCGGCCGGCATGATCAGAAAGACTTCGTTGCCGCCGTCCGCACGCGTCAACGACAACGTTGGCGTGATTGCGAAGTCACCATCGCTCAAGTTTTGCGAGATCGCGTACTCGTCACCCCACCGTTGGAAACCGTCACGAACGCTTTCCATGTACGCCGCCAGCAGTGCGAGCGCCGTCAGCGCCGCCGAACCGATCGCGAATCCTTTGCCCGTCGCGGCTGTCGTGTTACCGAGGCTGTCCAGAGCATCGGTGCGATCACGAACGTAGTCATCCAATTCCGCCATCGATGCATTGCCGCCGGCGTTATCGGCGATGGGGCCGTAGGCGTCGGTGGCCAGCGTGATTCCAAGGGTGCTGAGCATCCCCACCGCAGCGATTCCGACGCCATACAAGCCGATCGAAAATCGGTTGGCGTCGCCGAAGTTGCCGCCGCTGGCGAAACCGAACGCCATCAGCATCGCCGCACATACGATCACGACCGGCACCCAAGTGCTTAGCATCCCATCGGCGACTCCGCCAATGATGATCGTCGCCGGCCCGGTCTCGGCTTGTTTGGCCAAGTTCTGTGTCGTCGCATACTCGTCGCTGGTCACACGCTCGGTCCACAACCCGATCGACCAACCCGCGACGAGCCCAACAAGGATGCTCATGGCGACGCCGGGAATGAATCCAAAAAAAGTCGTCTCCGGCATCGCGGGCATCATGACCCACGTGATCGCAATCGAGGCAATTGAAACAAGAATCGCAGCAAGATTGATCCCACGGGCAAGAGATTGCAGCAACGATTTTTGCGAGAGTTCCTCACCTGTTTTGACCGCATAAATTCCAACGATCGAAAGCAGGATGCCCACCGCAGCGATGGCGATCGGCAGCAGCATCGCTTGCAACTGCGCCGTCGTCGTGTCGCCCCCCTCTGGCAGCAGGTCCGTCCCGCGAAACGCGGCGACTCCCAACGCCGAAGCCGCCAGGATCGAACCACAATACGACTCGTAAAGATCCGCCCCCATACCCGCGACATCGCCCACGTTGTCTCCGACGTTATCGGCAATGGTTGCCGGATTGCGTGGCGAGTCTTCTTTCAAACTCTGTTCGACCTTTCCAACCAAATCCGCGCCGACATCGGCCGCTTTGGTAAAGATCCCACCACCGACGCGTGCGAACAGCGCCTGAGCACTGGCCCCCATACCGAACGTCAACATCGTGACGGAAATCTGCTGCAGGCTCATCTCATTTTCGGCACCCGCCACCATCGGAATGCCCCAGTACAGAATGCCGAACCAGATGCAGATGTAAAGCAGTCCCATCCCGACAACCGTCAGTCCCATCACCGCGCCGCTTCGAAAAGCGATTTGCAACCCATCGTTGAGCGACCGCATCGCACCGGCCGCCGTTCGGTTGCTGGCGCGCGTTGCCGTCTTCATGCCGAACCAACCGCATAGACCGCTGAACAAACCGCCAGTCAAGAATGCCGGCGCGGCAAAAATACTTTGAACCTTCAATCCGACTGCTGCGAACACCAACAACATCGCGACGATCACGAACACGATCGCGACCCATTTGAACTGCTGCCTCAGATACGCATCGGCACCTTGGCGGACACTCGCCGCGATCTCCTGCATCAACGGCGTGCCTTCGTCAGCCCGCATCATTTCCGCGTAGAAACGCCAGGCCCAAGAGAGCGCGGCGATCGAAGACACAATCGCAAAACACCAAACTGTCAACGCAAACACGATGGCAACCCTTTCATTGGAGACAAACTCGGATAGCAGAGCCATCAGCTTCGGCCGCGGATCGGTCTCGAAACCAGCCTGAATGCAACTTAACGCGGCCAGGATCACGAATCTACACGGAAAGCACAAAAAACTCGTGACCGCAGACTCGCTGTTTTTACGTGTGGCGTCCGATGTTTTCGCCAACCATGGCGTGGATCGCCTGATCAAGTGCGGACACATCCACCGTGACGTCACCATGGTGAACGGTTTGTTGCGGGTCGGTGCGGTGAGCAAAGGAATAGAAATATCCAAGGCTGCACGCTGCGGCCAAATTGAAATAACAATTCGGCGTCGAACCCACCGCATCACGAATCTCTAGGACACGCCGCCCGGGCTGCATGGCGATCATATTGGTCAACCCGGCGCCGTGGTTGGACACCAAGCATTCGGCATTGGTGACAGCCGACAATTGATCAATCCATTGCATCTGTTCGCAAACAACGATCTTGAATCCGTGGTTCTTCAGCAGTGTTTCGACAGCATCTTCATTGGCGATTTTTCGTCGAGTCGCGACCCGCCGACTGATGTAGACGCGGTCTGCGGACGTTGATTCATTGCCGTCGGCATGCTGCTTCAAGTGACGCAAAAAGCGGTTCCGCATTCGGCCAATGATTCCCTGGTCAAAATTCCCGGTCGATGCGACGTGCGACGGCAAAGTCAAGCGGCGACAACACGCTCGTTCAAACCTCTTCAGGATTCGGACGTCTTTTAGGCCGTAGGGGGCGAGACTCTGTTGGATGTAGCGACGACCGCGGAACTTGTACGGCAACAGCAGCGTCATCTCTGAGAGATCGCAAACCATCGAGGCCATTTCTAACCGCGGTATCGAATCGCACATCCAGTGAAAATACCCGCTGGACCAGTTGTCGGTGATCCAAAGGCACGGCGTATCGAAAAGGGTCTTCGATTGAATCAGACGCTCTGCCGCAGCACGCCAGTGCCCACGTTCTTGTTTCCATCGGACCGCGTGACTGGGCGATACAAAACTTTCGTCCAGATAGTCCTTGCGATGGCGAAGGGGCCCACGCCCGAACGCCTCGACATCGTCAAGTGAGACGATTGTCGCTGCAGGCACCTCGGATCGCTGACACCCGGCAAACATATCCAAATCCTCCGGCCGAAGGTTTCTCGGCAGGGGTCGGATTTCCGCATGAGCGGCGACAACGGTGGTTGGCAAATTCATCGGGAACGCATTCAAGTCAAAGCATCAGTTCGTTTCGGAGGGTGAAGCGGGATGCGACGACGACTCGCCTTTCTGCCAAGGCAGTTGCCCTCCGCGCTGAACGTGTTTTTGCAACCGTTCAAGCATCTCTCGAAAAACCTTCGGCTGTTTCTTTGCCAGGTCCGTTGCTTCGGCGGGATCAGCCAACAAATCGAACAACTCAAATGAATGCGTCGGAAAATTATGGACCAGCTTTAGGTTGCCTTTCAAAACGGCTTCGATCGTCAGACCACCGTACTGCACACCGCCTTCGCGTCGCACGAAAAACACTTCGCGACCATCGTCGCGTTGATCGGGATCGGCGAACAGTGGCGTCCATGAACGACCGTCGATCAGTTCGCTGGCATCCGACGTCTCTCCGCCGATGATCTCGATCAAGGTTGGCAAAATATCCATCGTCACGCAAACCGCATCGGTCACGCTGCCGTCTTGCGTCTGACCGGGCACACGAATGCAACCGGGAATCCGCAGTCCGCCTTCGTACATCGAACCCTTGCCATCGCGCAGGTCGCCGTTGTTGGCACCGACACTGACTTGTCCGCCGTTGTCGCTTGTGAACACAATGATCGTGTTCTCAAACTGTTTCGTCGACCGCAACGCGTCGAGAACTCGCCCGATGCCATCGTCCATGTGCTCGATCAACGCAACCAACTTGGTTCGTTCGGGCGACAACTCGGGTTGGCGATATGCAACCTTGTCGATCCAGTCGCTCGGTGGTTGAATCGGTGTATGCGGCGCGTTGTAGGCCAGATACAGAAACCACGGTGACGACTCGTCGGCCCGTGACGTGATGTAGTCAGTTGCCCACACGGAAAACAACTCTGTCGCGTGTCCCGACGGATCAATCTCTTCAGCGTCGCGGCGCATGTAGTTGATGTCGTGGCGACGATGGTTGAAATAATCATCCATCATGTCGCCCAGGAATCCGTGAAAAAAGTCAAACCCTCGCTGGTTCGGGTGGTTCTCGCTTCGCAATCCGAGATGCCATTTCCCGACCGCTGCGGTGTGGTAACCGCGTTGACGAAGTCGCTGTGGCAACGTCGGTGCAGGAGGCGCAAAGTAGCCCCAACTGTTTTCGTCATGCGTCCGGATTACGCCCGGGACTCCGACGCGGTCCGGATAGCGGCCTGTCAAGATAGACGCTCGGGTGGGTGAACACACGGGACAGTTCGCATATAGCCGGCCCAATTTCAATGACCGAGCGTAGAGCTCGTTCAAGGCGGGCGTCCGCATGTCCGTCGATCCCAAGCACTCCAAATCGGCAAAGCCCAAGTCATCCACCACGATCACCAACACGTTCGGTGTTGCACCGCTTGTGGATGCGGGCTGGGCGTTCACCGAAGTTTGCATGCACACGAGCAAGCAGGCCACTCCCCCCAGTGCGAAAACGACACCCCAACATCGCCGTGGCATGCAAGCCGAGTGAGCAAACGTGCTAGTTTGAGTCATGTTCGTGTCAGTCGTAACGGTGAAAGGCTTTGTGATGTTGTGATCGTCACCTTATCCTACAGATGTCGATCATTGTTTCGTTGACCGTCGAATCCATCGAAATTAGAATATCTGCTGGTCGCGATCGGTTCGTAACTGCTTATTTTGCTTAGCTTTAGCTTCCTCAGTAGTCGTTGTTCCGATGCCTGATGACCCCTCCATTCGAACCGACGCATCCACGGTGCACCGCCCGACGGATGAACCGTCGCGAGGCAGCCATCCGTCGGAATCGCTTGCCGAAGCGAACACGGTGATTCGAGGTTCGTCGCGTGCGGTAGCGGCCAGTGACGCCAGCGATCCGATGGATCGAACGCCGGCCTCGGTCGCAAAGGTGTTGCTGGGCCAGCGGCTCAATCACTTCTTTCTTGAAGCAATGATCGGCGGCGGCGGCATGGGCGCCGTCTTCAAGGCGCACGACGAGAAACTTGACCGCACCGTCGCGATCAAAGTCATTCCCTTTGTCGCAGACGATCCCGATCTTCAACGACGCTTTCGGAACGAATCGCAAAGCGCCGCCAAACTGGACCATCCACGGATCGCCAAAGTCTTTGACGCGGGCAGCCACGGCCGGTGGCACTACATCGTTTTCGAGTATGTCGAGGGCACCAACATCCGTGACTGGGTGCAAACCAACGGTCCGCTTTCAATTGACGAAGCGGTCTTCTTTACCGTCCAACTTGCCGACGCGCTTCAACACGCGTCCAGCCGCGGAATCGTTCACCGCGACATCAAGCCATCGAACGTTTTGATAGCCGGCGACGGAACGATCAAGTTGGTCGATATGGGACTGGCTCGCAGCGACAATTTGGAAATGAGCGGCGACATGACGGCCAGCGGCGTCACGCTCGGCACGTTCGACTACATTTCACCCGAACAGGCTCACGACCCACGCGACGCTGATCTGCGAAGCGACATCTATTCGCTCGGCTGTACGTTGCACTTCATGTTGACCGGCTCGCCGCCCTACCCCGGCGGCACGATGTTGCAGAAGCTGCTCAGCCACGGCAACGCGCCTCCGCCGGACACTCGTACCTTTCGCCCAGAAGTCAGCGGAAATTTGGTGTCCGTGATTCAAAAGATGCTGGCCAAAAAACCGGGTGATCGGTATCAGAACGCCAACGACTTGGTCGCCGACTTGCATGTCGTTGCGGCGCGCGACGGATTGACCCGATCGCGATTGGCCGGTTCCGTCGTGGTCGAATCACCCAACATTTTGATCGGTTGGCTGGAACGGAATGTTCCGTGGATCGCCGCGGCAACGTTGCTGGTTGCGATCGCCGGATGGTTGCATCTGGAATCGGCAGCGACTCGCGAAGACCTAGTGATCCCTTCAACGGCGACTCGACCTGGCCGCGTGATCGCGCCCGTGGCTACCGGGCCCGTTTACATGTCGCCCGACGAAGACGACGCCAACAACGCGACCTCCACGCCATCGATGGGAACGACCGCAACCGATGGACCAACGCCGGACATGTCGGCGGATGCAAGCCGATCCGCAGCGTTGAATAGTGGACAGCCGGTCGCACCGCAAACCAATCCCTCCGCCAACGGACTGCCCGAAGCAACGGTGGAAGCGGCTGCCCAATTGATGGAACGGGTCTCCGTCGCCCAACCGCCCCGCTTGACCGTCTTCCCGGTACCAAGCGAACTGATTGCGGACGCCATGTTGGACGAAAGCCGCCGCCTGTCGGATCCCCCAAGCATCGTGTCGTCGACGCTGCCTACCGCTTTCGACAAATCCGATGCGGCCTCCGGCACCAAGCCGACGTTGATTCGCGTTGTGGGCCCAGAACTTGATCCGGCGATCAACCGAGACAGCAGCGGAGCGGCGCTGACATCGTCGCTGTCGCGTGCGGTCGGACTAGCCAAGAAATATCAAATCAGCCGCATCGAAATCGCGGTTCCGATGATCACAACGGAACCGATCACTGTCGATGTCGACGATCTTCGTATCACATCCTCGGTGGGCGGGGGAAGCATCGTCGTATTTCAATCACCCAAACGTTTGACGATGGAACGCGCCAAGATGTTTTCGATCGGTTCGCACCCAATCGAATTCAATGACCTGCATTTCGCGTGGAACGTTCCAAGCGATGAAATTGATGGCGGCGCGATGTTCGAGATCCATGACAATCGAAGCGTCGAACTGACCGACTGCACCATCACGATCAACAACCCTTCTTTGCGTGACGAGGTCTACGCGTTCGAAGTCGTGACGGACCCCGACAAGCTTGCGGGTCGCGATCGCGATTTCTCGGGTGAATTCGATCCGTTTCCGTTGGTCGATATGAAACTTTACAACGTCATCATTCGCGGACAGATGTCGATGCTGCAGATGGATTTTGCCGCCAAGCTATGGCTGGATTGGGATAACGGCATGTTGGCAGTGACCGATCGCATGATCGACACCGCGGGCGCGCGGGTGATGCCGTCGCCGACGGCGGGATCAATCAAGTTGTCGTTAACCCGAGTGACCGCGCACGCCCCCGGCGGCATCATGCAAACACGGTTGGGTGCCAGCGGCGCCTATCCGGTTCCAGTCAGCCGCTTGGCACGAAAGTGTTTATTCATCGTCGATTCGGTATCGCCGCATTTCGCGATCAGCGGATTAGCGCCGACCAGCTTATCGACGCCTTGGCTGCGACTGGAAGGTTCCAGCAATGCGTATGTGGTGGATCCGACGCTCAGGGATCCGATGCTGCAATTGACAACGACAGACGGACAAACGGAGACGACTCGAATGAGCCAACTGTCCACCGCACCGCCGTCATGGTCAGACGAACACCGCCCGCGATGGTCGGTAACATGGGTTTCGAAGAAATTGACGGATAAAGCGATGAACCTGCGTCGACCCGTCGATTACCGCCAAGGCGACGCGGGATCTCCGCCCGGCTTTGACGAAAAAGCACTTCCGACGTTGCCGATCCTTGAAAACGTTTCGACCATCCTGGCCCCAAGCCCTTTTTTAGGCTCGGCGATCGATTTCCAAAATCAACCGCAGGTGTTAAATCGGGGTGCCGATTTGACTTTTAGCGGCTCATTAGACTTAATTGAAGGCTGGCGCGGGTCACCGACGCCAGTGACCGGTGCTGTTGTCGATTCTCCGATCCACTATCCTGATCGCCTTCCGTGACCGGCCCCCCACCTGAACCGTCCCACCTTAACCTACCCGCACCCTTCGGAGTGAATGAATGAAACGACTGGCAATGATGATTGGTTGCATGATGCTGTTGGCATCGCCCGCAATGGCAATCAGCGAATTTGGAAAACAATGGAAGAACGAGTACCTGGGCGACGAAGCCGACGAAGACTTCAAGAAGAACGGCCGCAAAGCTGGTTGCTACGTTTGTCACGTCAAGGGCGAGGACAAGAAGAAAGTTCGCAATGAATACGGCAAAGCATTGCATGAATTCTTGAAGGCCGAAGATTTCCCGAAAGAGTACATCAAAGACAACCCCGAAGAAGCGAAAGCGAAGATTCTAGAAGGGTTCAAGAAGGCCGGCGAAAAGAAGAGCAGCGACGGAAAGTCTTTCGCTGAGAAGATCGAAGCCAACGAATTGCCGGCAACCGATTCCGGTCTGTAGTTCACTCTTTGGAACGAAGCGCCTCGAGCATTCGTATTCTGCATCCGCTCGTCGGCTAACGACGAGCGGATTTTTTTGCGCTCATCGTCGGTGATCTCTTCATCGACGATGCCGACCGGCTTTCGCTCGGCACACTTCCCTCCCCTCCCCCGCCCACTTCCCTCCCCTCCCCCGCCCTTTGGATTTGATTGATGAAGTTTAGATTTGCGACGATCACGTTTTCGCTTCTGGCCCTTACCGCATCGTTGACGCAATCATTGCTCGCCGACCCGCCTGCCTCAACAACCGAAACCGACATGGGTTTCGTCCAACTCTTCGATAGTGAGTCGCTTGACGGTTGGAAGAAGGCCGACGAGAACCCCGACAGCTGGAAAGTCGAAGACGGCAAGTTGGTTTGCCAAGGCGATCGCTGTCACTTGTTCTATGTCGGCGAAGCGGCACCTTGGAAGAACTTTCACTTCGTCGGCGAAGTGATGACGACGCCGGGCAGCAACGCGGGCATCTACTTTCACACCAAGTATCAATCCGAGGGTTGGCCTCAAGCGGGCTTCGAATGCCAAGTCAATGTTTCGCACAAAGACCCCAAAAAGACCAGCAGCTTGTACGCCGTCAAGAACGTGGATGATCCAGGTGTCAAAGACAACGAATGGTACACCCAAGAAATCATCGTCAACGGTCGCAATGTCGTCCTGAAGGTGAACGGAAAAACGTTGGTCGAATACACCGAGCCCGAAGGACAGAAAGCGTTCGACAAAAACTTTGAACGAATGCTGGGCGAAGGCACCTTTGCGCTGCAGGCACATGACCCGCAAAGCAAGGTGTACTTTCGTAACCTGAAGGTCAAACGACTGCCGTAGTCGTTGCCGGGATGATCGAGATTGCCGGCGGCCGTTACTAGAACGCTGATTGATCGTAGACTTCGCGATCGCCCCGTGATCCGATGGCATGCCGAATCGTGGCGTCGAGGCTCTCGGTCAGGAACTGAACCGAACCATCGCACATCGCCGCATGTGCGCCGCCGGAATGGAAACTACTGATCGACATTTCGATTTGCGCCTTGGGCACCAAATCGAGGTCCAAGTTGATGCCGTACTGCATCGACATCAGCACTTCGGAAAAATCCGAACCAAACGCGACGTCAAAGTCGGGATGGTAAAGCGAAAAGTGATCGCAGATCCCACACGCGTGAATGTCGATATAGCGAGTCTCGGACACCAACACGGTGTGGCTCAGCCCGTCAAACACGGCGCTGAACTTGATGGATGGTGGCCACGGCGGTGAACCCGGGTTCGTAACGCAATCGGCAACTCGAAGAACCCCATTGCCCGCCTCCATTCCGATATCAATCGGCCCCGGCCCCGTGGTCGAATAGTTGTCACGCACCACATCGCTGCCTGCGTTACCCAAATAGCTGTTGAGTGCGCGACCGGTCAACCGATCAATTTCCTCGGCGAAATGTTCGGGACCGGGCTGGCTGGGACATCGGTAGGTAGGAATCGCCGTGCGAGCCAACTCTCTAAGCCGATCGCTTTCGGGCGTGTTCGATGTCACCCATCCCTCTTCACCTTGGGGCGTTCGGTCCCACAACGCGGTCTGCTCGATGAACGGCAACAGGTCCGTGGTCCAGCTTTGTCCCCATCCACCTTTCGCGCCCCAAGGCAGCGTCCGGTATGTGGATTCGTAGTTGTGCATCCCCAATGCGATCTGGTGCAAATGGTTTTGGCACTGAGTCCGGCGGGCGGCCTCGCGGGCGGCCTGGACGGCCGGCAAAAGCAACCCGACCAAGATACCGATGATCGCAATCACGACCAGAAGCTCGATCAACGTGAAGGCGGCTCGACCCCCGTTGGTGCTGTGACAGTCCCGTCGTTTAGACGAACGCCGTGGTTCAAGCGGACGTCGAGGAGGAAGAAGGAACCGATGCACCTGGAAATTTGCCTAGATCGATCAAGCCACATGATTCCAGGTTCAACGTGGCTCGACTCGTCGCAGATGGGTGAAACAGACGGAACCGTTTCTCCATGCTGGGTCCGCCACCCCTACATTTTTAACACTCGATGGCGGGTGGGGAACCTTTTCGAGAAAAAAAGGCAAACTTTGTGTTCGCCGGACTGACCTCGGCGAATGCGGATTTTCATGGATTAACGCCAAGATAACGCCCATGATCAAGCGTTACTTGCCCAGCACGGCGTTGAAGAGCCCTTGAATCGCTGGGCTTGGCGCTTTTCGGACCCGTAACCGGTCGCCCGGCTGCAGGGCGTAATCGCATTCGGGTTTGACAGCTTCACCATCGCGTTCCATGCGGCATTCCAGCGGGATGCCGTTGATCGAATCGGCCGAATTACGAAACAGCGTTGCTTCGACCGTACCGAGCTTCTTTTGAACGCCCGATTGGGTTAACAGCGTGCTGACGTAGACACTTCGGCCATCCGTTGGCAACGGCAGGACGCGGGTTGCCGGTTCGCCACCGGGCACATGAAGCACCAAACTGTTGTTCGATCGGGCTTGGCGAACAGCCAAATAGACAGCCTCAGCCTCGGATTCTGGCAACTTCGGCACGCCCTCCAACCCGGTGTAATCGCCCAACTGGGATGACGGATGAGCAAACGGCGAGGCGGGCATCTTGAGCGGCGTACAGCCGGTCAGCAGTCCAGCAGCCAAAACCAAGAGCATCGTCTGAACGCGTGCGTGGCTAGAGATAGGAGTCATGGACAAAACAGGTAAGGGAGGAAGGGTGCCAGACTTCGACGGCGAGCAACTCGCGAATCGCGGCTGTTAAACTGTGCCGATCAAAGAGACTGTTCGGTCGATCGGCATTCTGAAAAGCCAGCCGTGAACGAATCTGTCCGAAATGCCAGAAAAGGCTCAATTTTGACAAAAAGGGGGTCTGGTGATGGCTGAAAAGAAGGCCGGGGAATCCTGCTTCACGAAAAAGGATTCACTCGCTATAGTGCCGGGCTTCCCCGAAACATGTCGGAAATCTGAGATTTCTCAGACGTTCACCGATCCTTCATAGCAATCTCAAAGAAAACCAAGAGCAACGTCATGGCACGGCAATGTGAAGCGTGCGGCAAGAAAGTCCAAATGGGCAACCGCATCGAAACACGCGGTAAAGCAAAGTATTTGGGCGGTGTCGGTACCAAGGTTACCGGGATCACGCGTCGCAAATTCGTTCCAAACCTGCAAAAAGTCCACGTCACAACCCCCAAGGGCGAAAACAAGACGATGCGGGTTTGCGTGCAATGCATCCGCAGCGGCGTAGTTCGCAAAACGGTTAAAACGAAGCCGTTTGACGTCGGTAATTCGAGCAAGAAGTAGTTTCTTCACTTCCCGTTTAGGCGACGTTTGTGGCTCTGACCGACGAAGACGTTCGAAAACTCGCCCTTTTGGCTCGGTTGGAATTGTCCGACGCCGAAGTCGAAAAGGTGCGTCCGCAACTGGACAGCATCCTAGGTTTCGTTCGTAAACTCTCGGAACTGGATACCGAAGACGTCGAGCCGATGACCACGGCGCTGGATGTAATCAATCGCTGGCGGCCGGATGTTGCTGTGCCCAGCTTGAACCGTGATCAGGCGGTGGCCAATTCGCCGGCGCACGATGACGAGTGTTTTTTGGTTCCGCCCGTGCTTGGTTCCGCGGGTGCCCGAAAGTAGTGGCAAGTCCGCGTCCGCGAAGGTGTGAGTCCCATGCCTGCTGGGCCTGAATCGCTGCTTCCGCCGCTGGTCGCGATCACGCTTGCGATCATTTCGCGACGCGTCGTCTTACCCCTGGCCGCGGGTGTCTGGACCGGCGCCTGGTTGCTGGCACGGCGCGACGCTGATCACGCTTGGACCGAAACCCCGTGGCTGTTCTACAACGCCTTGGTCGAGTCCGTCTTTTCGACGTCACACCTGCAAGCGTTACTGTTCAGCCTGTTGCTTGGCGGCATGGTGGGCGTGCTCGAAAAAGGCGGCGGCATGCGGGCACTGATCGAGCGATTGTCGGCTCGCGTCCGTACTCGATGTGGTGCCCAAACAATGGTCGCGATTTCGGGACTGGCCATCTTCTTCGACGACTATTCCAACACGCTGCTGGTCGGCGGCACCATGCGAACCACGGTCGATCGATTCGGCGTGTCGCGAGAAAAATTAGCGTACTTGGTCGATTCGACGGCCGCGCCCGTGGCCGGACTGTCCGTTGTCAGCACGTGGGCGGCTATCGAGATCAGCTACATGGCCGATGGCCTCGCCGCCGCCGGGATCCACGATCCGTCCGCGGCGTTCGAGATGTTCATCCAATCAATTCCGTATCGGTTCTATCCTTGGATTGCCGTGATCTTGGTGATGTTGGTTTCGATCACCGGACGCGATTTCGGCCCCATGCGAAAAGCCGAAGTGAAAGCCGCAGCCAAGACAGAACGCCGGAAGGTGGCGGAACTGGACGATCGCGACAGCGATACGAACGACGAAAGCCGTCGCCACAAGTGGCTCTGGGCCGCAGCAGTGATACCGGTGCTGGTTTGCTTGTTGGCCGTTGGCGTCGTCTTGGTGATCACGGGGTTCGCTGCGATGCCGACGCCGAAACCGGGCGTCGGCTGGTTGCGATTGGCGGGGCAATTGCTTGGAAACGGAGACTCGTACTTAGCATTGATCGCCGGAGGCGGCGCCGGGATGTTGGTCGCGATACGCTTGCACGTTGCCATGCGAGGCTGCGATATCGCGACGGCGTTGCGCGCGTCGCTCGGTGGCGCCGCTCAAATGTTGCCGGCGATGTTGATCCTGTGGTTTGCTTGGGCGCTGTCGACAATGACCGAACCGGACCATCTAGATACCGGCGGTTACCTGGCCGGCGTGCTGTCCGAGCGATTGGATTCGCGGATGCTGCCGACGGTCGTCTTTCTGTTGGCCGGTGCGATCGCGTTTGCGACGGGAACGAGCTGGGGCACAATGGGTATCCTGACGCCACTGTCGATCTCACTCGCGTTACAGCTCGACCCAGCCGGCGGGCCATCGGGTGCGATTGCACTTTCGACGTGCGGAGCGGTTTTAGCCGGCGCGATCTTTGGCGATCATTGTTCGCCCATTTCCGATACGACGGTGTTGTCCAGTCGCGCCAGTGGATGCGATCACTTGGCACACGTTCGCACTCAAATGCCATACGCGGTCGTCGCTGCCGTCGCGTGCATCCTTGGTGGAACGCTACCCGCTGCGGTTGGAATTTCACCCTGGATCTGTTTGGCCATCTCGACGATCCTTGTCGGTGGCTTCTTGTATCGATTCGGAATCCGCCCCGCCGCGATCACCGAAAACGAAACCGATGTCATCCGTGAACCGATTACAACCGATTGAAGTATCTACACGGCGGCCGAAAAAATGGGATGCAGATCCACGAAACGGGGCTGGCGAAAAACCGCTTTTTCATTCGAATAGCCAGCCATTTACGGTGATCTGACGCGTCGATGGCGAAAAACAGCTGCATGAAACTCGTTCGTTTCATCGAGCTTCGTTCGTGGCATCGATCTTGCATTGTTGGACCTTCGCAATTTACGCCATGTCCGAGTCACGCGACGTTTCCAGCGGAACTCGAAATCCAAGGATGATGAAGATGAACCAAACACGAAACCGCAGCGCCACATTCTCATTGGCGTGTTTCGCATCGCTGGCTGCGATGGGCTCGGCATGCTCGCAATCATTCGATACCGCCCAGACGCGACTGCGTCCGATCGGTGCCCCCAGTGCCGTCGACCAATATCGATCCGATGTCCGCAGCGGCTCGCCGGCAAGCGGTTTCCAAGAAACGGCTTACACTCCGACCGTTCGCCAAGTCGCGATGCAGTTCCAGATGCCACCGGGCGGCAGCACCAATGCTTCGCCACCGACGGCATTCCCGTCACCGACGCCGCCGCCACAAAGTTTCTCGCCGGCCCCGATTCCATCGAGCCTGCCACCGTCGACAATCGCTCCACCGTCGACACTGTCGCAAAACCCGACGGCCATTCCCCGTTCGTTGCCGACGATGCCTCCGCCATCGACATCGATTTCGTCTTCACCGATTTCGCCCACACCGGCAAGGATTCCGTCGAGCAGCGATTATATGCCGATCGCGCCTCCCCAATTGAATTCGGGCGGATTCGCAACCGCATACAATTGTCCCAACGTGACCGGGCCGAGCGCCTATTCGGCCGCCAGCGGAATCGGCTGTGGCCAAGTCGGATACCAAGCCCCGGCTTCGTACGCACCCAATCCTTCGAATCTGGTTCCGTTGAACACCGCCCCGGGAACCATGCCACCGCCCGGCGTCGTCGCACCACCGATCTCGATCCCCACGGCCAGTGCCGCACCCGTGGGCCCGTTGATCTCGTTCGGCCAATCCGCCAACCCGGTTCAAGTCGGCGCCGGATTGTTCGGCCAACCGAAGGCTTACGTCCCGGGGCAAGGCGTGCGAAACTGGCTTCGTTATTTGACGCCCTAGTTTCTGTGATCACGCCATGCGACTTGTTACTTCACTGATTCCCAACGACCCCGCCGACGACGTTCCGGCTTACGATGTTGCCGTCGTCATCGATGTCCTGCGAGCCACTTCCGTCGCAACCGTGGCGTTGGCTGCGGGCGCCGCGGAAATTTTGACATGCCGCGAGATCGCTGACGCTCGCGTGCTTGCCGATGCATCACGAGGTGACGCAACGGCCGCGCTGCTTTGCGGCGAACGAGGATGTCGGCCGATCGACGGATTTGACCTGGGCAATTCGCCGGCCGAGTATTCCCCCGAACGAGTCGCCGGTCGCCAACTCATTTTCACAACAACCAACGGCACTCGGGCGATTCACACAGCCGCGACGGCAAGGTCAATGCTGCTGGCCAGCTTCTTGAACCTTTCCGCTGTCGTCGAAGCCTTGTCGGGTGTCGAAAGCGTGCATCTGGTTTGCGCAGGAACCGATGGCGTGGTCACCGGCGAAGACGTGCTGCTAGCCGGCGCGATCGTTGATCGCTGCTGCTCACAACGCGAAGGTGATTGCACGCTGGATGACGCTTCCTCGATCGCTAGATCTTGGTGGCAGTCGCGAATACCAACGCCCGACCCTGCTTCGCTAGCCAAGCAGTTGGCCCAAACGACCGGCGGCCGGAACTTGATCCGCGTTGGTTACGAATCCGACTTGATACGATGCGCGGCCATCGACACGGTCCCCGTTGTGCCTCGCCGGTCTCGTATCGCGCCGACCGGATTCACATTGGCTCATAGTGTCGCAGTACAACCGATGGCCTTCGAAAAGTAGCGGCTCATCGTTTCGGCTACGATGGTCGTTCTATGACACTTTCACTTCGCCGATTTCGGTTCATGCCGCGTTCCCTTCACCCATACGTCCGTCGATTAGGATGGCATGGATGCGTTGTCGGATTGTTGCTCGGTTTGCCGTTTCTTGCCGCGGCCCAGGAAACTCGCGTTCCCCCGACCGGCAATGATCAAGTCACCGAGGCGATCGCAACCTTCGAAAACAAGGGCGTCCAACCCGACGCATCGCAGCCTACATCGCCCGCCAAGGTCGGGTCGACGTTTCGCACCGCCGATGGAGTGGCCATCGACTTAATCGCGAACGAACCCGACGTGGCTCAGCCCCTATTTTGCAGTTGGGATTCCAAAGGGCGACTGTGGGTCGTTCAATACCGACAGTATCAGTATCCGGCCGGATTGAAAGTCGTTCGCTTCGATCAATACTTGCGAGCCGTTTTTGACAAGGTTCCCGAACCGCCGCCCCACGGCGCGCCGGGCTTGGACAAGATCACCCTCTACGAAGATCGCGACGGCGACGGCTTTCTTGAAACGTCTCGCGATGTCATCGACGGTCTGAACATCGCCACCTCGGTGCAAACCGGCGACGGTGGCATTTGGGTTTTGAATCCTCCGTATCTCTTGTTCTATCCCGACGAAAACGATGACGACGTTCCCGATGGTGATCCCGAAGTTCATTTATCGGGCTTTGGCATCCAAGACACACACTCGGTCGCCAACAGTTTGACGTGGGGCGTGGACGGATGGCTATACGGCGCCAACGGCAGCACCACCGGCAGCACCACCGGCGGCACGATCAAGTCACCAACCGACTCGGTCGGAATTGCTTTCGAAGGCCAATGCATCTGGCGATACCATCCGCGACTACATCGTTTCGAAATCTATGCCGAAGGCGGTGGCAACACTTTCAGTTTTGAAATGGATGCCGGGGGCCAAGTTTTCTCGGGAACGAATTCAGGCAACACGCGTGGCTACCACTATCCGCAGGGCGGTTACTTCGAAAAAAACTGGGGCAAGCACGGACCGCTGACCAATCCGTACGCATTGGGTTACTTGAAGGCGATGCCCAGCGACGGCGACGACCGGCGTTTTCCACAAGCGTTCTTGATCTACGAAAGCGATCTATTTGGTCCTTCGTTTCTGCAGACCATCGTCGCGCCGAATTCGCTGCACAACGTGGTCTGGCACAGCGACCGAGTTTCGATGGGTTCGACCTATCGAACGGTGGATCGCGACAACTTAGTTGAATCCAGCGACCGATGGTTTCGGCCCGTGTACGCCGGTGTCGGACCCGACGGATCGATTTACATGGCCGATTGGTACGACACACGACTGAGTCACCTCAGCCCGACGGATAACTGGCACAAGACCAGCGGCCGACTGTACCGAGTGCGCCCGACCGATTCGCCCTTGCCAAAATACACCGCAGGCGATCTATCCCAAGCAACCAACGACGAACTGATCTCACATTTCGACTCGGATAACAAATGGTTGCGTCAGAGAAGTGTCCTAGAACTCTCATGGCGAGATGACGTGTCGATCGTCGATCGGCTGATAGCGAAGGTTCGTCAATCGGGATCACTCGAGGCCCTGTGGACTCTGCATGGAATCGAACGACTCGACGCCCGCTTGATCAAAGAGTTTCTGAACCACCGGGATGCCCCGATTCGAAGATGGACGATTCGCTTGCTGGGCGATGGAACGGTTGTCAACGACACAGTAGCGGTGGACGCCGACTTCCGCGCGTTGGCCTCGGGCGAATCGGACGTCCAAGTCCGCAGCCAGTGGGCCAGCTCTGCCAAGCGGCTCCCCGCCGACGTCGCGATCCCGATCGTTGACGGCTTGCTGGACCATACCGACGACTTGGACGATCCACAGATTCCACTTCTGATTTGGTGGGCGGTTGAGAATCACGCCGACGAGCTAGCGAACCTGGATCCGCTTTTGCGACAGACCGCGCGGCGACAACGGCCCCTGTTCCAACAGGTCATCCTGGCCCGCTTGATGCAGCGTTACGCGTTGATCGGAACGCAGGCTGCGTTTGCATCGGCGGAACAATTGATTGGCATGGTCGAGGACGAACCGTCAACGGACCAGATCATTCGTGGACTCAACCAAGCGTTCGTCGGCCGATCAATCCCGTCGTTACCGCCCGCGATGGGCAAAGCCATGACGGAGTATCGCCAGTCGCTAGGCAAATCAGGAATCGTCTTGCGCTTGCGACAGGAAGGCGACTCCGCCGTGAAGGACGCCCTGGCCGCGCTGGCGGACGCATCGATCGACGAAGCCGTCCGCGCCGAACTCTTGGCGACACTGGGAACGCGATTCTATCCCGGCGCGCTGCCGACATTACTGGCAATCGCAACGGGCAATCGAGGCGACGCCCCTGCCCTTCAACGCGCGGCCATCGCCGCGCTCGCAGTCTACGATGCCCCCGATATCGCCCAACAACTGCTTACCAAATTTCAGACGACGATCTCGGCGGAACATGAACTTCGCGATACGGCCTGTCGCACCTTGGCGTCGCGTCTTCCATGGGCGCAAGAGTTGGTGGCGGAAGTCAACGCGTGGCGAATGAAACCCCAGGATCTGTCCGCCGACGTGATCCAGCGACTTCGAACCTTCGATGATCCCGTACTCACACAGCAGGTTGATAGAGCGCTGGGTCCCGTCATCACCGTGTCGTCAGCCGAAACGGCGCGGCGAATCAATGAACTGATTCACCACATGAGCGAGGCGCTCGGCGATGCCACGTCTGGCAAACTTCACTATGAAAAGAAGTGTGCCAGCTGTCACATGCTGTTCGGGCAAGGTCACAAAGTGGGTCCGCCGCTGGACGGATACGAACGGGGCAACGCGAAATTTTGGTTGCCAGCCATCTTGGATCCGAGTCTCGAAATTCGCGAAGGCTTTCAATCGTTCCGTGCACTGACGATCGACGGGCGTGTCATTACCGGCATGATTGCCGATCGGTCGCCGCATTCGATCACGTTTCGTGGTCCCGATCAAAAAACGACACTGGTTCCACGCGAAGAAATCGATCAGTTCGATCCGCTGGCAACGTCGTTGATGCCGGCCCAGTTGCTCGATGACATGACCAACGACGAAGTCATCGACCTGCTGGCCTACTTGATGCAATCCCGTCCGCAGTCCCCGTGAGGCCACCATGTTGAATCCTTTATTCCCCCGTTTCGATCGGATCGCCTTGGTGGTGATTGCTGGCTTCATCGCTTGTCCCATCCGATCCGCCGCACAAACGGCAGGTGATGCGACGGCGATCGAAATGACCATCCGCTACGAAACAGAAACCGACCCGAAACGCCATCAATTCAAGACGGTGGAGGAACCTCGCACGTGGACGGCAACCGAAACGGCCATCGTCGTTTGCGACATGTGGGACCAGCACTGGTGTCGCGGTGCCACCGATCGCGTGGCCGAAATGGCACCGAGAATGAACCAGGTGATTCAGCGGGCTCGCGAACAAGGGGTGCTGATCATTCACTGTCCAAGTGCGTGCTTGGATTTCTACAAAGGCACACCGATGCGGCAACGGGCGATCGATGCGGCCCAGTCCGCCAAGGACGATCCGTCGCTGCAATCCAAGACTCCATTGCAAGGTTGGTGCTGGCTGGATCCCGTTCGTGAACCATCGCTGCCGATCGACGATACCGATGGTGGATGCGATTGCGATCCCACGTGCCAGCAACACGAAGCCTGGACGCGCCAGATCGAAACGATTCGCATTGACCCGAGCGATGCCATCACTGACAGCGACGAAGCCTTCTACTTGATGAAGCAACGCGGCATCAAGAACGTCATCGTGATGGGCGTACATTTGAACATGTGCGTTCTAGGGCGCCCGTTTTCCATTCGCCAAATGGTCCAGCAGGGCCAAAACGTCGTGCTGGTCCGCGATTTGACCGACACGATGTACAACTCGCGAAAAAGTCCCTACGTCAGCCATTTCGACGGCACACGTTTGGTCACCCAACACGTTGAACGTTACTGGTGCCCCACCATCACCAGCACCGACGTCGACGGCGGCCCCGAGTTCCATTTCGCGGCTGATTGATTTTTGCATCGAAGCAGCCGAAGACCACGGTATCCCGTGCAAAAGTCACCGAAAACCCGTAGATGCCTCGGTAGTCTTGCATCGGCTCTTGGAGACCTAGCCACTACCCCCCCCAGCAGGAACAACGGAGCCTTACCGACCTGGTTCATTCTGGACCAAACGACCAAAGACATGATCAACGCAATCGTCGAAATCCAGGCGTCGACTTGATCCTGTTCCGTACGGGTAGCAGAGACTAACATGTACTCTTCATTCCAATCGGTCACCCTCCAAGATGCCATGCTTCACAAAAAAAAGAAGCGCCGTCGTTTAATAGTAGAGCGTTTGGAATCGCGAGCTCTGTTGGCTGCGGGCATTGACGTAGCGTTGTATGAGTTCACAACGCATGATCCGTCAAACGGAGTCCTGCATCTTTTCTCCAGCGACACCCACGCGTCGACTACCGCCAGTGACATTACCTCAAGCTTGTTTCTTGGTTTCACCGGCAACGGAGACCCGCCGCGTGGATTGGCGCTCGGCGGTGCATTTGATGAAACGAGTGAGCCGACGCCAGCAGGTGGTCAGAACGACTATCTTGAATTCACGATCGCACCGGACGCTGGATTTGAATTGAGTCTGTCACGGTTCGCGATGCAGGTTCGAAAGAATGATCCGAATTCCAAGGATAGTTACTCCGTCTACTTCGATAACGACCCTGGCGCAGGCGGTGACAACTTCACAACCAAAATCCTCAGTCAAACGATCTTCAGCGAGGATATTTTTGAAACGCTTGACGTCGATTTGGAGAGCGTTGCGATGCTTGCCAATCAAACGACACCCATTACATTTCGCGTCTACAGCTGGGGAACCGTTGGCCTGGGCACCGCGCGGTTGGACAACATTCGAGTCCAGGCGGTTGCTGAAACGAGCAGTGGATCGATTTACGCTTACTATGGTGACTCGGAACGACTCATCAATCCGCTCGACGAACTCGGCAACCGTGTCGCCGATTTCTCGACCGCGGGATACAAGTACGGCAACTCGCCGATTCCCGACGTGACACAATCGATCGCGGCTGCCCGCGTGGTGAATGTCTCGCCAATCGCCGGTGACAATACCGCACATATTCAAGCTGCGATCGATCAAGTGGAAGCGATGTCGCTTGATGCGAACGGATTCCGCGGCATTGTTCAGCTGGGCGCCGGTGATTTTCCCATCAACGATCAGGTAAACATACTTGGCAGCGGCGTTGTTCTACGCGGGGTTGGTGATGGTGATGATCCGTTGGTCGATACGATTCTGCGCGGAACCGGTACAGCGAAACGGTCGCTCGTTGTCGTTGGCCCATCGGCAGGTTTTGCATCGGGAATCGGCGGTACCACTCATAACATTGTCGACAAATATGTCCCGGTGGGTGCCACTAGCTTCAACGTTGATTCGACGACGAACTGGTCGGTCGGCGATCCGGTTGTCGTGCGTCGTCCCAGTACAGCGGACTGGATTGCGGATATCGGGATGGACAGTATTCCACCGCGATCCGATGGCAGCACGGTGAATCAGTGGGCTCCTGGATCCTATGACCAACTGTACGAACGTGTCATAACGCGCATCGAGGGCGATCGCGTTTTCCTCAATGCGCCATTGATGAATGCGTTCGAGCTTCAGTACGGCGGGGGAACGATTTTTCGATATACGTTCCCAAGAATCAACAATGTTGGCATCGAGAACATTCGCGGCAAGTCAGACTTTGTTGGCGCCGAGGACGAAGACCACGCGAACACATTCATCGAACTTCAGGCGGTAGAAGATGCCTGGGTAAGCAACGTGACCGGACAACATTTCGTTTTTGCAACGGTGCATGCAACGAGCCGTTCGATCCGAGTGACGGTTGACGATGCGCAAAGTCTTGATCCGGTTTCCATTGTGACAGGTGGTCGTCGATACCCATTCAATGCGGATGGCCAATTTATATTGATGAAGAATTTGTATTCCGAATTTGGCCGACATGACTTTGTCAACAATGCGAGAACTCGTAATCGTGGACCCAACGTTTTTCTTGACGCCGTCGCCGTCAATTCATTTAGCAGCACGGGGCCTCATCAAAGCTGGTCCACAGGTACTCTTTACGACACGGTCAAAACAGACAATTTGATTGAAGCTCGCAATCGGGGCAACTTTGGCTCGGGACATGGATGGGGCGGCGCGAACTTTGTTTTTTGGAATACCGTTGCTGACACAAACATTGTTCAGAATCCACCGACCGCACAAAATTGGCTCATTGGGGCCATCGGGTCAGTGATCGAGGAAACTCGTTTTGGTCCCCAGCCATCGGGAAACTACGATTCGATCGGTTCTCCCATCGATTTTGGTGATCCCAACAATCCGACGAACAGCCTGTACGTCGCCCAGCGGAACGAAGCGAACTCGTACGCCGATACTCAATTGGCGGAATACGTGATCGGCGACTACGATCTTGGCGCGTACGACAGCGCCGGCAGTGTCGACACCGTTATCGCCGACCCCGCGTGGTTGTCAACGATCACAGCCAACACGTCGACGACGATACTTAGTTCGATGGACGGCGGCGACCAGGATGGCATCCTGCCGATTTCATTCGCGCCGCAGTTGACCACCAACGAAGTCATCGTCTCGGCATTGGTTTCGATCGGAATTCGAGACTTGGACGATGCGACGACCGGTGAGGTTTGGATCGATTCGGTAGCGGATCGCCGTTCGTTCGCGTCGCTGGGAATCCTGGCGTCACCGACTTTCAATCGAACGCAAACTGTGACTTTGGAGCTAACCGGCGCAGAATTGTCAGCGTTTGCAGATGGTCGGCTCGACCTGGCGGTCAGTGATGCGGTTGTCGATTGGTTGAATGTGCAACTGGTGATTGGCGAACAAACCGCACTCATCGAGCAAACCGTCCAAGACGGTACTCGCGTGTTGGTTGAGGAGTTTGATAACGGTGGTCCGTTTGTCGCCTACTACGATTCGACCCAGGGGAACGCAGGCGGCCAAGCCCGGCCCGACGAAGACGTCGACTTGTATGCCGCCAGCATCGTCTTGGGCAACATCGCCGATGGCGAGTGGCTGGAGTTTTCCCGAGACATCGTTCCCGGTGTTTACGACATCGACGTGCGGGCGTGGTCGACCAATGCTAACCCCAAGGGAGTTCGAATTCTGATCGCCGAAAACTCTTCGACGCAGTCGTTTACCGAGTTAGGATCGATCGATGTCCCTGATACAGGTAACGAAAGACTTATCCACACGATCGAAAGCGTTGACTTGACGGCGTGGGGCGGTGAGGACCGAGTTCTGAGGGTTGAATTCTACGGAAGCCAATTCGGTTACGACTGGTTAGAATTCACGAACACGGCCGCCAGCGTCGCTGGCCGTAGCGTGGCTTACCGCGGCGCCGGCGCGACTTACGGCGAAGGCATGACCGATCCAAACAAGTCGGCGCTGCGCGGCTACGGTGCCGCGGCATCGATGGCCAACTACACCAATTACTCACGGGGACTCAACCGAGTCATCGTCGACATCGACAACCTGCCGGCGACGACACTGGCGGCATCGGACTTCGAATTTCGGGTCGGCAACACCGAGGACTTTGGCAACAACCTCGCATGGACGTCCATGCCGTCTTCGGCGATCGACGTGGCACCGCTCGCGGGTACGACCAAACGCGTCACCATCGACTGGCCTCATCAAGCCATCATGAACAAGTGGCTGGAAGTCACCATCAAGGCAAACGCCAACACCGGGCTCACTCAAAACGATGTGTTTTATTTCGGCAATCAAGTCGGTGACATCAACGGGTCCACGTCAGCTTCGAAGCATGTGACGGTCAACGCGTTTGACACGTTGGGCGTTCGATTCAACCAGAGCCCCACCAGCAACAGTGTCGGGATCGACAACATCTATGACATCGACCGCAACGGATCGGTCAACGCCTTCGATACATTGGGCGTCCGATTCAACCAGATGCCGTCGGGCGGGTTGATGATGATCACGTTGCCGCCGGCTGCGGCGCCGGTCGCTGCCAGTTTTGCAAACGCCGCGCAACAGAATCCAAACAATGCACTGGACGTCAACGGGGATGGTCAGGTCACGGCGCTGGACGCCTTGATGGGGATCAACTTCCTTGGACAAACCATTGCCTCATCCGAGTTGACGGGTTCTGCAAGACGCCCGTCGTCCGCCAACTTCTATGATGTCAACGGTGACGGTCTGGTCACGGCACTGGATAGCTTGCGGATCATCAACAAGCTTGGACGATCGTCCGACCAGCTAGCCGAGCAGATGTTCATTCCCCAACTTGAATCGATATCCGATGATCTCGATTGGGTTTCTGATCGCCAGCGGCAGCAAGTCGGTTTCATCGATCTAGCGCTGATCGCTTGGAACTGAGAATCATGGGCCAGCCCTGTCAGCCTTCGTGAACGCCTGCCTCGGAAGATTGAATCACCGCGACGGCGGCTAAAATCCAATGTACACCCGCTACTTTGCTGCGGATTTGAGTTCAGCGAATCGTTTCCGCATGCCTTCCAACTGGGACGTGAAAGCGGGATCCGACGAAAGGTCATTCTCTTCGATCGGATCGCTTTTTAAATCGAACAGTTGTTCTCGTTCAAACTCGGGCCAATAGAAGTACTTCCAGTCCTTGCGTACCAGTGCCTCCGACGCAGGTGGCGAGCCAAATGGGGCCGAGCCAAATGGGGCCACCCATAAATTGTTGACCGCGAGGGGCGAATTTGCTAGTTTTTTGCCTTCCCCACCCATCCAAGGACTCAAGCTCATGCCTCGCAAACCTCGCCATGAAGTCGCTGATCCTGCCGAAGTCCAGGTCTTTCATGCCGTCCAACGATGCGTCCGGCGAGCCTTTCTTTGCGGTGAAGATCATTTCACGGGTCAGTCTTTTGAACACCGACGGGGATGGATTCGTGAGCGATTGGAGTTTCTTGCCAGTGCCTTTGGGATTGACTGCCTGACTTACACGGTGCTCAGCAATCACCTGCATCTTGTCTTGCGAAGCCGCCCGGATGTGGTGGCCGCGTGGAGCGATGTCGAAGTGGCGAAACGCTGGCTGCGACTTTTTCCCCATCGCCGAAAGAAGGATGGCTCGCCGGAAACTCCTACCCAGCCTGAGCTTGACATGATCGTCAATCAACCCGAAGTGCTTGCCGAACGGCGCCGGCGGTTGTCGGACGTGAGCTGGTGGATGCGTTGCACGGCAGAAAACATCGCCCGCCGGGCCAATCGTGAAGACGAGTGTACCGGCAGATTCTGGGAGGGACGTTTTAAGCTACAAGTCCTGCTAGATGAAGCAAGTTTGCTGGCTTGTGCTGCTTACGTCGATTTAAATCCGATTCGTGCGGCCATCGCGGAAACTCCCGAAGCCAGCGATTACACCGGAGCGAAGGACCGGATCGATGATCTGGCCGAACGGGCGGATCGGACTCGCGTTAGCACTTATCAATGGGAGCGAAGTCGACGTCGGCGACGCAGCGGATGGATGAGCCCGATCGAAATCAACGAGAAGAACGAGAAGGATGATCCGGTCGGGCCTTGCTTGGATTCATCGGGGCGTCGAGCGAGTGAGAAAGGGTTCCTGGGCGTGTCACTCGCTCGCTACTTGGAACTGCTCGACTGGACGGGGCGTCAGCTTCACGTGAAGAAGGTTGGCACAATTCCGGACCACCTTGCACCGATCCTCAGTCGTATCGGGCTTGATGCAGCGGGCTGGTGTGACGTGGTATCAAGGTTTGGTCGGATGTTCAAACGGGCGGCCGGAACGCCGGAGAGCTTGACGCAAGAAGCGATCCGCAGCGGTCAGTGCTGGCTGTGTGCGAACGAGAACCCACTGGGCATGTCGTCGGATTAGCAAAGCGGATTGGTTGTCACGTCGTGGGATGGTTCTGCTCAGCAGTGTAGCCACAGGGCTGCACTTGCGGATCTTGTTCTATTCCAAAGCCATCGCTTCTGGTCCTCCAGAAACGGGAAACCCGGTGGACCGATGACTCCGCTTTTGGGATTTGAACTGCAAAAAAAAGAGGTCGCAAAAGTACAGGGTACACCCTGCGAGCGGAGTCGCAGGGCCACTTGGGTGAAGCGATGCCCGTTGACGTCATTTCGGTGTTGTTGTGTTTTCGCCGTTTTGATAATGCTTGGGTTTCACGGAAACCAAATTCAACCATGGCAGCGACTCCCAAGCCCGACGATTCGGCTGCGACACCGGCGCGGCCTAGCGACAAAGTCACGACAATGCTGATGATGGGTGCTGCATTGGCAGCCATCGGCGGGTTCGCCGTGCTGTTCTCGCTGTGGTGGCGCAGTGGAGTCACTGATTCCTACGAAATCCTTCGGATTGCCGCACAAGAATTCGTTGCCGGCCGCCCCATTTTGGCTGGTGAATTGGCCGAAACGGTACGATTTGCTGGCGAAATCGACAAACCCGATGCCAACGCGGAAGAACAAGCACCGCCCGAAGGCGAAGCTCCACCCGAGCCTGAACTGCCGCCCAATGATCCTGATGCCGAACCAACCGCCGAAGAGATCGCGGCAGCGGAAGAGGCCGAGAGATTTCAAGAGTGGGTACGGCTTCGCGACTTTTTGGTCGGTGCTGGAAAAGTCGCCAAGGCACAAGCGTTGGCCGATTTTCGTGAGCGACGCCAGCAGTTAATCGAGGCCGCCGCCGCTTTGGCAGCAGCACAAAAATCAGGATTTCCGGCCGGTCGCCAAACGGAGGGCCATCGGATGCTGGGCGAAGCCTACTTCCAATTGGGCCGATACGCCGACGCGGCAGAAACACTGTCAGAAGCCGTTCGGTTGGACCCGACGCTTCGTCGTCCGCTGCTGCCGACGATTGCCGAGTCCCAACTGCGGACACGCGGCCCGTCGATCGAGCCCGCTCTGGCGACGATCGAAGAACACATCGCCGACGGTTCTTTGAACGTGCAACAAGCGTGGGCGGCCGAATTGATCCGCTTGCGAGCGTTGGTGGAATTGAAACGCTACGCTCAGGCCAAAGAGGGAATCACGACCGCGCTGTCGAAACCCGCTAATCCCGACGTCCTACTGCAAGCCGAAGAAGCCGACTTTCGCGATGAAGTCCGCTTGCTCGCCGCGATCATCAACGTCCAGCAGGCGACAACACGATACGGCGCCATGCCGAACGATCCGAGCGAGAATCGTAGCCAAGCGATCACCGATCTGGCCGACACAATGAACACACTGGGTGAATTGCAACGTGAAGCACCACCCAAAACGTCCGCCATGGCTCGGCTTTGGTTGGCAAGGAGTTTTTTGATTCAAGGCGAACTGGACGAGGGATTGAGTCATTTGACGTCGGTCCGCGGCCAACGTCCCTTCGCTGCCGAAGGCATCCTTGGCGGATTGGAAGAAATCGAATTACTCGCGCACCAAGGACGAGGCGTCGAGGTACTGCAGACGACACGATACATGATGCGTGAAATCGGTGACGAGAGTGGATTTGATGCCGACGCCGTCACGTTTGACGAGTTCAAACGACGGATGTTTTCGGCGATCGAGGCTCTGCGTCAAACCGGTGACTTTGCCAATGCGATCGATACCGCAAGGTCGTTGCCGCCCCTGTTTGACAAGGCGGATGCTTTGATGCAGGAAGCCGTCGGATACAGCGAATGGGCCGACGCAACGCTACGCGAAGGTACCAACGTGTCGGGCCAAGTGGTCCGCGCCGCTTCGATCTTGGCGCGGTCGCGATACCGAGCCTCTGGGGATGCGTACGCGCAAGCAGCCGAATTAAAATTCGATACCGAGCAATACGTGTCTGCGCAGTGGTCCGCTATCGAAGCGTATCAAAAGGGTCGTCACTTTCGCCGAAGCGTTCGATTGCTGGAACCTTATTTAAGATACGAACAACGGACACGGCAACCACGCGGGTTGGTTGCGTATGGACGCGCGTTGTTAGCCGAAGGCGACGAAAACAAAGCGATCGCGGCGTTGGAAGAGTGCATTGTCGAGTATCCGCGAGATCCGCTCCGCTATGACGCTCGGTTGCTGATCGCTCAAGCACACGCCGAACGTCGCGAGCCCGAGAAAGCGATCAAGTACTTGATGGACAATTTGCGAGACGGCGAACTGACCCCGCAAAGCCCGGCGTGGCGCGACTCGTTGATCCAACTGGGCGAAATGCGCTACGAGGAAGCGTTCCGGAATCACTTGGCCGCAGAGCAAGGCACCCCTGCCCAGCGCATCGAGTTGATGAGACAGAATCAACCGATCTTGGAAGAAGCCATCCGCTATCTCGAGCAATCGGTCGAACGCTACGGAATCCCCAACGCACTCAATGCCGCCTACTTGGCCGCCCGCGCACACTCACTGGCCGCGGATTGGCCGCGAATTGAAGCCGAATCACCGGAAATTCTTGACGCGGCGAAACGTTCGCTTCGCGCTCAAGCCGACCAAGAACTGCAAGTCGCCTTGAACAGCTTCATCGATCTGAGAACTGACTTGGCCGCTCGCGAAGAAGAACTACGACTTCCGTTCAACGAAGAAGCCATCCTTCGCAACTGCTTTCTGGCAGAGGCGGAAACACTGAAACGGATGAACCGCTTCGACGACGCGGCGACCGCGTACCGAACCATTGAGCTTCGCTACATGAACGAACCAACTGCCTTGGAAGCGATTCTTGGCAGAGCCGCTTGTATGAACGAGATGGGGCGTCCGGACGAATCGAATCTTCTTGTCCGTCAAGCATCAATCGTACTCGGCCGCATTCCAAACGAATGGAACGATCGCTTTGCCGAAACGACGCGGTTCGATCGACTCGGATGGGAACAGTACTTGGCGTGGATGAACACGCGAATCGAAAACGGTGGCGTGTGATGAACCGATTCTGTCGCGACGACCACGCGAAAATGAAACCAAACCCAAGGACGGACTGATGAATGCAACGGAACTGAGTGAACTGTTCGAACGACGTTTCGACATGTTGTCACAACTGCTGGAACTTAGCGAGAAACAGATCAAAGCGATCGATGAAAATCGAATGAGCGATCTGATGCGAATTCTGTCGGACAAACAGCAACCTATCACTCAATTGGTCCAGATCGGCCAATCGCTGGCAAACGCGGTCGGTGAGGATCCGACGGCTCGCGTTTGGAGTTCGCCGGAAGAACGCCAACGGTGTCGAAACCAGCAACAACAATGCGAATCAATGCATGATCAGTTGCTGGCAATCGAGGCAGACTGCGAAGTAAAGCTGGTGGCCAACCGCGCATCGGCTCAAGAGAAGTTGCAGCGACATGACAGCGTTCGTGTTGCCGCGACCAGCTATGCCCAGTCCCAGAACGCACCCCCATCCGGTGGCAGCTTGGACCTTTCAAGCAACTGAGCCGAACCGTAACGACGCGTTCACGTCACGTTGCGATCTGAATCCCAGAAAAATTCTCATCCGATCGGACTTGCGTTCAAGTCGCGCCGGTGGGTATCAGCCAAGATGAAGTTCTTTGCGGCCATGGAATGGCCCGAACGATAAACATATCCGTCACCGAAGGAATCGGAGACCTATCATGACAAATCATTGGATCGACCCGAAAACGAGCCATACTTTAGCCGTTCTTGTGGAATCCGTGACGGTGCCTTTGTTGATCAAGCATGCCGGCCCGGTGTGTTTGGAATTGGACATTGATGTTTCCGTCCGAGTACCGGCCGATGCAGGCCGAATCGTGGACGTCGTTCAATCGCTGGTTGGACAAGCCTTGGCGGAAATGTCCGACGGCGGCGACCTAACCATCACCGCATGTGAGACGGCTGACTCCGTCGAGCTTGAATTCGCCGACACGGGGCGCGACGTGGATCGCCGTGCCAAAAGCCGACCGTTGGCGGTCGCAGCCATCGGCGGATTGATCGATTGGAAGAACTGTCCCCAAGGTGGCGGCAGCGTAACAGTCACCATTCCTCGCAGCGCGGCTTCCGTCACGCGCCGCAAAGCAGCATAAGGAGCATCGGCCGATGCAAGGCATCTTTGGCGGCACGCCCATCGCTGCGCTCGAGCACACGTTGCAGTTTGCTCAGCGCCGTCACGAATTGCTGGCTGGCAACCTCGCCAACCTCGATACGCCGGGCTACCGATCCAGAGATCTGGACATCCACGAGTTTCAAAACGCGTTGGCCGAATCGATCGACACTGCCAATCGCCCCGTTTCGCATTCCACCGGCCCCTATACGCGTGACGATCTGTTTTCCGGTCCTCGCGCCGCGACCGAGCAAGTCGTCTTTCACGACGGCAGCGACGTGTCCATGGAACATCAAGTCACCGAAATTGCAAAGAACCAACACCTACACGGACTGGCCATCACAACGATGAGGAGCCAATTCGCACTACTGCGTGCGGCGATCACCGAACGCGCTTAAGCGACGCAACGTGACGTCCGGTGACGCAGCAGAAAACCACTGCCAATAGCACCGACCCACGTTTTAAAAACGCAAGACTCAAACCCTGGTTTCCAAATCATGTTAAAAGCTCTCGACATCAGCACGTCGGCCTTGGTGGCCCAGCGAACGCGATTGAACGCGGTTTCGGGGAACATTGCCAACATGTCTTCGTTGACGGATGAAACTGGAAAACCGAACCCCTACCAAGCTCGCGAAGTGATCTTCCAAACCGACGACACGATGTCCATTTCGGGAGCCGCCGGCGTCAAAGTTGCGGATATTAAGTCGAACGACGCCGAACCGCTGCACCGTTATCAACCCAATCATCCCTTGGCGATCAAAGAGGGGAAATGGAAAGGCTACGTCGCTTATCCAAACATCGACCTGACAACCCAGATGGTCGATGCACTTGAATCCACGCGTGCCTATGAAGCCAACGTCGGCGTTATGGAAATCACCAAGAACCTCAGTCGCGAAACCCTTACGATCCTCGCCTGATGAGACCGATTGCCGGAATCCAACCGCCCGCGCGACCCGCATCGCCATTCGGACCGCTCCAAAAGATCGGCACCGGACCATCGCCCGCAGGCGCATCCGGAATCGATTCGTTTGCGAATCTGCTGGGCAACCAAGTCAAAAGCGTCAATACGATGCAAGTCGACGCCAACGAAATGGTTCACACGATGCTGACCGGCGGCAACGTCAACGAAGCGGAAGTGTTGACATCGGTCCAGAAAGCCGATCTCGCGTTTCGCATGCTGCTGCAGGTAAGGAACAAGTTGTTGGAAGCCTACCGCGAAGTTCAACAAATCCAGATCTGACATTTCGAATCGACTTCTTGAGACACTTGTTATCCTGCCCGACAACTGATTTTCTTCACCCATGAACTTCTTCAAAGAATCGTCTGATCAAGCTCGCGAAGCGTTTGTGTCGATGCCGATGCAATCACGCGTCATCACGGTGATGTTGCTGGCCGCGATTGTGATCGGACTTGCGTTCTTGGTGAAGGGCGATTCGATGGGCAAGAACGAGTACCTGTTCGGCGGGACGTCGTTCAGCGAACAAGAATTGGCTGCGATGGAAATGTCGTTCAGTCGCGTCGGCTTGAACGAATGGAAACGCGAGGGAACGCGAATGACGATCCCTGCCGCGTCGAAGGACGCCTATGTCGCGGCGATGAAAGAATCGACGACATTGCCGATGTCTCTGAACAGTTACGTTCAAGACGCGATCAACGCGACGACCGTGTTCGATTCGAGCGAACTGCACGGCGCTCGCGTCGATGTTGCACGAGAAATGGATCTCGGCCGAGCGATAGCCCAGATGGCCGACATCAAAGCAGCAAGCGTCATGCACGATCGAGGCGAACGGCAAGGACTCGGTCGCCACATGGCACAGTCCGCTAGCGTCTTCGTTCAACCCGAAGGCTCCGCACCCCTTCCCAAGCATCGCATCGAAGCCATTCAAATGATGGTCAAGGGAGCGTACGCCGGCATGGAACCGGAGGACGTTTCGGTCACCGATGCGAACGCGATCGGTAGCCGCGGCCAGTTTGACGAAGACAACGTGATTCTTCGCGCCCAAAGCGAGGCCGAATCACTGATCGAAAAGAAAGTTCGTGGACTGTTGATTGGGTTTCCGGCACGGATCGCCGTTACGGCCGAGATCGATCCAATGATGGATGTTGAAAAGACGACCCTGAAGTTCGACGCCGAACCGACAAACCTGTCTAACAAGACGCGGAAGATTGAAACAACGAATTCGCGGCAACCACCGGGCGGCGTCCCCGGTGCGATTCCCAACGGAATCGGAAACCGACCGGTCAGCTTGGCCGACAACGTCGAAACGATGAAGTCAAAAGAGGATGAACGAGAAACCAGCGGCGTCGCGGGTCAACAATACGAAAACTCGCGATTGGCGTCGCTGCAGGTCAAACGCGTTCGCGTGTCGGTCGGACTGCCAAGAAGCTACTACGAGACACTGCACGGACAAAAATTTCTGGCGAAGAACCCCGGCAAAGCTGACGATGACGTTCCGCCGATGGACGACACCAGCTACGAGAGTCTGAAGAGCGAAACGACGGCTAAGATTCAGAGCGCTGTCACACCGCTGTTGCCCGAAGTCGCGGCCGGTGCGGATCGGTTTCCGTTGGTCGAAGTCTTCGACTACTACGACTTACCAAGTCCTCCGCCACCGGAAGCAGAAACAGCCAAGATCGCTTTGACTTGGTTGGCCGGCGCATGGCAAACGATCGCGTTGGTCATGCTGGGATTGGTCGCGTTGCTGGTCGCACGATCCGCGGCAAGTGGCGGCGGCAACTCGGCACCTCCCGAATTCCGAGAAGGCTTCGGTTTGGAACTGCCCGCACCGCCTGTCGATATCGCCGAGACCGACGAGGAAGGCGACAAGATGACCATCACGGGAAGCTCGCTAAAAGACGAACTGTTGCAGTTGGTCGAAGGAAATCCCGAAGTCGCGGCCAACGTCATCCGAGGTTGGGTCGGCGAAGCGGCGTGATTCCAGATGCGAAAGAAAAATGTTTCGCTCTTTCCAGTTTCGCTCAAGTTTGCTTAGAAGAGGGTTACCGGGGTTCCGGTAGCACCAAACAAGCTCTTGGGAGGAAATCTGTTCGATGGCAGGCTCAGCAAACAACGATGCGGCGAACCGAGACGCAGCGATGCGCCGAATCGCGATCGTGTTGACCAGTTTACCATCGTCCGTCGCGGCAAAGCTGATGGGTTCGATCGACCAAGATTCGAAACAAACCATTCGCCGCACGATGGCAACCCTGGCCGATGTCGACCCACTTGAACGGCATCGCGCGCTGCAGGCTTTCAAGGTATCGGTCAAACGCCAACCCGAATCGGCCGCTAGCATCAACGGCGATCGTTTTGAGTCGTCCCGGTCCATCGACGACACCTTTGTCAGTGCCCTCCATACGACGTCGTCCAACTCGGTTTTAAAGAATCGGACGATCGATCCAGCCCACCATCAAAACAATCAATCTCCGTTGGGATTTTTGTCCGACGTCGAGGACGATCACTTGGTCGAACTGCTGTCCGGCGAACATGCACAAGCAGTCGCCGTGGTCCTGGCATCACTCTCGCCCGTCCAAGCGGCTCGCGTGCTGCCCCGTTTGGAATCAAATCTTCGATCGTCTGCACTGAGCCGCCTGGGACGACTCGGCGATATCTCCGAAACCGCATCTGCGGAAGTCGCCAACCACTTTCGCGCTCGTTTGAGCAACCGTCAAACATCGCAATCGAACCATACGACGACTTCCGGACGGCGGGCGCTTGACGCCATCTTGGCCGTGATGCCATCGCAATCCACCGCCAACGTTGCCCCTGAACCGGCGGTATCCGAAGTTCCCGTCGCCACGACACGGAACCATGCCGTGGATGACATCTACCAAAGCGGCGCGATTGATTCCATCGACTCACCGCCCGACCTTCGCATCGCTGAACACACGCTCGTCGATTCGACGCCGCCCTCCCCTGCCCCGGCGTCCCAGCCCTCGACCGCGAAGAACCGAACCGACGAATCCTTTGAATCGACGGACGCGATCCACTTGCACCTGGTCTCGTTGTCGGCAAGCGATTTGTGTGCCGCACTTGGCCAGGTCAACACGCGTGATGCGTTGCTGGCTTTGTGTGGGCTGCCCACCGCAAAGGCTAATGCCGTTCTGGCTGTATTGCCGCGAGACCAAGCGAAAACGGTTCGCGCCCAAATGAACTCCCTCAGTTCGTTGAATCTGCGGGAAATCGACCGAGCGAAAGAACGTGTCGCCCATGCATCGGTCGGTCGAGGCGGTGACGCAGACGTGTCGCAACCCAAGCCGATGGCGTCCGCGGCAGCTTGACCATGACTCGTTCGTAGCAAACGACGTGCGTGAATCCTTCGAAAGAGAACTTGAATCATGGCGAATGTACTGAAGGCAAACTCGCCTTCCGAGAAAGTCGAAGCGGCGCGAAACATATCCGGTCTTGCCGGATTCAACTTGAACGATCTCGCCGACGAAGGCCGAAGTCGGTTGGACGAGTGCCGGAATCAAGTCCGCCAAATGCTCGACGAAGCTGCGATCGAAGCCAAACGGATCCGAACCGAAGCCGAAGCGAAGGGCTATGAAGAAGGCCTGACGCGTGCGCAAGTCGACAACGACAAGAAGATCCGAGCCCAATCTGAACAACGAGCCAAAGAGGGTCTGAACGTCCTCCACCAAGCAGTCGAAAAACTACACACTCAGCACGAAGACTGGATGAAACAGTACAGTCGCACACTCAGCCGAATCGCACTGGCAGCCGCCGAACGCGTTGTCCGTCGCAAACTGGTCGATGAACCCGAGATCCTAGTCCGTTGGGCCGAAGACGCCCTGACAAGCACACGTTCGGCTTCGAAGTTGACGTTGGCCGTTCATCCGGAAACGATCGCCCAACTCGGTGAAGCCTTGGACCTGATGCTTGTGTCACCCGGCTTGCCCGAACAGACTCATGTCGAACCGGATGAAACGCTCGCACGCGACTCGGTCGTCGTTCGACAACTCGGTGGCGATATCCAAGCGGGTCTCGAGGCTCAATTGCATCGCCTCGAGGAATTGCTCGCATGACATCGCAAGCCTCCCAGCGGTTCAGCCTAAAAATCCCACCGCTTCCGGATGCCGATGCGGCGTCCGAAATGATCCAGCGTTCAACGACACATCAAGTGCGCGGACGTGTTTCGTCCGTGATCGGTGAAACGTTAGAAATCGAAGGCATGACAGCGCCGATCGGCGCGATCTGTGAATTGACGATGTCCGACGAGACGACGATGCGCGGCCGCGTGATCGGGTTTCGTGGCGTGCGGCCAGTGCTGGCACCGATGGAACGATTGTCGGCGGTATCGGCGGGCGATCCGGTTCGCTTGATCGACCGAAGCGCCAAACTGCGAGTCGGCCCGTCGTTGTGTGGACGCGTCATCGACGCCTTCGGCGATCCGATCGACGGTCGCCCATTGCCATCCGACTTGATTCCCGTCGACGCGGACCGAAGTCCACCCGAATCGCTCGATCGACCGCCGATCGACACCATCTTGCAAACCGGTGTGCGGGCAATCGACACAATGCTGACGTGCGGGCAGGGCCAGCGTCTGGGGATCTTCGCGGGTTCGGGAGTCGGTAAAAGTACGCTGCTGGGTATGTTGGCGCGGGGCAGCGCGGCCGACAAAATCGTGATCGGTATGATCGGCGAACGAGGTCGCGAGGTTCAAGAATTTATCAATCGTTGTTTGGGCGAGGCCGGTTTGGCGCGAAGCGTCGTGGTGGTTGCGACAAGTGATCGCCCGGCCGCACAACGAGTTTCGGCGGCCTGGACAGCAACCGCAATTGCGGAAACATTTCGTGACCAGGGACAAAACGTTTTATTGTTGCTGGACTCGGTAACCCGCTTCGCCATGGCGCAGCGTGAGCTTGGATTGGCCGCCGGTGAACCGCCGACGACCCGCGGCTATCCGCCCAGCGTCTTCAATATGTTGCCACGATTGGTCGAACGGACCGGCCGCACGACCAAGGGATCGATCACGGCGTTCTACACCGTCCTGGTCGAAGGCGACGACAACAACGAACCCATCGCCGACACGCTTCGCGGATTGCTGGATGGTCACATCATGCTCAGCCGTGAATTGACCGCTCAAGCTCAATGGCCGCCCATCGATGTGTTGGAAAGCCTTAGCCGCTTGCAACCTCATTTGATCACCGCCGAAATGTCATCGACGGTATCGACAGCACGCCGACACTTGTCGATGTACCGTCGCAACGCCGACTTGATCTCGATCGGCGCCTATCGCGCCGGCAGCGATCCCAACATCGACGCGGCGATCGCGATGCGAGAACCTATGAAGATGCTTTTGACTCAAACCGCTGATGAGATCGCACCGCTGGAACAATCGCACCTGCAATTGACCCAATTGATGCAGATGCCGATTGGCGCACTGAACGCAGCGATGGCTGGTCAACAGGCAACGCCCACCGACGTACCGGCTCCGACCGCAAGTCCGGCCAAGCCACAGGCTGCGGACAAACCTCGGGCCGCGGATCTGCCACGAACTCCGTCCCAAACCGCCAAAGACCAAAGAATTTTGAGCTAAAAAATGAGAAAAGGGTGTCCGCCCCCTTTTGTGCGAAGCACCCAAAGGGCCGGTACCCGGCAAAAGGCGTCGGACACCTTTTTTTCGCGCACCCCTGAGCGATAACAACCATGGCATTCAAATTCCGCTTCCAATCGATTCTCGATCTTCGTCGGCGCCAACGCGATGAAGCCGGTGCTGACGTGGGCAAGGCGAATCAGGCGATTGCTCGGATCGACGATCAAGCCCGTGACGTGGCAGCGAATCGTTCGCGTTTGCGAAACGAAACCGGTGGCACCCGAGTTGGCGAAGTCAATGTCGAAGGATTGATTTCGCTAGGACGGTACGAACTGCAACTGCAATCCGAACTTGCGCAATTAGCAGCCACACGAACCGAGTTGGTCAAAGAACTCGATCGTCGGCAAAGCTTGTTGGTGGAAGCAGAAGCCGAAGTGAAACGGTTTGAAAAGCTTCAAGGAAACGAACGTGAAACTCATCAAGCCCAAATGCTGGCGCGTGAGCAAGCCGACGCGGACGAGCGGACCAGCCAAGCCTACATCCTTGCTCGTCGGAGACCGGCATCGTGATTTCAAAACTCACCAAAGCCTTTGTCGTATTTTCCATAGCGACAGTCATCACACAGATCATCCTGTTCGGCTACGTCTTGTCGCGTGGGCATATGAACGGCGACACGCTGACGAAGGTGATCGCGTTGATCAACGGGATCGATATCTCCGGAAATCGCTTGCAGCAAATTCTGAGGCAAAGCGAAGACCGCGAGCAACCTGATTTCGACGAAATCCTGGAGGCACGGAAGCTCGAAAGCTACGATATGGAAGTTCGACTGAAGAGCCAGCAGGCGTTTCGTGACGAGTTGAGCACCAAGTTGGCGGAATTGAAAACCGAACGAGATCGATTCGATGAACGCCTCTCCTCGTTTCGCCGCGAACTTGAGGAAATCCGCGAAGGTGCTCAAAGTAAAGGCATTCAGGATGTGCAACGTACGCTTCAGTCACTTGATGCGGCTCAGGCTAAAGAACAACTCTTGATCATGTATGACGATGAAAGAATGGATGACGTCGTCACAATCATTCAAGCTATGTCCACAGAAAAACGAAAAGACATACTGGCGGAGTTCGTTTCGAAGGACGAAACGGAAAAACTTGCCGAAATTCTTCGCCGCATTGGCGAAGGCATGCCAACAACCGGCTTGATCAACAAAGCGAGCAACGGTCTGTAAAGGACCGCGATTGCTCGACCGATCGAGCCTGCACGTGACGAATACGTCCGAATGCCGGAATCCTGGGGGGGAAGCCGATCATGAGTGACCTCGAGACAAAGTCTGCGCGGGTATCGGTTTCGACACCCAACAATGCCAATTCAGCGCAGCGTCAGCAATCGATCAATGTCGGTGGCAACTTTTTTGCATCCGCCGATGGACTGGTGGACGCATTCTCGGAAGTGTTTGCCCGAATGGCGTCCTCGTCGACCCAACCGCTCGGACCGATCGCCGAGTCGCCCACGATCCAGTCGTATGATGTCGACAGTGCTGAGCCATCCGAAGCGACCGACTCGGCGTCCGAATCGAAAGAGTCGACCGAGGAACAAAAAACGGATGCGGCCGCGCCCGTGGAAGCTCGAGACGATACCGAACTCGTCGAACAAGTTGGCGTTGCAACCTTGACCGAGACCGACGAAACGTCGGAACCAGACGATGACAACGCAGACGAAGTCGTCGTCGTCAATGTCAGTATCGTGGTACCGAAATCGACCGACAGCGAGTCTGGCATTAGTGATATTGAAGCAGCCGCCACCGCCGGAGATCTCGAGCCAACGTTTACTGTCGAAGCATCGTTACGGAAGGATCGCTCGCCAAACGAAAACAACGATGGCTTGGACTCTGCCGTCCGAACGGAAGGCGAATCCGTCGATGCCGAATCCGAGGCCCCGGTGGCACAAACATCGGTCGAGAGTGAATTTGAATCGACGATTCCCAGCGGCGATGGAGCGGCCGGCGAACAAGATTCGACAACGGATTCGCGTCGTGATCGGCGACGCGACCGACGCGACAATCGAGGCATCGATGAATCCTCGAACCGGCCCAACGCCGCCGGATCGGCCAGCGGTTCGACGGAAAGGAACGGATCAATTCCGATACCCGAATCGATGATGGGCGATTCAGCCGGCCAACCGTTGGACCAGGAACTTGCTCAAGTTTCCACCGACAAGTTGGTGCAATCCGTGAACCGGACGGTGAATGTCGCCGCCGCAGTAACGGGCGCATCCCCCATTTCGTCGGCTGCTGCCGCGACATCATCACGCGGAACGTCAACCATCGACGGCGTCAACGGAACCGTCGACCAACGTCTAGACGCGCCCCCCACCGAAAACCGCGTCAATGGCGAACCCAAAACGAAGGCATCCGCGGGATCCCAAACCGACAATGTCGACACGCTCGCTCGCATCAAACTGATCCAACGGGTCAGCAAAGCGTTTCAGCACTTGGGTCCCGACGGAGGCGTCGTTCGATTGCGTCTGGCACCCTCGGAACTTGGCACCGTTCGGGTTGAAATGAGGCTGCACCAATCCAAGATCGAAGCTCGCGTGGTAGCCGATACCGAAGCCGCCAGTGCGGCCCTGCGAGAGCATTTGCCGGAACTGAGATCACGCCTTGAATCATTCGGCCTTCAAGTCGAAAAGATGGACGTCGAAACAGACCCTGGATTTGCGTCGAATGATTCCCCGTCATCGTTCAGCGATCAAGAAGCGTCGTCGAATCGGCAACGGCGGTATACGAACAGCAATGAATCAAGCGAGAAAGAAGTTTCACGGCCCGCCATGCCATCGGTTCTACGGCCGTTGGTTGGCACGGCTATCACTTCAGGTGTCGACCTTCAATTGTAAATTGATCTCGCGTCGGCCTTCGACGACTTCGTAAAGCTGAAGGTCGGGTACCGTACGCACTCAAGAAATCTCAGTGGTCAACTCATGTCAACAATCGGACAAACTGGCACAGCCAATTTCACGGCCTCCCAGTCGCAGGCCCAAGCCACCGACGCCTCGGACCCCTATGGCGAGCTGGATATCGATTCGTTCATGCAATTGCTGATCAGCGAAATGCAGAACCAAGACCCGCTTGAACCGATGAAAAACAGTGAGATGGTTGAACAGATCAGCCAGATTCGAAACATCGGCGCCACCGACGCGTTGACGAGCACCCTTAGCGGGCTGGCATCAAGCCAGGAATTGGTCACCGCCAGCAGCTTGATTGGCGAGCAAGTTACCGGATTGGCCGAGGACGGTTCCCCGATCGATGGCATCGTGGATCGTGTCACCGTGGAAACCAACAACGAAAACGATGCACGTTCGATCAAAGTTCACGTGGGTAATCAGACGATGAACATTAAGAACATCCGGGAAATTCAGACTGGGTAAACTTTATCGTTTGCCGTCCAGCGGCTTTCCAGGGTGCCACGTTACTAACGCATCCTGGGGAGACCGACGCCGATGGGACTCACATCCGCACTGACCACCGCACTAACCGGACTGGCTGCTGCCGAAGCTCAGATCGATGTGATCGGCAACAACTTGGCCAACTCGCAAACCGTTGGCTTCAAGTCGTCTGATGTCGTCTTTGCGACGCAGTTTCTTCAAACGCTGGCCCTGGGTGCCGGACCAACGGCCAACAACGGTGGTACAAACCCGCGCCAAATCGGTTTGGGTGTTCAGGTTGCCGAAATCGCCGCCAACCACAACCAGGGCACCATCGAAATCAGCAGCAGTTCGTCGGACTTGGCGATCCAAGGTGACGGCTTCTTCATCGTCGAAGGTGCGGACAAGGAACGACTGTATACGCGAAACGGGATCTTCAAGCTCAACAGCGATGCCGAATTGGTCAACAGCACCGGCCAGCGATTGCTTGGTTACGGAATTGACGATCAGTTTCGTTTACAAGAGACTTCATTGGTGCCTTTGTCGGTGCCGCTGGGGACCGAATCGGTTGCCAAAGCGACCGAGAACGTTACCTTCGAAGGTACCCTGACGCCTGAGGGCGATCTTGCAACGGTTTCCGAAGTGATCGAGTCGATCAAGTTGGGTGACGCGAACGTACCGCGTCCTGATGCGTCCGAGACACTGATCAGTGTCTCGCCGCTTTCTGACACCGCGGGCGTGACCGTGGGTACCGGTGGCGTCGGCACCCTTGCCGCCGGCACGTACAGGTACCGCGTCGCCTTGGTCGATTCGTCGGGCAACGAGTCAACCCTCAGCGCACCGATCACGGCGACCGTGGGCACCGGAGGCGCCGTCGCGCTGGGCGATCTACCAAACGAGCCGACGGGCGACTTCCCCACCGTCAACGTCTATCGCACCGGCCCCAACGGCAGCGACTTCTTCCGACTCGGATCGGCTGCAGCCGGTGCGACGTTTACTGACAACGGCTCGACCGCGCTTTCGGGCAACGCGATCAACGACGACACGCTGACGGGGAACTACACGTACATGATCACCTACAGCCGACCGGGCGAAAAAGAAAGTCGGCCAAGCGTCTTGATCGGACCACAGAACGTCGTCAACGGACGCGTGACGCTTTCCAACTTTCCGACGCCGCCAACACCCGAAACCGGTGACGCGTTCCCTGCATACACCCAAGTCAAAATTTACCGCAACTTGGCGGGTGACCAGAACAACTTTTATCTGGTGGATACCGTCGCACCGGGGACGGTCTACACCGACGGAAAATCGGATGCACAGATCGCCGATCTGGCGATTCCCGGCAACCAATTGGTCGACCTCGATGGACCAACCGTCAATAGCAGCACGTTGCTGACGTCGGTTTTGAAGCGTGACGGGCTGACGTACCAAAACGCTTTCGAATTGGGCACGCTCAGCTATAGCGGTCGCAAAGGCGGCCGCGCCTTGGGCACCCAGACTCTCGAGATCACCGAAACGACATCGGTTCAAGACTTCTTGGATTTTGTCGAGGCAGCCTCGGGCATCCAGAGTTTGCAAATCGACTCTCAAAACCCAGTTCTTGCGTCGGAGAACCTGATTGCCGGCGAAACGGGGACTCTGGTACCAGGCGGTTACATCCAAGACGGCGCTCTGCGCTTCGTCAGCAACACGGGCGAATTGAATGCCTTGGAAATTGACTTAGCCGCCTTCCAACTTCGCACACGAGCCGGCACCGTGACAACGCCGAACCTTGGTTTCGGATCGGCACAAGAAGCCGTCGGCCAAAGTGCCGCCAGCGACTTCATCGTCTATGATTCGCTGGGTGTTCCGATCAACGTCCGCGTCACGGTCGCGTTGGAAGCACGCACCAACGAACAAACCGTGTATCGCTGGTACGCCGACAGCCCCCAGAACCAATCTGCTTCGTCCGGCGGCGGTGTATCGGTGGGATCAGGATTGTTGTACTTCGACGGCAACGGCAGCTTCGTCAACTCATCCAATGATCGAATCGCCATCGGCCGCGACGACATCCCCAGCCTTTCGCCTTTGCAGTTCGACCTCGATTTTGACTTGGTGTCGGGCTTGGCGACGCAGAACGCGACGCTGGCAGCGACTCGACAAGACGGTAGCGAACCGGGCGTATTGAACAGCTTCGTGGTCGGCGAAGACGGAACGATCCGAGGCGTTTTCAGCAACGGGATCACGCGAGATTTGGGCCAGCTTCAATTGGCCCGCTTCGCCAACCCCGTCGGCTTGGAAGCACGCGGTTTGAACATGTATGCCAAAGGCGTCAACACGGGCTTGCCCGTCCAAGGTTCGCCGGGCGAAAACGGCATCGGCAATGTCATCGGTGGTGCGCTCGAATTGTCGAACACGGACATCGGCAAAGACTTGATCGAACTGGTGCTGGCCAGTACCCAGTACCGCGGAAACAGCCGCGTGATCACGACCAGCCAGCAGTTGCTCGACGAACTGTTGAACCTGCGTCGATAACCCAAACTCTTTTCTCTTTCCACTTCTCAGGTGCCTTTCATGTGGGTGGGGCTCTGGCAAGGACGGACCCACATGGGGAAAGAAGTGGCGTGCGAGTTTCGGCGGGAGTGATCAATTTTTTTGATCCGGCGTGAGATTCCGCCTGCAAGGTGGACTACAACCAATAGACATACGCTCTTTTGGTTGTTGGATTTCGCCGCATGTTGAACCCCGAGACACGACCGAGCTTGATCGTCCGGCTGGCGGATCAACGGGATCAATCCGCTTGGTGGTCCTTCGTCGAAACGTACGAGCCGTTCCTGAAGCACTTGATCGCTCGTCAGGGCGTTCCGCTCAACCACCAGGGCGACGTCGTCCAGCAAGTTCTCTTGGCCATCGCGGGATCCGTGTCCGGATGGACCGACGACGGGGCCGAAGCCTCGTTTCGTCGCTGGGTCAATCGCGTCGCCCGTAATGTCGTGATCAAATTCATGGCACGTCAACGCCGCCAAATTTCGGGGCAAGGTGGCAGCGACGCGATCGCCATGCTGGACCAACATCCCGACCGCACCGATCCGGCGATCGAGAATCAATACCGTCACGAATTGGTCGTGTGGGCGGCGGGAAGGGTCAAAGACGAATTCGCGCCGACAAGCTGGCAAGCGTTCTGGGGAACGATGATCGATGGCCGCGACGTGACCGAAGTTGCCGAGTCGATCGGCGTCTCGCCGGGCAGCATCTACATGTCGCGATCGCGAATCATCCGCCGCATTCGCGAAACGATTGACGAGGTGATGCAATGAAGGCCCATCACCCCAGCGACGCGGCGCTTGCCGATTCGGTCAACCAACGAACCGACCAAGCAACCGAAGACGCCGTCGTCGACCACCTTAGCAAGTGCCGCCAATGCCAATCACGCATCGACGCGTTGATTCGCAGCGATGACGGCAGTCACGAAATATCGCAAGTCCTTCGTCGTGAATCGGAATCGGCAAAATCGCTGGGATCTATCAATGGCGGAACGAGCGGCGAACACGAATCGATCGTCGATTTCGCGGTCGCTTTCCTTGAACCAACCGACCGATCCGATGCGCTCGGACGACTGGGCGAATTCGAAATCTTGTCCGTGATCGGTCATGGCGGCATGGGGATCGTGTTGAAAGGGTTCCAAGAAGAACTCAACCGTCCCGTCGCGGTGAAGGTCATGTCGCCACACTTGGCCACGATGGCGGTTGCGAGAAAACGGTTCTTGCGTGAAGCCCAAGCCACCGCCGCGGTGGTCCATCCCAACGTGATGCCGATCTTGTCGGTTAGCGAGTCATCATCGCTGCCGTTTTTGGTGATGCCGTTCGTTGCATGCCACTCGCTACAACAACGCCTCGATGCCGATGGCCCCTTGCCGCTTGTCGACACGCTGCGGATCGCCGTTCAAGTGGCGCACGGGCTAGCCGCGGCGCACGCCCAAGGGTTGGTTCACCGCGACGTCAAACCTGCCAACATTCTGTTAGAACGCAGCGTTGATCGAGCCATGCTGACGGACTTTGGCTTGGCCCGCGCAGCCGATGATGTGACCGTGACGCGTTCGGGCGTGATCGCCGGCACGCCCCAGTACATGTCACCCGAACAGGCGCGCGGATCGGCCATCGATGCTCGCAGTGATCTGTTTTCGCTCGGCAGTGTGATTCATGCGATGGCGGTGGGCAAGCCGCCCTTTCGAGCTGAAACCAGTTACGGCATTCTGCGAAAAATCACCGACGATGAACCTCGATCGATGCGAGTCCAAGGTGCCGACGTGCCTGATTGGATGGACCGGTTGGTCGCCAATCTGTTGTCAAAGAATGCCGACGATCGACCCCAGAGCGCTGCCGAGCTGGCAACGACCCTGGAAGTCTGCTTGGCTCACGTGCAACAGCCCACATCGAATGCCCTTCCCTCTTCGCTTGCCTCGCGACGGAAAATCAATCCCATGCTTCGATACCTGATAGGTGCGTTGGTCATCCTGGTCGTGTTGCCGGCAGTCGCGATGTTTGGTTGGTACGCGTCTTTGGATACACCAACGCAATCACCGGTGCGGCCAATGCCACCTTCGTTGGTCCCGGTAAGCGAAACCGAACCGACCGCTCCCGAACCAACCGTCCGTGAACAGATTCAGTCGCTCAACGATGAAGTGGATCAGCTGATGCAGAGGATGGAACGATGACCCTTGTCTCCCCAACGAATCAACGAGAGGTTCCCATGACGCGTTCTTATTCCATCGCCTTGGCATTTTTTGCCGTCTTCACGCTCGCAAATTTCACCAACGGCCAAGGAGGAATGGGCGGCGGAGGCTTCGGTGGAAATCAGGCCATGGAAGTCGTGATCCTGCTTGGCGAGGATTATGACTATCAATCGCCACCGTTCGTCAGCGCGCAAGAGATCGTGCGGGCGTTCGGCCCAGATCATAAGTCCGGAACGATGATCTTCGACGCGCCCACATTGGCAAGCGTTCGAGTGGACGTGACCAGCCGTGTTCCCAAGTCATCCAATCGGTCGATCGTCGCCGAGTACCCAAATTCGCTGGCGGGTGCCGAACTGGATCAGTTCAAAAAGAAGTCCAAACTCAACGCGCTTCGCTTCGGTATCAATGACGTCGAATTTGTTGAGGTGGACCCCAAGGACGAATACGGAGCCGAAAACGGCACCAGGTTATGGCTACGCGAACCGTACGTTTCGGAAAAAAAGTTGCAGGACGACTCGCGAATGTTATCGGAAATTTCTCGGACACTGGCCGCAGGCGATTTTGACAAACCATCGACGCCGGTCCGTTTGGATTTGTTCGCGGCAATGGTCAAGGCGCCGCAGTCCTACTACGACATGGGAATGGACATGATGGGGATGGAATCGGGAATGGGAATGGGAGGTGGAATGGGAATGGACGGTGAAATGGACATGGCAATGGGGAGGGAATCGGGAATGGGAATGGGAGCGGGAATGATCATGGGACCACTTAGCCATGAACAACTCAGCACCCAACGGGCCGCAAACGACACCCAACGCGCAGAGTTGAAAAAACGCATCGAGTCGATCGTTGCCGTGATCGCTCAAACGCCCGACGGCGATGACACGCAACTGCGGCGTCAACTGGCCGAGGTGGCCACGGCAGACCTGGCATTGGAACAGGAAAACGAGAGTCTTGAAGTTCAAATCATCCAATCGAAGCTCGAAGAACTGCGCGACCGCATCGAACGCGACCATCACCGGTTGAACCGAGACGAAACCATTCGGCAGCGCGTCGACGCTTGGTTGTCAAAACGCGAATAGACGTCAAACACGCCACCGGCATCGCCATATCACGGATGTTCGAGGACGATATGGACATGGGCTGTTCAGAAGGGCCTTGGGAAGCGAAATTCATTGCTTGAACCAATTCTCCTTCTCGATGCCCCCGATCCCCTGCGATGTCCAAAGCACCTAAAACGGCGATCCAACCCACCCGCTGCGAAGACTATCCCGAGTGGTATCAACAGGTCATCAAAGCTTCGGATTTGGCCGAAAACTCGCCGGTTCGTGGCTGCATGGTGATCAAGCCCTGGGGCTATCGACTTTGGGAAAACATGCAACGGGCGCTCGACGACATGTTCAAAGCGACCGGGCACCAGAACGCATACTTCCCGCTTTTGATCCCGATGAGCTTCCTGGAAAAGGAAGCCGAGCACGTCGAAGGCTTTGCCAAAGAATGCGCCGTCGTCACCCACCACCGACTCGAACCCGATCCCGCCGGCGGACTTCGACCGGCCGGAAAATTGGACGAGCCGCTGATCATTCGTCCCACCAGCGAAACCATCATCGGTGCCACTTATGCGAAGTGGGTCCAGAGCTACCGCGACCTGCCGATTCTGATCAACCAATGGGCCAACGTGCTGCGATGGGAAATGCGGACGCGGATGTTTTTGCGGACCGCCGAGTTCCTTTGGCAAGAAGGTCACACCGTCCACTCGACCGCACAGGAAGCGATCGAAGAAACCCAGCGGATGGTCGACGTCTACAAAGACTTTGCCGAAAACTGGATGGCGATGCCCGTCATCGTCGGTTCAAAGACTCCGCATGAACGGTTCCCCGGCGCGGTCGACACCCTTTCGATCGAAGCCATGATGCAGGACCACAAGGCGCTGCAGGCCGGAACCAGTCACTTCCTCGGCCAGAACTTTGCGAAGGCACAAGAGATCGTTTTTCAAGCCGAAAGCGGCGAACGCGAGTTTGCTTGGACGACATCTTGGGGCGTTTCCACTCGCTTGATCGGTGCGTTGATCATGACGCACAGCGATGACGACGGATTGGTTCTGCCGCCTCGATTGGCACCGGCACAAGTTGTGATCCTGCCGATCTATCGCGACGACGAACAACGTGTGGAAGTCTTGAAGTATGTCGAATCTTTGAAGGCCGAACTGGCTGTGCAAACCTATGCCGGCGCGGTGATTCGGGTCGAGATCGACGACCGTGACGTCCGCGGTGGCGAGAAGAAATGGCATCACGTCAAACGGGGCGTTCCGATCCGATTGGAAGTCGGCCCGAAAGACATGGAAAAGAACTCGGTCTTCTTTGCCCGTCGCGATCAACCCAAGTCCGTCGGAATGGATCGCGCCGAACTGGTTTCCAACATCGGAACGATCTTGGCCGAAATGCAGCAAGCGTTGTTCGACGCGGCGCTAAAACTTCGCACAGAAAACTCGAAAGTGATCACAAGCGAAGCCGACTTCCGGGCGTTCTTCAAGTCGGATAACGAAGATGGAATCGATGGCGGGTTCGCCTACTGTCACTTCGCTAGCGAAGACGAAGTCGAACCGCTGCTGAAAGAGTTGAAGGTGACGATCCGGTGCATTCCCCGCGATGGAAACGATACTCCCGGCACGTGTTTCTTGACCGGCAAGCCCGCCGCGAAACAAGCCGTTTTCGCGAAAGCCTACTAAGAATCCAAAGCATCACCGACGCTTGCCGGTTATCGCTTGAAGACTTTTACCTTGACGTCCCGCAACAGCGATTTCATTGCAATCGCGGGTTGATATCCGGTTCGGTGCGCCACGATTTTTCCCTGCGGAACCCCGATCAAGGTTGTCGGATACGTATCGACTTTGATGCGTTGCAGCGTCTGTGAATTCTCTTGCGGCGTCAGCTCGATGGCGACGAAGCCCTTGGCAAGGTCCGTTTGAACCGTGGGGTCACACCATGTGTCATGTTTCATCGCTTCGCAATAGCGACACCGATCGGTGGTGATGAAGATCACCATGGGTACATCGCGGCGACGCGATTCCTCCCAGCCGGAATCCAGCGACGTATGCCAACTGATGATCGGGGGCGACACGCCCGGTTGCTCAATCGACGGATCACCACGCCGGGGCATCTCTGCCTGCGATTGCGTGGTGAGTGAAAATGTGAGGAGCGTTCCCAATCCCAACGAAACCATGAATCGTTTCACGGTGTTTCTCCGGAGGCCAAGAGTGTCCGATTCGACGCATTCGCTTCACCGATGACGAAGCGAACGCAGCAAACTAGGTACTCGAGGTTGCCAAAACAAGCGGCCCCCATGGGTGGGTACGCATTGGTTCGAAGCAGGATCCGGCA